>DATAEK010000241.1:0-8406 GCA_036258055.1 Vicinamibacterales bacterium
CGGAACCGGCAAGCCCGGTCCGATTACGTTGAAACTCCTCGAAGGATATCGTCAGCGCGCACGTCAATCGACCAGGCCCGCGAGCGTTCGCTAGACGCCGGCACGTACGCGGCTACCATTTGCCATTCCTTTGCCATTTACCCTTTGCCATTTACCATTTCCACCGGTTCGTACGCCTCAATCGGCGGGCAGGCACAGATCAGATTGCGATCGCCGTAGGGATTGTCGATACGCGCGACCGCCGGCCAGACCTTTGTGGCCCGCACGTACGGCAGCGGGTAGGCGGCCTGCTCGCGCGAATACGCATGCGACCACGCATCCGACGCGACCTCCTCGGCGGTGTGCGGCGCGTTCTTGAGGACGTTGTCCCGCGGATCGACCCGGCCGTCGATCACGGCCTGAATCTCCTCGCGGATCGCAATCAGCGCGTCACAGAACCGATCCAGCTCTTCTTTCGACTCGCTCTCCGTCGGCTCGATCATCATCGTCCCAGCAACCGGAAAAGAGACCGTCGGCGCGTGGAATCCGTAGTCCATCAGGCGCTTTGCCACGTCCTGCTCGTCGATTGACGGTCCGGCGCCGTGTTTGAACGGACGCAAATCGAAGATCATCTCGTGCGCGACGCGCCCGTTGTGGTTGGCGTAGAGCACGTCGTAGTGACCCTGGAGCCGCGCCTTGATGTAATTGGCGTTGAGGATGGCGACGCGGGTCGCATCGGTCATTCCCTCTGCCCCGAGCATGCGGATGTAGCCGTACGAGATGAGCAGGATGCTCGCACTCCCCCACGGTGCAGCCGCCACGGCGGGTATGGGTTTGTCGCCGCCCACCTTCACAACCGGATGACCCGGCAGGTACGGTGCGAGATGCGCGGCGACGGCGATCGGGCCCATGCCGGGACCGCCGCCGCCGTGCGGAATCGCGAACGTCTTGTGGAGGTTCAGGTGACAGACGTCCGCACCGATCGCGGCCGGACTGGTGAGCCCGACCTGCGCGTTCATGTTGGCCCCGTCCATGTACACCTGACCACCGTGCTCGTGCACGATCGCGCAGATTTCACAGATCTCCTCTTCGAAGACGCCGTGAGTCGACGGATAGGTGATCATCAGCGCTGCGAGCGCATCACGATGCTGCGCGGCGCGGGCCCTGAGATCGGTCAGGTCCACATTACCGTTGCTGTCGCACGCGACGACAACGACCTTCAGCCCGGCCATCGTTGCGCTCGCCGGGTTCGTGCCGTGCGCCGATGACGGAATCAGGACAACGTTGCGCGCACCCTGACCGCGATCGTGGTGATACGCGCGGATCACCATCAGACCCGCGAACTCTCCTTGCGCGCCTGAATTGGGCTGCAACGACACGGCCGTGAACCCCGTGATCCGGCAGAGCGCTGCTTCGAGCTCGCGAAAGATCTGCGCGTAGCCTTCAGCCTGCTCGATCGGCGCGAACGGATGCACGCGCGAGAACTTGGACCAGGTCACCGGAATCATCTCGGACGCGGCGTTCAACTTCATCGTGCAGGAGCCGAGCGGGATCATCGAGGTGTCGAGGCCCACGTCCCGGCGCTCGAGGGTCTTGATGTAACGCATCATCTTCGTTTCCGAGTGATGCGAATTGAAGACCGGGTGCGTCAGAAACGGGCTCGATCGGCGCAGCGCCGACGGAATGCACTCGGGCACGGACGAAACCGCACCAGGGGCCTTCCTGCCGGCAACCTGCGCGAACACGTCGAGAATGTCGTTGAGATCGTCGCCGGAAACCGTCTCGTCAATCGAGATGCCTACGGCCGAGTCCCAATAGCGGAAGTTGATGTGGCGTGCGCTTGCAGCGGCCCGCACGGCCGCGACGTCCACGCCTTCGACGCGCAGCGTGTCGAAGAAAGCGTCGTTCACCTGGCGAAAGCCGAGGGCCGTCAACGCCGACGCGAGCCACCGGGCCATGCCGTGCACCGACGACGCAATCGCCTGCAACCCTCGTGGCCCGTGATACACGGCGTACATCGCGGCGATGTTCGCCAGGAGCGCCTGAGCCGTGCAGATATTCGACGTCGCTTTCTCGCGCCGGATGTGCTGCTCGCGGGTCTGGAGCGCCATGCGGTACGCACGCCGGCCGCGCGCGTCGATCGACAGCCCGATGATCCGGCCGGGCGCCTGTCGGACGAACGAGTCGCGGGTCGCAAGGAACGCCGCATGCGGGCCGCCGTAGCCGAGAGGAACGCCGAAGCGCTGCGAGTTGCCGATGACGGCGTCGGCTCCCATCTCGCCGGGCGGCGTGAGCAGCGTCAACGCGAGCAGGTCGCTGGCCACCGCCACGAGCACGTCCGCCGCGTGCGCGCGTTCGATAGCGGTCCGCACATCCGTGACGTTCCCGTTGTCGTCCGGGTACTGCAGGAGCAGACCGAACGCCTTCGACAACATCACGTCCGTCATGCTCGCCACCGGCACCACCTCGAGGCGGATACCAAGCGGCTCAGCTCGTCCGCGCAATACGTCGAGCGTCTGCGGGAAGCACCGATCCGAAACGAGAAACACGCTCTCCTGCCCCGCCGGCGCCTTCCTGGTCTGCAGTCGGTGAAACATCGCCATCGCCTCACCGGCCGCCGTCGCTTCGTCGAGCAGCGAGGCCGTCGCGATGTCCATCCCGGTGAGATCCTTCACCACCGTCTGGAAGTTGAGCAGCGACTCGAGCCGTCCCTGCGCGATCTCGGCCTGATACGGGGTGTACGGCGTGTACCACCCGGGGTTCTCGAAGACGTTGCGCAGAATCACGCTTGGCGTCACGCAGTCGTAGTACCCCATGCCGATGTACGACCGCGTCGTCTCGTTTCGCGCCGCGAGTCCGGCCAGGCGGCGCAGGTAGCCATGCTCGCTCTCGCCCGCGGGCATGTCGAGGCTGGCCGCCAGACGGATGCCAGGCGGAATGGTCTGTTCGATCAGCGCGTCGAGCGACGGTACACCGACGGCCGCAAGCATCGCGTCACGCTCCGCCGCGTCCGGCCCGATGTGTCTGGTCTGGAAGGATCCGAGAGTCTCTGCTGTCATTCGTCTGAGGTCAGGCACGGAGGGGTCACTTGGTCAGTTCGGAATACTGCGCGGCGTCGAGGAGGTCGTCTCCTCCACCCGATGGCTTCAACGCGATCATCCAGGAATCGTGAGGACTGGTGTTGACGGCCTCAGGCTTCTGCACGAGCGCGCTGTTGACGTCCGTGACCTGTCCGCTCACCGGGCAGTACAGCTCGGATACGGCCTTCACCGACTCAATCGTTCCGAAGACGTCGCCCTTGCTGAAACTGCGGCCGACCTCGGGAAGCTCCAAGTACACGATGTCCCCGAGCTGCTTCTGTGCGTAGTCCGTGATGCCGACGCGTGCCTCGTCGCCCGAAATCTTCACCCACTCGTGGTCCTTGGTGTATTTGCGGTCGGGCGGATACATAGCGTCAGCTCCTGCGGGTAATTGTACGGGCGGAACTCAAAGTTGCGCCTAACGTCCTCGCTTGTAGAACGGCATGGGGACGACCACGGCGCGCGCGCGACGGCCGCGCACGTCGATCTCGAATGGGGTCCCCTCGGCCGTTCGATTCGCCGGCAGATACGCCATCCCGATGGCTTTTTTCAGATAGGGGGTCTGCGTTCCACTCGTGACCACGCCCGCCTTCTCGCCATCGACGTAGGCCTCGTAGCCGTGCCGCGCGATCGCGCGATCGAGGACCTCGAAGCCGACCAGCTTGCGCTGCACGCCTTCCTGCTTCTGGCGGCGGAGCACGTCGGCGCCGATGAAACCGTCCTTCTTCCACCCCACGATCCAACCGAGATCGGCCTCGAGCACCGTCGTGGTTTCATCGATGTCATTACCGTGGAGCCGCATCGCAGCTTCGAGGCGCAGCGTATCCCGGGCACCGAGGCCGGCCGGTACGACCCCCGCGGACTTGCCGGCCTGCAGGATCGCGTCCCACACGCGCTCGGCGCCTGACGGGGGGACGAAAACCTCGAAGCCGTCTTCACCGGTATAGCCCGTCCGCGAGATCGTGCCTCTGACCCCGGCAACCTCACCGGTTGTGAACCAGTAGTACTTGATCTCGTTGAGCTTCACGCCGGTCAGGGTCTGCAACACGTCGCCGGCCGCGGGCCCCTGCAGCGCGATCAGCGCGTAGCGCGCGCTGGTGTTGACCGCTACCGCGTCACCGACACCTTTGACGTGTTCCGCGATCCACGCGAAGTCCTTCGCGATGTTCCCGGCGTTCACCACGAGCATGTAGTGCTCATCCGCCAACCGGTAGGTGAGCACATCATCGACGAACGTGCCCTCCGCCGTCGTCAGCGCCGAATACTGCGCCTGACCGTGGGCCAGCCTGGAGGCGTCGTTGGACGTGATCCGTTGAACCGCCGCGAGCGCATCGCGCCCGGCGATCTCGATCTGGCCCATATGGCTGACGTCGAAGAGGCCCGCGCGCGTACGAACCGCCATGTGCTCGTCGACGATTCCGGAGTACTCGACGGGCATGTCCCAGCCACCGAACTCCACCATCCGCGCGCCCAACGATCGGTGCGTGGCGTTCAGCGGTGTTTTCTTGAGCGTGCCGGGCTGGGACATGTGCTCGATTGGTCGTCGGCGCGACGGCGCGGCTTTACCAATCGCAGCGCCCGCGCCTCTCTGGTGGCTCAGAACCAACGCGCGCGCGGCCGCGATCTCGGACCGGCGAAACGCCGCGCGTACAACCCAAGAAAGGTACTATGCGACTCGGCAGTGGGTCAAGAATGCACGGCCGCTGCCGTGTGCCCGTTGCGGGAGTCACGGTGTGAAACCTCGACGCCCGATTCGACAACTGTACCCATACAGTGCCAAACGGTGCCGACGACCCACACTGCGGCCTTCAGAAAGACTGAGGCACGATGATGGCACGAGCTCGGACGACTACTCCGATCTGTGCCGGATGCGAGAAGCCCATGTCGTTCGAGAAGCAGGCTAATCAGGGTGTCGTCTACGCCTGCCGCCGATGCGGCACGACGAGACTCATCGCAAGGGAGCGGCAACCCTGCGGACACCAGCATTCCCGGTGGCGCGACGGTCTCGCGATGGGACGCACGGATTCAGTTCATTGCCAAGCGCATGACGTGTGCACACGGCTGAGCTTAGGTTGTCGCAGTCTTGTCATCACTCATTTGCACGTTTTGATCGTTCGAACTGGCAGCTGCGGGCGTTAGTATCAGCAGCAGAATCTCCACCTCGAACGAAGCGGGGGTCGCGAGACCCACCTCGATTTGAGTCAAGTGGGGCTTCGCTCGTGAAAGGAGCACGTCCATGCGTCAGTTCTATCACCGGCACTCGATCTTCTGCATCGTGCCGCCTCAGGTGCTTCGACGGATCGCTGAACGCGGCAACGCCGATCAGCGCGCGGCGGCCAATCGGTCGCTGGCGATCGACGAGACGTTGCGCGCGATGCGCGCCGCCCGTCGGGTCGACCTCCCGCCGGCCGGGCCACCCGCGATCGGCGGTGCGGCACCGGAGAAACAGCGGTCGATCTTCAACGCCAACCACGCTCAGACGTTGCCTGGTACGCTCGTCCGAGGCGAGGGGCAGGGCCCATCAGGAGATGTCACCCTCGACGAAGCGTACGACGGACTGGGCGACACCTACGATTTCTACCTCGAGAAGTACGGGCGCAATTCGATCGACGACGAAGGACTGGCGCTGCGAGCGACCTGCCATTTCGGCGATCGCTACAACAACGCGTTCTGGAATGGCGAGCAGATGGTGTTCGGCGACGGCGACGGACAGATCTTCAATCGCTTCACGGTCTCCAAGGACGTTATCGGCCACGAGCTGACACATGGTGTGACCGAAGACGAAGCGGGGCTTCAGTACTTCTCCCAGTCAGGCGCGCTCAACGAATCGATGTCTGACGTCTTCGGATCGCTGATCAAACAGGCCTCCCTGAACCAGGCCGCGGATCAGGCAGACTGGCTGATTGGTGAAGGGCTCCTGGCCGCGGGCATCCACGGCGTCGCGTTGCGCTCGATGAAGGACCCGGGATCCGCCTACGACGATCCCCTCCTCGGCAAGGATCCTCAGCCGAAACACATGAACGATTTCGTCCAGACCTTCGAAGACAACGGAGGTGTCCACATCAATTCGGGCATCCCCAACCACGCGTTCTATCTCGCGGCGGTCAAGCTTGGCGGATTCGCATGGGAAAAGGCCGGACGCATCTGGTACGACTCCCTCCGCGACGCGACCGTCCGGCCGAATACGGGCTTCCGCCGGTTCGCGCGGGTGACGCTCAACCACGCAACGGCCATGGGGACGACCGAAGCGGACGCCGTCCGCGAAGCTTGGGCGGAAGTCGGTATCAGCTTGATCGGCACGGCCGCCGGCCCGCGGGCGATGCGGGCAGGTGGCACGCGGTAGGCCGAGTGGAAGCGACAAGAGAAGACCGCTAGGATCGTACTTGTGACGATTGAGTTCCGCACGTCCGGCGGCGTCGCGTACTTTCCTGGACTCTCCGCGCCTGTCACGTTCGATACGGCGGATCTGCCGGCCGATCGCCGGGCGAAACTCGAACGGCTGGTCGAGGAAGCACACTTCTTCGACCAGCCGGCCGACTCCCCGCCTCCGCCGCGCGCCGCCGACTATCAGACTCACACCATCACCATCAAGGATGGCGACCGCGCACACACCGTGCGTGTCGCCGATCCGATCAAGGATCCGGCGATGGCCGCGCTCGTCGCGGAGCTGCAGAAGCTACGCACGGAAAAAGCCCAGGCGCGCCAATCGGGCTCGGGACGCTGACCAGCGATTCGCGTCGGTCTCGGCCCGGCAGCTTCCGCGCGCATGATCAGTCTCCTGCTGGTTCTTCCTTCGCGATGTCCTGGTGTGCCGGTGCCGGCCGGTAACTCAAGTACGACCGCAGCGTGTGATACGAGATCCCCAGCTCCCGGCAGGCTTGACGCTTGTTGTTCCGGCAGCGCTCGAGCACGAGCCGCGCATACCGGCTGCCCCAGGCCCGCATCGTTTCTTTCGCCCGCAGCGATGGCAGGAGCACGTCGCCGTAGCCGCCCAGTAACGCCGGCGGCAGGTCGTCCAGCTCGAGAAAGCCCGATCCCGCGAGCGCAACCGCACGCTCGATGACCCGTTCGAGCTCGCGCACGTTACCCGGCCAGTCGTACGCGAGCAACGCGTCGATGGCCGCCGCCGACAACTGCAGCGGACGCACCAGGTGATGTCGATCGAGGAAGTACCGCGCCAGCTCCAGGACGTCATCCCGGCGGGCGCGAAGCGGCGGCACCTGCACGTCGATTCCATTCAACCGGTAGTACAGGTCCAGCCGGAAGCGGCGATGCTCGACCATCTCGGCGAGAGGACGGTTCGTGGCCACGATGATCCGGGTGTCGATGTGGCGGACGCTGCTGCCGCCGACGCGCTCGACCGAGAGATCCTGAATCGCGCGCAGAAGCTTGGCCTGCGCGGCCGGTGACAGATCGGACACTTCGTCCAGGAACAATGTTCCTTCGTGGGCGTGCTCGAACTTGCCGCGCCGGCCCCGAACGCCCGTCGCTGTGCGATCCTCGATGCCGAAGAGTTCCGCCTCGAGAAGCGTTTCGACGATCGCCGCGCAATTGACCGCGACGAACGGACCCTTGCGCCGCCGACTGAGGTCATGGATCTGGCGCGCGACCAGCTCCTTTCCCGTTCCAGATTCGCCCTCGATGAGCACCGTGAAATCAGTGGCCGCAACGCGCTCGATGCGCTCGCGCACCTGTCGAATCGCCGGGCTCGAGCCGATGAGCGGTGCCGCACCGTCGCCACGGACACGCGCGAAGAGCGGCGCTCGCCTTTGGGCGCGCTCGATCTCGAGCAGCAGCGCGGCGACGTGCGACGCCGACTCCAGCATCTGACACGTCCAGCCGTCGAGTGAACGGCCCGGCTCGAAGACCGCCTCGAGACGTGGGCGCTGCGGCGGCACGTCCGCGGGAATGTCGACGACCAGGACGTTGGGATCCGGCGGCGCGGCCAGCGCCCCGTCGCACACCGCAATCGACCGCGCGCGCACCAGCGTCCGGATTTCTTCCTCGAAGCGTTCCCTCACCCGCGCGACCTCCCGCGTCGCGCTCAACCCGCTCGTCACCGTCCGCAACAACTCCCCGGCGCCGCGGCGCCGCTCCGTCGCGCGGCCTTGCGCGCGGCGTGGTCCCGCAGGGGCATACGCTGGCTGCATGACGATCACTCCTCCCCTGACCTCCGAGTCGGAGCGCGCTACCAACTTCGATGCCAGCAGCGGATCGCGCCGAATTGCCGGCATTGTCCTACTCGCGCGTGTCGCGCAGCGACAGATGCCCGGGCCCGGGGGGTATGGCGTGCCCGCGATGGTGGCGCACGATGCGTGAATCCGCGGGCAGCTCATACCCGTGACGG
>DATAEK010000102.1:0-65709 GCA_036258055.1 Vicinamibacterales bacterium
CCCCTTCGCTTCGTAAATCACCGCGAGCTCGTCTTCCTCGAGATCGGGCATGAGCCGCATCTCGTGGCGCTCCATCTCGATCTGATGGCTCTGGACCTCGGCTTCGCTCTTGGCCGCGAGGTAACCGCTGGATCCCATGGACAGCGCGTCTGCGATCGCGCCGGCGACGCCGCTGATGATCACGATGTGCGGGGCGACGTCCGCGCCGATGACGCCCGCCACGAGTCCGAAGTTCGCGGTCAAGCCGTCGTTGAATCCGTAGACGACGCTTTTCAGGTAGCCGCCGGAGCCGCCGACGTGCCACGGCTCGCCCTCGCGGCCCATCATTTCGGCGAGCTCGCGTGCGTGGACGGCGGAGTCCGAGGCAATGTCGACCGCGGCTTGGTGCGTCTGACGGCTGGTGGCGTGGCGCGCGAGCCCCAGATAGGCCTGCACCTCGCGCCCCTCTTCCGCGAGCATCAGCGGCAGGATGAAGCCGGTGCCGAACCGCTTCGCCGCCCACGCGAGGAGGCGGGTCCTGAAAGCCGTCTTGTAGTTCGGGAGAGTGCGACCGCCGTCCCGGAACAGCTCTTCCCATCGCTGAGCGTGGCGATCTTCGACGACGGCGAGACGTTCGAACAGCTTCCGACGATCCGTGTCAGACTCAACGGCGGCGAGCGCACGATAGAGGAACGCCGCATCGCGTTCGTCGCGGTAGTGCTCGTCCCACGTCTCGTCTGGTACCGGGACGTCGGCCTGCGGGCTCGCCATGGCTGCCATTGTACAGGCGGCGCCTTTACGCCCGGTGCCGCGCCCGTTACGATCAGTCAGCCATTCGCCATCGACAGATGGACAACGGCCGGGCTTTTCGGCCGAGGTGTTCGATGGTGAGGAGAAGCTGTGCGCTCGCGCCGTGACCCCGATCCGCCGGAAATTGGATTCGAGCACTCGATCCTCGTGGTCTGCGCCCCCGTGCGCGCACTCGAGGCGTTTTTCGATCCGAAAGCGCTCGCGCACTGGTGGCGCGCGACCCGATCGGTGACGACCCCGAGTCCGCTCGGCGCGTACGCCATCGAATGGGAACCGACGAGCGAGCGCGACGAGATGCTCGGCCGGCTGGGTGGTGTGTTCCACGGTACGGTGATCGAGTTTCAGCCCGCGCGCGAGTTCTTTGTCAGCGAGGCCTGGTGGCATGGACCGGACGGCGACCCGATCGGTCCGATGTCGCTCGAGGTGACGTGCCAGATGGAAGGCGCCGCCTGTCGAATCACCGTGCGCCAGCGTGGATTCGACGAGAATCCCCGGTGGCGGCGGTACTACGAGGTCATCGGACGCGGCTGGCTCTCATCGCTCGAGACGCTGAAGACGTTTCTCGAACTTCACGCCTGATCCGCAGCCAGCTACCCGATCCTCTGGAAGTTGACGAAGTTGATGTCGGGGCGATTGAGCTCTGGGCTCACGTTGATGAAGACGACCATCGACCCGGCGGGCATCAGCTTTCGCTCGAGCAGCACTACCTCGAGCCGCTCGACCTCGCGTTCCGGCGTGACAACCGGCACCACGCCCCAGAGGAGCGCCAGTGCGCCCGAGACATCCTCGCTGGCGCTGGCCGAATAGATGGGCGCTGACGGCCGCAGCGACGACAGGATTCGCGCCGTCTTCCCCTCGCGGGTCACCGCGACGATCGCGTCCGCCTCGCCCGCCGTCGCCAGCGTGACGGCGGCCTCGCAGAGCGCACGGCCGTGACGGCTGAAAATGGGATCGGCGTCCGGGTGAACGCGCGTCGCCGGCGGGACCCGTTCGGCGTCTCGGATGATCGCGTCGAGCGTCTCCACCGCGCGGACCGGATGGGCGCCAATCGCCGTCTCCCCCGCCAGCATGATCGCGTCGGCGCCCTCGTCCACCGCATTGGCGGCATCGCTGACCTCGGCTCGCGTCGGACGGGGCTCCGAACACATCGATTCGAGCACCTGCGTCGCGAGGATCACCGGACGGCCGGCCGCCCGGGCGCACCGCATGATCTCTTTCTGCACACGCGGCAGCTGCTCGAGCGGCATCTCGAGCCCGAGATCGCCGCGCGCAACCATCACCCCCTGCGCCACCGCGAGGATGCCGGCGAGATTCTCGACCGCCGCCGGGCGCTCGATCTTTGCGATGACGGGTACGACACGCCCGTGCGCGGTCATCTGCTCGCGCGTGCGGCTGACGTCCTCCGGCGTCTGCACGAAGCTCAAGGCCACGAAGTGGACGCCAAGGTCGAGCCCGAAGCGCAGGTCGTCGATGTCCTTCGCCGTCAGCGCTGAAGTGGCCAGCGGGACACCGGGCGCGTTGATGCCCTTGTGCTCGCCGAGCCGTCCGCCGTGCACGACAACCGTCGTCAGCTCCGAGGGCGAGGCCTTGACCACGCGCAGCTCGATGCGTCCATCGGCAAGCAGCAGTCGATCCCCAATGCGCGCGCTGCGAATCAGCTGACCGAAGGGCGTGAACACGAGGCCCGGACCGCCGGGGCCCTCACCCTCCGCAAGGCGCAGCTCGTCTCCAGGCTCGAGCGAGATCGCCGCGCCCCCCACCAGCGTGCCGGTGCGGATCTTCGGTCCGCTGAGGTCCTGCATGATGGCGATGTGCCGTCCGCTCTCGACCGCCGCCTCCCGGACGCGGGCGAACGTTTGCGCGTGCGATTCGTGGGTGCCGTGCGAAAAGTTAAGACGGAAGACGTCGACGCCCGCCGCGATCAGCGCCTCGATCGTCTGCCGATCGTTGCTCGCGGGCCCCGCGGTCGCCACGATCTTCGTGTGTCGCATGGGGGCAATGTATAACGAGACGCCGGGGCTCGGCATTCTGTGCTCGGGCGAGGAAGGTCGTGCTGGACTGTCGGTGAAGCGGAGACAGGCGTTGTATCAGCCGCGCCTGCGGCCACAGCCGAGCGCGAATGCGCGAGGCTGGTAGCGAGCGGGGGTGGGGCCCCGCGAGCGCTGAGAAATGCTGACCGGATGCTGATAGCCAGCTGGGAGCGCCCCGATGCCCGAGACGCCGATTGCCGAGACCCGAGCCCCGTCACGCCCACGGATCCACCAGTGCCTTCGTGATCCGCATCGCTTCCGCATCAGCGAGGGCGTCGCTGAGCGCGGTCAGGGGATACGTGCGGCCGCCGATCGCGTGCCAGGGGACGATCGCGGCGTATCGCTCGAGGAACGTGAGCGCGCGCAGGAAGTGTCCAGGCTCGCTCCCCCAGCACCCGCGGATCTCGAGATGCTTGCGGTTGATGTGGCGGTGCGCGTTGACGGTGCTGTCGCCCACGTCCGTGTAGTGCCCTGCGATCACGTAGCGCCCGCCATCGCGGGCGAGCATCAGTCCTTCTTCGATCGCGCGTGGTGACCCGGCGGCTTCGATGACGACATCCGCGCCTTCGCCGTGCGTACGCGCACGCACGGCCTCGAGACGCGACGCGACGGTGGTACTCGGCAGATCGAACACTTCGTCCGCGCCCATGGCCTGCGCCAGCGCGAGGCGATCCGCCGGCGCGCCGATCGCAAGGACAGACGAGGCGCCGGTCAGCCGGGCGAGGGCAATGACGCTCAGCCCGACAGCGCCCGTGCCCTGCACGACGACGCTGTCACCCGGACGCAGCGCAGCCCGCTCGAGCACGTGGACCGCGGTCAGCAGTCCGCAGCCGCCGCCGATGTAGTCCTCGAAGCTGACCGGGTCAGGCAGCCGCGCGATGCCGACACCGGGCTCGAGATAGATGTGCTGCGACCATCCACCGAACAATCCTTCGGACGCCGGGTCGGTGATGCCGTACACGCGACGCGCGGAACAGCGCGTCGGCGTGCGGTGAATCGTGCATGCGCGGCAGCGTCCGCAGGTGCGATGCACGTCGAAGAAGACGGCGCGATCGCCTTCCTGCAGTTCGCTGCCGTCGATTCCTGTCAGCGGCCCGCGAATCTGCTCGAGCGTCCCGGCGGAGACGTGCCCCGGAATGATGGGATACGGCACCCCTGACAGACGACCGTGCCAGAGGTGCACGTCGGTACCGCAGACCTCGGAACGTGCAGTTCTGAGCAGCGCCCCCCCGGGCGGAAGGTCTGGTTGTCGGAATTCGCGGATCTCGATCGGCTGCCGCGGCGCAAGCATGACGGCAGCAAGTGTCCGGGTGCGGTCGTTCACGGCGTACGTTACCCTTGGAGAGGACGCGCCGCTCGGCTGCGCGCGTGCCGTTCAGCTTATCATCCGGGAACAACCAACCCATGGGCAAAGGCCTGCGTGTAGCGGTCATCGTGTGCGTTGCCGTGCTGACCACAGCGGCTGCGGAGGCGCAAACCTATGAGGCCGCGAAGCCGCGGCGGCAGTTCATCAGTGTCAGCCTCGATTGGCTCTATACGCAGCCGCTGCACTTTGGCGAGTACCCGCTTCAGGAGCTGGTCGGCTCGGAGGTCGCGCGAGCGCAGTTCAAGGCCTACGAGTACGAGACTCGGGACGGATCCACGCAGATCGACGTCCTCGAGTTCAACCGGCGTGGACGCGGATTCGGCGTGACGGTCTATCCTATCGGAATCAGCACCGGACCAACGTTTGGGATCCGCGGCAACGTGGAAGATCTGCCGACGATTCGGGTCTCCTTCGACGGCCCCGGCGCTCTCGACAGCTACACGCTCACGAACGGACGCGCGTACGATGTGGGTGCGGGTCTCTGGGTCGCAGATCATTCCACGGGGTGGGGACTCGGCAGCCACGCGTTCGTCGATGCCGGTGTCGGCACGATTCGCAGCGACCTCGGCGACGGCCATCGATATTTCGCCGAAGGCGGCGGAGGCGTGACCTCGGGGCCATTTGGCGTCGAGCTCTCGATCAAGTTCGCCTGGAATCGTCTCGACCTGCCGATCGAGCATCGATTCCTCACCGTCCCGGTCACGATTCGCGGCACACTCACGTTCTGACCATGAACCTCGACACCTGGCTTGCCGCTGCGCAGAGTGACGCCGAGACGCGTGGGCTTCGCGAGCTCGGGCCGCTGCTCGAGACGCTCGCACGATCGACCGCTGCCTTGCGCGCCGCCGATGACGAACATCGCCGCCGCCTCGAGCGCGAATCAGCACCGCCGTCTCCTCGAGCATGACGACCGCGGATCTTCGGGGGATCGCTGAGGTCGCGCCGCGCGTGCGCGCCGGTGACGTGTCGCCGGTCGATCTCGTAACTGGCTGTCTCGCGCAGATCGAGGCACGGCCGACCGTCAATGCGTTCATCTCGGTCCTGAAGGACTCGGCGCTCCAAGCCGCCGCCGTCGCGGAGCGCGACATCCGGGTTGGCCGATACCACGGACCGCTGCACGGGATCCCGATCGCCGTCAAGGATCTCATCGACGTGGCGGGCACCCCGACGACAGCCGGGTCCGCGGTGCCGTCGAAAGAAGCCGCTATCGACGCGCCTGTCGTGCGCCGACTTCGGGAGGCCGGCGCGATCATCATCGGCAAGACGAACCTGCACGAGTTCGCGTTCGGCACGACCAGCGACGAGTCGGCTTTCGGACCGGTCCGCAATCCAATCGACGAGTCGCGCTCCGCGGGGGGATCGAGTAGCGGATCGGCTGCGGCGCTCGCGGCCGGCATGTGCTTCGGGGCGCTGGGAACGGACACTGGCGGCTCGATTCGAATTCCGTCCGCCGCGTGCGGCACGTTCGGGCTCAAGCCGACGTTCGACGAGATCACCTGCGACGGAATCGTGCCGCTGGCCGTGAGCCTCGACCATGTTGGTCCGATGGCGAGAAGCGTCGAGGATCTCGGCCTGCTCTACCAGGCCCTGAAGGGGATGACCGGTGGGTGGTCGCTCGAGACGAAGGAGCGCTTCGTGTTTGGCGTGCCGAAGCCGTACTTCTTCGACCGGCTGGAATCGGGCGCCCGAGACGCGGTCACCAGGGCTTGTGAGGCGCTCGCCGCGGCCGGTCACGACGTGGTCGACGTCGAGATCGCGCACGCCTCCTGGACGCCACACGTCTACCTGCACCTCGTGCTGGCCGAGGCAGCCTGGTATCACGCCCCGCTGCTCGAGCAGCACGGGACCAGCTACTCTCCAGGCGTCAGGCTGCGTCTCGAAATGGGGCGATACGTCCTCGGCGAGGATTACGTCCGGGCTTCTCGGCTTCGCGACGTCTTGAGGCGCGAGGTGAGTCGCGCGCTCGAGCCGTGCGACGCGCTGCTCCTGCCCGCGCTGCCGATTCCGGCGCCGTTGCTGGGTGCTTCAACCGTGGCGATCGACCAGACCATAGAACCAGTTCGCGCGGTCATGCTCCGGCTGACGCAGCTCTTCAACGTCACCGGGCACCCCGCCATCGCAATGCCTGCGCGGTGGAGCCCCGACTCGATGCCACGCGGGCTCCAGCTCGTGGGTGCGCTCAACCACGCGCCCCGGCTGCTGGAGATTGCCGCAGCGGTCGAGCCTCAAATCTGCGGAGGCCCGGGGTCGGTCGGCGGTGGCACCGGATGAATGTCCGGACGATCGTCAATGTCCGGTTCGCCGGGAGGCACCGGGCGATTCACCGGCGGCGGCTGACGGATGACGTCGGGCGCGTGCGGCACGTCTGGGACGGGCGGTTGTTCGATCATCGTGGCAACCCTTCGGGAAAGACCCTGTTTGCGTGCGGTCTGCATATTCGCGCTGTCTGCATAACTAGGTGCAACATGCCTGCCGCATCAGGAGAACCATGCCGATAAAGAACGTCACGGTCCGGGACGCGCACCAGAAACAGGCCGAAGGATATACGTACGTCGACGTCCGGTCGGTTCCGGAGTTCGAGATGGGACATCCGGCCGGCGCCGTGAACATCCCGCTCCTCCACCATGACGCGCGTACGGGGATGATGATGCCGAATCGGGAGTTCCTGCAGGTGATGCACGCGAACTTTCCGCCCGACGCGAAGCTGCTGATGGGATGTCAGGTCGGCGGCCGATCCGCGCAGGCCGCGCAGCTGCTGGCAGCCTCGGGCTACTCTGACATTTCGAATGTGATCGGCGGATTTGGCGGCGGCCGCGATCCCATGACGGGGGCGTTTGTCGAAGGCTGGGCTCAGGCGTCGCTGCCGATTGATTCGAGCGGCGAGGGATCGTACGAGGTGCTCCGCGCGAAGGCCTCAGGGGGAGATCGGTAGAGCGTGATCGCACGTGTATTCCACAATTGGGAGCGGCGGCTCGCGGCCTCCGCTACTGATCGAGTCGTTCGTCCGTTCGAGTGGGGCGTCGACTGGATCGACAGGTTCGAGCAGCCAGGAGACGCGGGTGCGCTGCTGGAGCGCTGGGCGAACGACGCTCTCGCCTCGAGCGAGCAGTTCTTCGAAGCGGCGCCGTGCCGCGACTACTCGCTCGACGGCGATCGGCTGACATTTTCGACCGCCATCGTCACCCCGCATCCCTCCAACAACACCGTCCGGGCGCGCTATTTTCCTGATCCATCGCCCGCGGGACAGCGCCGGGCTGTCGTCGTCATGCCGCAATGGAACGCGGACCGCGAAGGCCACGTCGGTCTGTGCCGGCTGTTGAACCGCTTCGGCATCAGCGCGCTGCGTCTGAGCCTGCCCTATCACGACGACCGCATGCCGCCGGAGCTGCGCCGTGCGGACTACATCGTCAGCGCCAACGTCGGCCGGACGGCGCAGGTGTGCCGCCAGGCGGTGCTCGACGCGCGCCGGGCCATCGCGTGGCTCGCCGATCAAGGGTATGAATCGATCGGGATCCTCGGTACCAGCCTCGGGTCGTGTCTGGCGATGTTGACGACGGCGCATGAGCCGCTCGTGAAGGCGGCGGCGCTCAATCACATCTCGCCGTACTTCGCAGACGTCGTGTGGTCCGGACTGTCGACCGCGCACGTACGTGAAGCGCTCGACGGGCACATCGATCTCGAGCGGCTTCGCCGCATCTGGATGCCCATCTCGCCGTTTCCATACCTGGATCGCGTACGCGATCGCCGCTTGCTCCTCGTGTACGCGCGATACGATCTGACGTTTCCAGTGGAGCTCTCGCGCGGGCTCGTGCAGGAGTTGCGGCGGCGGGGAATCGATCACGAGCTGACCGTGCTGCCGTGCGGGCACTACAGCACCGGCGTGACGCCGTTCAAATGGATGGATGGGCTCGTGCTGTGCCGGTTCCTGAGCCGAAGTCTTGGCTGAGGAACCGGAAGATCCGGGTCAGAGGTACTTCAGGATGCCTTGGAGCGCGTCGTAGAGGACGCCTGCCAGCGCGCGCGCGAGCGGGCTGACATTGCCGGCCGCGAGCTCGTTCGCGACGCTGGCGGTGGTCACCGGTTGCGAGATCAACAGCCAAATCGTGGCCGCGGCCAGCGCTGCCGTCATCACGCCGACGACTCCGACGAGGCTGAGGCTCACCCGGCTGAAAGTCATGGCATGCGCTCAGTGTATAACGGCCGTCCAGGTCTGTGAGTTGGACGGAAGGCCTTTCGTGGCGGTTCCTGGCCCTGGCGGCGTCTGCCGGCCCGCAACCGCTATCCGCCGATCAGGGCGTAAGGACGATCTTGCCGAAGTGCTGACGGGCTTCCAGGCGCTGATGGGCCCGGACAGCGTCCGAAAGTGGAACGACCTCGTCAATCACGGGCTTCAGGCGGCCCGCGAAGAAGTGTGGAACGGCCTGCAGCAGTTCGCGGCTCGTGCCCATGTAGGAGCCGAACGCCTGCAGCTGTCTCGCAAACAGGTGTACCAAATTGATCGCGCCCTTCGGCCCCGTTGTCGCGCCGCAGGTGACGATCCGGCCCCCCGCGGCGAGGGCGCGCATGCTGCGATCCCAGGTCGCCTCGCCGACGTGCTCGACGACGATGTCCGCTCCGGCACCGGCCGTTGCAGCCTTCAGTTCGCGCCCGAAGTCGCCGGCGTAGTGATCGAACACCTGTTCGACCCCGAGCGCCCGCGTCTGTTCCATCTTCGACGGGCTTGACGTCGCGAAAACGCGCGCACCGTGCAACCGCGCAACCTGAATGGCCGCCTGACCGACCCCGCTGCCGCCGGCCAGCACCAGGACGATGTCCCCGCTCTGAATGGCCGCGAGCGTCACGAGCATGTGCCACGCGGTCAGGAAGGTCAGGGGAAACGCCGCGGCCTCGACGAAGCCGATGTGATCGGGAATCGGTACGAGGTTTTCGACGGGAATGGCAATCAGCTCCGCGTAGCCTCCGTCAGATTGCAGCCCGAGCACGTCGTAACGGACGCACAGATTATCGCGTCCGCGCGCGCACGCTCGACAGGTCCCGCAATGGAGCCCGGGCTGCAGGAGCACTCGCGTCCCGGCTCGCACTGGCCCACCGCCGTCATCCACGACCTCGCCGGCGACGTCGCTGCCAGAGATATGCGGCAGCGGAATCGAGACCCGATCGAGCCCGCGACGCTGCCACAGATCGATGTGATTGAGGGCGCACGCCTGGACCCTCACGATCGCGCGTCCGGGTGACGGAACGGGATCTGGCGCGTCCTCGTAGCGCAGGACTTCGGGACCTCCGTGGTGGTGGAAGCGGGATGCTTTCATGATCCTTGTCCGTGCCTAAGGTGCCTGGGTGCCTAGGGTGCTAAGGGTGCCTAAGGTGCCAGGCGTGCCAAAGGTGCTAGGGGCTAGGGTGCCAGGGGCTAGGCACCTTGGCACCTTGGCACCTTGGCACCTTGCGCACCTTGGCACCTTGGCACCTTGGCACCTTAGGCACCCTCGCACCCTAGGCACCTTAGGCACCTTTGGCACCGACAAGCCTCAGAACTCAGGTGCCACCACAAGCCCCTCCCCCAGTCCGAGCTCGAGGATTCGATCCTGGAGCTTCGCATGATCGCCGACGATGACGGTGGTCAGCCGGGAAGGATCGATGTGCGCCGCGACGCGTGTGAGATCCTCGGGGGTCAGCGACAGCACTCGCGGCACGAACGTCGAGAAGTAGTCGTCGGGCAGATCGTAGAGTGCGATCTGCGCCGCGGCCCGGCCGATTTGCTCGCCGGTCTCGAAGTTCCGGGGGTAGCCGCGGGTGAGCGCGGCACGACCGAGCTCGAGCTCCTGCCGGGTCACAGGCCGGGCGCTGCGGATGTCCGTCATCTCCGCGAGCGATTCGCGAACCGCGTCGACGGTGGCCTCCGACTGCACGCTGGTCTGCATCACGAACAGGCCTGACGCCCGCCGAAAATCGAAACTCGTACGGACGCCGTAGGTGTAGCCCTTGTGCTCGCGCAGATTCATGTTCAGGCGACTGACGAACTGGCCGCCCAGGACCATGTTGAGCGTGACGAGCGCGTGGTAGTCCGGCGTGCTTCTCGGCAGACCGACGTGGCCGATTCTCAACTCCGATTGCGGTGATCCGGCACGATCAACGATGGCCAGGCGATGGGCGGCGGTGTCCGGCGTCGAGGTCGATCCGCCATCGTCGGCGCCGGGCGGTGTTTCGACGGTCCACGGACCGAATGCACCCTCCATCAACGCGAACAACCGGTCAGCAGGGGCATCGCCGACGGCGACAATCGTCGCGCGAGCCGACAGGTACTGTGCCCGATGAAACGCCGTGACGTCGTCGAGCGAGGTTGCCCGCAGCGAAGCGGTCGTGCCAATCGGCAGGTAACCGTAGGGGTGGGATCCAAAGAGCAGGCTCGCAAAAGCGCGTTCCGCCTGCGCCGACGGCACGTCGCGAAGCTGCACCAGGCGGTTCAGCCGCAGCTCGCGAACGCGTTCGAACTCTCGCGCCTCCATCCGAGGCCGCACGATCATGTCAGCGGCCAGCGCGAAGATTCGTTCCGCGAAGCGCGCGAGGCCGGTGATCGTGACGAGCGTCGCATCCGCGCCGACCTCGATGTCGAGTTGCGCGCCCATGCGCCCGAGGGCGTCATGGACCTCGAGCGCGCCGAGATCTCCGCAGCCCTCGTCCAGCAGATCGCCGGTCAGCGCGGCAAGGCCGTGGCGGCCGGTCGGGTCCGCGGAGGCTCCAACCGGTATCAGCACGATCGCACTAACGAGCGGTACATCACGGTGCTCGACGGCGCACGCACGCGCACCGTTCGAAAGCGCGCGCCAGTGGATGCGAGGAAACGAATAGGCAGGTTCCGGCCCGAGCGCCGGCAGCCGTGAGCGATCGACCGCCATCATGAGACTTTCGCGGGCACGGAGGCCTCCAGCGCCAGCTCGGTGCGCCCGCGAGGCACGACGCTGACGAGCACTCGGGAGTTGGGGTTCAACCAGCGTTCGGCGCTCTGACGAAGCGCGTCGGCAGTCGCGGTGCGATAACGATCGAGATCCCGGTCGAAGTAGTCAGGGTCACCGAGATAGACGTTGTAGGCGTTGAGCTGATCCGATTTGCCGCCGAACCCTCCGACGGTCTGTAGCCGGTGGATGAAGCTCGCCTCCGCTTGAGCGAGGCATCGTTCCATCTCCACCTCGGTGGGGCCGCGATCGATGAAGCGCGCCACCTCGACGGCAATCGCGCGCTCGAGCTCGACAAGCGATCGTCCGGGCGCGGCCGTCCCCACGATCTGGAAGAAGCTGCCGAGCTCGCGCGAGCTCTGGGTGGCGGCGACCTCGGTCGCGATCCGCTGCTCGTACACCAGCGCGCGATACAACCGCGATGTCTTGCCGCCGGCCAGAACGTCCGACACGAGGTCGAGCTCGGCGTCACCCGCGCCGAAGAGCGCCGGGGCGTGCCAGGCCATGTACAAGCGCGGAAGCTCGACGCGATCCTCGAGCTGGAGCCGGATGTCCTGGGCGATCGGTTCGACCGCGTTCGTCCTGACTGGCGGCGGGTTGGGCCCGGCGTCGATCTCGCCGAAATAGCGCTCGGCGAGGGTCAGCGCCTGGGCGGTATCGATATCGCCCGCCAGAGCCAGCGATGCGTTGCACGGCCGATAGTAGGTCTGAAAGAACGCATGCACGTCGTCGAGATGCGCGGCGAGGAGATCTTCGGCTGCGCCAATCGTGAGCCAGTGGTAGGGGTGATCAGGCGGGTACAAGGCAGCGACGGTGGCCATGCCCGCGAGCCCATACGGACGGTTCTCGTAGTTCTGACGACGCTCGTTCAAGACGACGTCACGCTGATTGCGAAACTTGGCTTCGGTCAGCGCCGGGAGGAGGTGCGCCATGCGATCGGACTCCATCCAGAGCGCGAGCTCGAACGCGTTGGTGGGCACGACCTCCCAGTAGTTCGTGCGATCGGCGTTGGTCGATCCGTTCAGCGAACCGCCCGCTTCCTGCAGCGGCTGAAAGTAGCCCTTGTCGTGATGCTGCGACCCTTCGAACATCAGGTGCTCGAACAGATGGGCAAAGCCAGTCCTCCCGGGCACCTCGTTCTTCGAGCCGACGTGGTACCAGACGTTGACAGCGACGATCGGACAATCGTGGTCTTCGTGCACGAGCACGTCCAGACCGTTGGCGAGAGTGTGACGGGTGAATGAAAGTGTCATCGTGGATGAGACAGCGTGAGGATCGGCGGCTGGCCGGGGAATGCAACACGCGTGATCTAACATACATCGTAAGACCACCGATGACCGCCACGCGTCCCGCGCCGCCAGCCGCGGCTCCCCCTGAACGATATCGCATGCTGGCGCTCGTCGCGATCGGGCAATTCCTCGGTATGACGCTGTGGTTCTCCGCAAGCGCCGCCGCTCCCGCAATCGCCGCGGAACTCGCCGTCACCGGCTCTGGCGTCGCCTGGCTGACGATGGCCGTGCAGGCAGGCTTCGTCGCCGGAACGCTGGTCAGCGCGCTCCTGAACCTCGCGGACGTCCTGAACGCGCGCCGGCTGTTCGCGATCGGCTGTGCTGTAGGCGCGGCCGCAAATGCGACGATCCCGGCCGCGGAATCGGCCGGGGCGATCATCGCACTGCGGTTCGCGACCGGTGCTGCGCTGGCCTGTGTGTATCCTCCCGGGATGAAGATCGTCGCCGGGTGGTTTCTGGAGCGCCGTGGCACCGCGCTTGGCATCACGGTGGGCGCGCTGACGATGGGCAGCGCGTTTCCGCACTTGCTGTCTTGGGCGGCAGCGGGCGTGGATTGGCGCACGCTGATGTGGGCCTCCTCGGGGTTGGCGATCACCGGCGGCGCCCTGGTCGAAACCACGGTCGGTGACGGGCCCTATGTCAGCGCCTCGGCACCCTTCGATCCCCACGCGATTGAGCACGTGATCCGCGATCGTGGTGTACGGCTCGCCACGCTCGGCTATCTCGGTCACATGTGGGAGCTCTACGCCATGTGGACGTGGATCGCCGCGTTCGCAGCCGCCTCGTTGAGTGCCGCCGGAATCGTGACGGCGCATACCGGTTCGCTCGTCGCGTTCGTGGCCATCGGCACCGGGGCCGCCGGGTGCGCGATCGCTGGATTCTGGGCGGACACGTGGGGCAAAGCGCGAGTTGCAGGCGCGGCCATGCTCGTGAGCGGCGTGTGCGCCGCGGTGTCCGGCTTCGTCTTCGGCGCAGCCCCCTGGTGGCTGTTCGCGCTGGCAATCGTGTGGGGATTCTCCGTCGTCGCCGACTCGGCGCAATTCTCCGCGCTGGTGAGCGAGTTCAGCCCGCGGACGCATGTCGGCACCGCGCTGACGCTGCAGGTCTGCGCGGGGTTCCTGCTGACGATGATCAGCATGCGCCTGGTGCCGGCGTTTGCCGGGCACTACGGCTGGCGGTGGGCGTTCGTGCTGCTGGTGCCGGGGCCGCTCGCTGGCGTGTGGACGATGGCCCGGCTGGCGAGTGCTACTTCTTCTGGAACTCTCCGCACGTCGACATCGACGCACCGTAGTACGGATTCCGGATCTGATCTTCCTTCTGCAGCCAGGAGTGCTTCACCATCGGGCAGTAGGCCACCTTCACGTCGCTGACGTCCTTCCAGCCTTCCGCCTTGGCCGCGGCGATGACCGCCTCGCTCAGCGGGCCGAATGCCTCACGCGCCGCCTTCAAGTCCGCGGCCTTCTCGATCGCGGCCGCCGCCTTCGCCATGTTGCGACCTGCGTCACCCATCCGCGTCGCCTGCGCACCGATGCTCTTCGCGGACCCCTTGATTCCATCGATCTTGTCGGTCGCGAGCTGGTTCTGAATCTCCAGATACGAACCCACGATCGCCTTCATGGCATCCGATGCCTGAAGCCGGATGCCGATCATCGTGGTAACGAGCAGCGCAAGAACGAATGCTGTCCTTCTCATATCTGCGTGCGGTCCTTTCCATTCACTCTTGCTAACGCGCTTCGCGCGGCGGCCTCGCAGTTTCACCGATGACCATCCCATTTGCCATTTACCCTTTGCCGTTTGCCATTTACCATCCGTCAGGTTGCCATTTACCATCCGTCAGGCAATGGGCGTCAGCGGAATGGGCCGCTTGTAGCTGGCGATCGACAACTGCGCGGCGAGCCGTTCCGCGGTCGTCCGAAATGCCTGGGATGCCGGCGACGCCGGCTCCCCAATCGTAATGGGGACCCCGGTGTCCCCGCCAATTCGAATCGGCTCGTAAATCGGCACGCGGCCGAGGAACGGCACGTTCAGCTCGTTTGCGAGCGTCTCGCCTCCGCCCTTCCCGAAAATGTCGCTTTCGTGGCGGCACTCGGGACAGATGAAGTGGCTCATGTTCTCGATCAGGCCAAGCGTCGGGACGTTCAGCTTCTGATACATCCGCACGGCCCGCCGTGTATCGGCGAGCGAGACGGTCTGCGGGGTAGTCACGACGACCGCGCCGGAGACGGGGACCGTCTGACTCAGGCTCAGGGCGACGTCGCCTGTGCCGGGCGGCATGTCCACGATCAGATAGTCGATGTCTTCCCAACGAACGTCGCGAAAGAACTGCTGGATGACGCCGTGCAACATCGGCCCGCGCCAGATCACCGGCGCGTCGTCATTGGTCAAGAACGCCATCGACACCAACTTGATGCCGTACTGCTCAGCCGGGACGATCTTCTTGCCTTCGGCGTCGGTCATCAGCTGCGCGCGGACGCCGAGCATGATCGGCACGTTCGGCCCATAGATGTCGCCGTCGATCATCGCGACACGGCCGCCGTACTGGCTAAGCGCGATCGCCAGGTTCACGGCAACCGTCGTCTTCCCGACTCCGCCTTTACCGGCGCCAACCGCGATGATGTTCTTGATGCCGGGCACCGGCGCCTTGCCAAGATCGGCGGAAAGCGTCGACCTCACCTGCGCCGTCATTTCAACGATGACGTCGGTGACGCCGGGAACGCGGCTGACGACCTCGCGCGCCTGATCGCGCATCAGATCCTTCACCGGACAGGCCGGTGTCGTCAGTTCGATCGAGAACGCCACGCGTCCGCCGTCGATCCGAAGATTCTTGATGAACTTGAGCGAGACGATGTCGCGGTGGAGGTCCGGATCCTGGACCGCCTTCAGCGCCTCGAGCACAGCGGCTTCAGTGACTGCTGGGGACATGAGAACACTTCATTCTATCAGGCCCGGACGTGAGCGGCAGGACTCGAGGTCATGCGCTCGCGGATCGACATCGACAAGAACGTGTCGCTGTTCGCAAAGCGATTGTTCGATGGGGGGTCGGGCGGGGCGAAGCCCTCGGTCTACTCAGATGTTCCGCTCGGCCATGTCTCCGGCGATCGGCAGCTTGAAGTGCTCGCCCTGGTAGGCCTTGAACATCAGGAGGAGCCAGAGTCCCGCCGACACGGGCGGAATGATGAACAACGAGACCAGCCAGCCGAAGAGCGGGACCGAGAAGCACAGGAACCACGCGAACGACAGCGCGCCAAATACGATGATGGACTGCAACGCGTGGAAGCGGACAAAGCGGTTCTCATGCTCCATCAGCAGCAAGGCCAGGCCGGTGATCCAGCCGAGCCCGTACGCAACGGCGGCCGCGACGTTGGCGTCCAGCCCAACAGAGGTGCGTGCTTTGTTGTCGGGTACGGCGCCGGAGGGGCCGGTCGACGTCACGAAGTCACCTCGAAGAGCGAGCGCGTTTCGTTGTGCAGCAGCACCCAGAACGCGTAGATGCCGAGCGCGGTCCCGAATGGCAGCAGGAAGAGGTTGGGCACCGCCAGGCCAAGCGTGACGAGGCGGCCATTCGCAACGCGACGCTGCAGCGCGCGGCCGGCCCACGCGTTCGCGACGCCACCGGCCAGCAACGCAGCTGCGAAGATGATGAACGCCGCCGCCGTGATCCCGGCTGAAACGCCAGTGCCGACGGTCGTCCATCCGATGGCCACTGCACCGGCCGCGAGCATCAGCGTGGAGACACCGAGCATCACGCCGATACCGCCCCAGACGAGTTGAAGGATGCCGAGCAGGTGGAGATGAGGACGCACCTCGGACGTCACCGGATGCTGACCCGCACTTCCACGAAGGTGTGCGGCGCGCCCGGAGGCATGACGCTGAACCGGAATCGCGTGCCTTCGCGGACGCCGGCCGGCACGCGGAGGCGCAGCTCGTGTGTCGACGGCACTTCGCCGCCACCGCCGCAGGCGTCGCACCACTCCTGCCACGACTCGCCGCGGCCGCCGCAGTGCGGGCACGTTCGGCGAAGCGGTACGTCGAGCGGCACGGTCGTGCCCCAGAAGGCTTCCTGCGGGCTCAGCACGATCTCAGCGGACAACGCGGCGCCAGGCACGACGCCGAAAAACGCGTGACGCATGCTGTCGAGCACACTCGAGACCGACGGAAAATCGATGGCGACTTCGTCGCTGAACCAGTCAGCCCGCCCGGACCAGGCCACACCGTCAGGGGCCCTGAGGCTTGCATCGTAAGACTCGCGCTGGCTCGGATCGCGGAGCACTTCGTAGGCGCGCGAGGCTTCGAGGAATGCGGTCGTACGGTCGTCACCCGAGATGTCCGGGTGATACCGGCGCGCAAGCTGCCGGTACGCGCGGCGGATCTCCTCCGCCCCCGCATCCGGCGAAACCCCGAGAACGTCGTAGTAATCGCGCATGCCGTACGGCGGTCAGTTCGCCGCCCTGCAAGTACGATAGGGGCGCACGGAGAGGCTGTCAAGGAAGAGTGAAGGGGAAAAAGGTGCCAAGGTGCCTGGGTGCCTAAGGTGCTAGGGTGCCCAAGGTGCGAGGGTGCAAAGGTGCGCAATGTGCCAAGGTGCCAAGGTGCGCGTGCCAAGGTGCCAAGGTGCCCAAGAGCGCGTGTCATAGTGGCATGGGTGCGCGCGCAAGGTGCCACGGTGTCAACATGCGCGCAAAGCGCCAAGGTAGGCAGCGCGCCGCCAGCACCTTGGCACCTTGGCACCTTGGCACGCTGGCACCCAGGCACCGTAGCACCTTAGGCACGATAGGCACCTAGGCTAGGCACCTTTGGTGCAGGCACCGACAAGTAGCCGTAGAATTAGCTCGTGAAACAGTGCCCGCTCTGTGGAGAAATAATGCGGCTCTCGGTGCGTGAGGTGTCGCATCAACGGCCAGGGCAGCCGAATCCGAGCGTGCAGCAGATCCGGGAGTGGATCTGCCCCGAGTGCGACTACTTCGAAGAGGCGGACGCGGGCGAGGATTAGGCCGGATTCAGCGGGCGCCGAGCGTGAGCAGCACTTCGTTGCGCACACCCTCGTCGAAGTCGGCGAAACTCAGCTCTTTCTCACATTCGTCACAAAGCACTTCGATTACCGCGGGGCGACCTTCCTCGTTCGCCTCCACGCGGGCGTCGTCGCGCACTTGGACGACGTGCATCTGCAGGGTTTTGACCAGAAAATTCCGGTCGTTCCCGCAGTTCGGACAGGTCAAGGCCATCTAGGGTGAACTCCTCTCCCGTAAACCTTCGAATTGTACGGGAACGGCTTTCGCAGACGCAATCAAGATTTTCGCGTGCGATTGCAGTACGATTCGCGCCATGAACGACCGGGCACAGACGCGCCGCCAGGTTCGCAGCGAGGCTCGCGGCCCACACTGGGTCGCGTGGGTACCCGACGCGAATGGCAAACCCGAACGCTCCGTCGTGCTGGTTGGAGAAACGCGGGAGGAAGCCGAAGAGCGGGCCCGGCAGTGGGCTGAACAAAACGCGCCGCGCTAGCGGCGGCGCTGCTATTCGTCGGCGTCGCCGTCTTCGTCTTCGTCGAACTCCGACGGATCGCCGAGTCGAAGAATCTGACCGGTCGAGTGCCCCGCCAGAATGCAGTGCGGTCCCTTCGCTTCGAGAGACACGACGGAGACGTCCCACGGACGGGCGCGATACGCCGCAGCCACGCACCCACACGGCAGGCCTTCGAGCGCCTCCAGCTCGAACACCGTGGCTGCCGGCCTGACGTAATTGAGCGACCCCGCAGGAACTGCCATACGCACCTCCCGACGCCGGCTCCAATGCAATCCCGAAGCCAGTTATTTGCTTAGACAGTGGGAGGGCCGCTTTGGTTCCTGAACGCCTCGAAAATCGTTCGTACTGAAACAGTTGGCTGGCGCGCGCCGGAAAACGGCGGGCGTCTCGTCCAGAGGACAAAACAGCCTACAAGAGACCCGGGTAGCTCACTCCGTCACCGGTTTGCCGCGCGAACTCGCTCAATTCGTGCGGTTTAGCCTCCTGAAGCGACAGTATGTGCCTTACCTGAACACCGCGCACAAGAAGGGCATCGGATAGCAACCGGCGGTGACACTGCCACCAAACTGCCTCAGCGCACATGACCGACGTTGGCGTCAGGTGAGCGAATCGCTCGAGTGCGTCGAGAGCGGCGCGAAACGTTGCGGTCTCCATGTAGTCCGCATACCCGCGGAATCCCTCGGTCAGCCATGCGGTGTTCGTCGAGTCGGGCCTGGGCTTCCGTAGACCTCCGAGGTCCGGAAAGTGTCGATATAGGATTCCGTGCGACTCGAGAAAGACAGCGAGAACATCGCCGGAAAACTGAGGGTGACGTGCCGACCGCGGAATCATCCGCACGTCTGCAAGCTGACGAATCTTGTGGACGTTCAGCAGCTCGAGGAACCCCTCGGCGGTGCGGGTCGAGTGCCCGATGGTGTAGATCACGAGTAGACCAGTCGCCCTTCGACGGTCGCGCCGGGAAACAGCGCCCGGGCGGCAGCTACGTAGACGTCGAGCTGCCGCTGATGGATCTCGCGCGACGCTCCCGTTTTGATTTCCACGACCAGCACCGACCCATCTGGGCGCTGAATGAGGCAATCGATGGTGCCGCGCAGGATCCCTCGAGCTCCGCTTGGATCGACGACTGAGAATGGCACCTCGTAGTGCGGTCGTCCATTCGACAGCCATTCCGACACATCCTTCCGGGCACGAATGGCACGCCAGGCCGAGATGGCCCGTGCCACGGCCGCGTCGGCATCGGTGACGGCGGCGCGCTCCTCGTCGCTCAGCAGCCCGATTGCCGCGGTGATTTCCTGGCGCGCCGATGCACCTGCCTTGACGATGTCCGGATATTGGAAGAGCCGGTGCACGAGCCGGCCGACAATCAACTCGACGCTCGAAGAGTGCGTGGCCGCGCCCGGCGCGAGCCTCTGGGTCACGGAAAGACGGGTCAGCGAGTCAGCAGCCAGCGCCGGACCGAGGAAGTCGCGGACCGGCATTGAGCGAGTTGCTTTGTCGAGCGGTTGAGCCGGCGCATCAATCGGCGGGCGACAGAGACGCCACTCGTACGTCCGTCCCGAGGGGCCGCTCCAGGCAACCGTTTCCCACTCCGGAAACGCAGAAGCCGCTCCGGCGAAGAGCGTCTTGATCGATTCGGGAAACACTTCTCCCAGGCTCCCGCGGCCAGGAACCATCGCGCCGTCCTTGAGCGGCGACGAGAGATACAGGCGATCGCGGGCGCGCGTGAACGCCACGTAGAGCAACCGCCGCGTCTCGTGCCGCTCGCGTTCGCGATCCGCCTCGTCCGCATCCGAGACAAAGGGTCCGATGGAGACGGACGGTTCGTCGTCGCCGTCCGCCACGACGCGCACCGGTCGCGGAGGACCGCTCGCGCCTTTCGAGAGATTCACCACGAAGACGATGGGAAACTCGAGGCCTTTTGCCGCATGGACGGTCATCAGGTTGACCGCATCGAGCGCTTCGAGCACGGCGTTCGATTCATCGCCCGCCGTAAGCGAGTCGAGATGATCGGCGATGCGCGGCAGCGTCGCGTATCCGCGATTCTGAATCCGCCGGATGAGGCCGCGCATCTTCTTCAGGTTCTCCCACGCCTGTTGGCGCCGTGGGCCCCGCAGCTCGTACGCGTACGCACTGTCGATGAGGATTTGCTCGATCAGGTCGGCCGGCGGCACGCGATCGACCTTTGCGAGCCAGCTCGCGACCTGATCGCGGGCTCGGACGAGGACGCGCCGATCCTCATCATCGAGTTCCGCGAATGTCGATGCGGGATCCGGAGACGTCAGGGCCCGCGCGAGGTCCGGCGCGAGCAGCGCCAGGCCGCGATCGGAAATGCGGATGAACCGCGAGCGCAGGAACGCCGCAGCCCGCAGATCGGAGTCGGGTCGCGCGAGATAGCGCAGGAGCGCCACGACGTCCTTGGTCTCGTCAGCGTCGAAGAACCCGAGACCTTTGTACACGTAGGCCGGAATCCGCAACCGTTCGAGCTCGCGCTCGAACTCGCGATGGCTGGCGCGGGACCGGAACAGAATCGCGATGTCGCCGGGCGCGGCGGAGCGTGGAACGCCGGTCTTTCGATCGCGAACGGTATCCTCCCGCAGGATCCGCGCGATCTCGGAGGCGACGGCAGCCGCACAGGCCTCGGGATCGTCCGCGACCGAGATGCCAAGCGCGGGTCCCCTCAATCGGTTCGCGGATGGATCCACGGGGAAGCTGTCCCCCTCGCCATACGTGAACGCGTCGGCTGTGCCAGCGGGCTGCGACATTTCCGTGAACACGTCGTTCACGAACTCGAGGAGCTCGGGTACCGCACGGAAGCTGCGCGTGATCGATCGACGGGGGCTGCCGGACGGTCGCAAGGCTTCGATGAAGCGCCCGGCCCGCTGCAGCACCGTCGCTTCGGCGTCGCGGAAGCGGTAAATCGACTGCTTGCGGTCGCCGACGATGAAGATTGAGGCATCGGCGGCGAGACCGAGCCCCTCGCCCCACGACTGAGTCAGAAGCGAGATGAGCTCCCATTGGGCCCGGCTCGTGTCCTGGAATTCGTCCACGAGCACGTGGTGATAACGCGACTCGAGCCGGTAACGACTCTGCGCGAACTCGTCCATCTGGCGCAGGAGATCCAGCGCGCGCTGCAGCACGTCGGAGAAGTCGAGCACCGACCGTTCCTCGAGCGCGCGCCGGTATTGCTGGAGCGCAATGCCGAACATCCGCCGGATCCCCCGCGCGAGGACGACATTCAAGTCGCGCGAGAAGGCGTACATGATCCGCTCGATCTGGGGCGCGATTTGCGAGACGGCCGATCGATGCCGCCGCGACGCGTCTGGTGTCGGGTAGTGCTCGCCGCGGTAGGGATGAATCGCGCCGCCCGCGCGCGGCTTGCCCTCGCCCGTGAGGAAGTGCGCCGCCACACGCTCGAGCGCGGCGCGAACGGCTGCGTCCGGCGTCTGGTCGTCCTGCCGCAGTCTCTGGATCTCGCGCACGAGCAGCGTGTAGCGTGGATGACCGGTTGGGCCGTCGGCGAGGAATCGTTCGAGACCGCCGGGTACGGTTCGCAGCGCGTCCTGAATCGCGGTTTCGGCGCGACGACACACGAGAGCAGACGTCAGGCCCGCAGGCCCCGTCGTGAGGAACCGGTCGAGGGCATCCCAGGCGACCAGACGCCGCTCGAGCAGCATGCTGAGGCCTTCGCGCGTCCGGTTCACCCCAAGCTGCGCGAGAACGAGGGCCATGTCCGGATCGTCTTTTGCGAGGCTGGTAATGATGCGCAGCGACCGGTCCAGCGACTCTTCGATGAGCCGCGGGACCTCGGTCTCGTCGGCCATCTCGAAGCCGGGGTCGAGATCGGCTTCGAGCGGGAACTCGCGCAGCAGCGACAGGCAGAAGGCGTCGATCGTACTGATCGCGATCTCTCCCAGGCGATCGCGCAGCTCGACCCAGCGCGCTTTGTCGAACTCCGAACGTGCGGCGCTCTCGCGCAGCTCCCTCACGATCCGTTCACGCATCTCGGCAGACGCCTTGCGCGTGAAGGTGATCGCGAGAATGTTCGCGGGATCTACGCCGGCCTTGAGCAGGTTGAGGTACCGCGCGACGAGCACGGAGGTCTTGCCCGTACCCGCCGACGCCTCGAGCACGACGTGGTTGCGAGGATCGACGGCAAACGCTCGTGAGGCCGCGTCGGTTGGGTCGACGGCCGAGACCACGGGCTCGATCGCACCCTCGCTGCTCGAGGGAGACGTCGACGGAGCCGCCGGCTGGTCTGGCTCCGAAGGCTCGACACCATCGCTGAAGAGTGAAAGCTGCGAGGCCCGACGGCGATCGCCAGTGTTACTCATCGCCGACATAATCCTTACGGCAGACGCCTGCGTACCCGCAGCGCGTGCAGAGGAACGGCTCTTCCGGATCCACGGGGAACGATCCCCGCTCGATCCCGGCAACGGCGCCCAGGAATCGCTGCTGCCCATCGGCCAGCGCCTGCTCGAGCGCCGCCGACGTACCCAGACCGGAGAACGCGTTCTTTTCCTTGAACGCGACGTAACCGGCGCGCGAGAGGGTCCACGATCGGCCGTGCCGTCCCTCGAGCGCCTGGGTCGCACACACGCCGTACACCGGCAACTGCAGCGCCCGGGCGGGCCTCGGCGCGCGTCCGAGCTTGTAGTCGACGAGGCGTAGCGTGCCGTCGCTCAGGAGATCGATGCGATCGGCCTTGGCTCTGATACGGAGGCGTCGCGATCCGTCCTCGCCCCGGAACACGAACTCCCCTTCGAGCGGATGTTCGAGCAGGCGCTCGACGACCTCCACCTGATGCTCGATCTCGAACGCGAAGGCGCGGGCGGCGAGCCCGGCGGCCGCTGCAGACCCGAGGAGGTGCGTGCGTTCGAGCGCGCGGTCAGCCTCCGAAAGCGGTGACAGCCGATCGTGCGCGACCTCGTCGAAGAGCGTCAGCGCCGCCTCGACGTTCGACGCCGTAATCTCTCGCCCACCTCGCGCGTGCCAGGTCTTGAAGAATGCTTCGAAGACTTCGTGCAGGAACTGTCCGCGCTCCTGGGGCGTCAGACCCGACTCCACGTCGCGCTCTTCGTCGAGCTCGAGCACGTAGCTCGCGAAGTACTTGAACGGACACTCGAGGTAGCGCTCGACGTGACTCACCGCATAGACCGACGGCTCGCGCGGACCGGCGGCGCCGTGGAACGCCTCGTCGGAGATCGGCGTCCGCGACTCGCGCAGCCGCAGCCATTCGGCTGCGTCTCCGATCACCGCTGACGCCACGACCGGCTCCATGGACAAGGCTTCCTGGGCAAAGACCCTGACGCCCTCTGCCCCGGGACGACGCTCGATTGCGAGCCCACAGCCGGGGAGCTCCTCCAGGAACGGCGACGACGCGACAATCGCGTCCTCTTCGAGCGTGAACGATGACAGCGACACGCGCGCACGAGGCAGCCGGAGGAGATCGCGAAAACGGGCGCGGGCCGCCTGCAGTCGATCGTGCTCGTTCGGCCAGCCGAGCTGGGTCAGGAGCGACGAGGGATAGAAGATGTTGCGGCGCGCCCGGTCAGGCCAATCGGATTCGACCAGACCTACCAAGTGAATGTTATCCAGATCGGCGTACGCGGCCGCTCGCGCATCGAGGAGCGTGATTCCTTCTGTGCCGGTCCGTGGTGAGAACGTCTGACCTTCGACCCATCGCCGGACACCGCCCATCAATTCCGGCACGGTCAGCGGTTCGTCGCCGTGAACCGCGTGCGCCGCCGCGAGTCCCTGCAGGGCGCTGAGTATCGCTGCGCGGGCGCGCATGTGCCGTCCGTACCAGGCCGCGCTGTCGTCGGGGAGCTGTTCGTGAGCGGTAATGACCTCAAGCAGCGCCGTGAGCTGGCCTGATGCGGTCGGACGAGTCACCGCGTGCCGGATGTCGCGGGCGATCGACACGGCGGCGCGAATCCCACGCGCCGCTCGGTTCCACTTGCGCCCTTCCCTTCCTGACTGAACCTGCGCCGCCTCGAGCTCATCTCCCAGCTTCGCGATTCGTTCCCACCCGCCGAGGTACTTCGTGCTCCGGAGCAGCTCATCGAGCGCAGCCACGTCGGTCCGCTCGACCTTCTCCCCTTCGACGTCGAACCGCCAGTGCGGCGACCCGAGGAGATCGATGAGAGACGCACGCGTCGCCTCAGCGGCTGCGACCGAGAACAGGAGATCGATGGCCGCCGCGATCGGTTCGCCCGCGAGCGGCAGCGCATCGAGCGCCTGATACGGAACGCCGGCATCAGGAAAGACGTGACGCGCGAGATACAAGTACGGCAGCGGACGCTGAAAGACGACGCCCGTGCGATCGAGGCGCGGCGATTCCTTGACTGCGCGCGCGAAATTCGCAAGCTCCTCTTCGCGATCGCGAGACACGAACCACAGAACGGCGTTGTCCTCGGCCTCGGGCGCCAGGAGCACGGGCGGCACAGAGGGCCGGCGCCGTTCTTCAATCAGCCCGGGCAGCAGATCGTGCACGCGCTCGTGGAAGCCGGTCGCGAGCAGCTGCTCCGTCGCGATGACGTCCAGGTGCGTGATGCCTGGTAGGCGGGCCAGCAGATCGAAGTCAGCGGTCCACAATCCCACGGGGTCAGCGGCCCGGTCCCCGACAGTCACGACGATCCTTGAGTAGGGCGCGGAAGTCTCGCGTTCGAGCAGCCGCGCGCGAATGCCGTGCTCGTCGACTCCGCCGCTCTCGGAGATCCTGCGCTCGAACTCGCGGAAGGCCGAGGTCAGGAACCGCGTTTGCACGAGCATTCGCTCGGCGCCGCGATCGATGGCGGCGCTGGCTTCGAGGCTACCGGTCATCAATCGTTCGAAGTCGTCAACCGTGCGGTCCCGGCGGCGGAGCTCGTCATAGAAGGCGAGCATCTCGCGGATCAGCCCGGGCCGCAGCCGAAACGGGGCGGCGTCGGCCGCGCTCGCGGACAGTGCCGCACGTCTGAAAATGACCTCGCGATCGAAGCCGGTCAGAAGCGGCGGGACGTCGGGGATCGCGCGATGCCAGCGCCGGTAAAGCTCGTCGCGGGTCACGAGGTCAGGCACCACGACCGCACCCGGGGTCAGATCTCGGTCTTCTGGCCCACCCTCGCCTTTCTCAGAATGTCGAGAGCCGACCCCAAGCCGCAGATTCTCCAAGCTCGCACGCAGGGCGGCGGCGGCGCCGCGCGACGGGACCAGGACTGCACAGGACCGGGTGGTCAGGGGATCGGCGCCGAGAGCGCATTCGGCGATGGCTCGCTGCATCGCCGGAAGGTCCGGCACCCGCAGGAGCCGAGTGATACGGGGTGTGATCACTGGGTCGGAGGTGTCATCAGCTTTTGCAATTCGTCGCGTGCGCGATCGAACAGCATCAACGCGCCGGCAGCCGCCGACGAGGCCTGCCAGGCGATGTTCATGTCCGCGCTTCGGACGGCGCGGGCCCGGGCGTCGCCGGCCATGACCGCCATCTGAAACGCGCTCGTCAACAGGCCGTGAATCGACTCGACTTCCGGCGCCGGCTTGACCAGCGAAAGCTCACGCGCGGCGGAGCTCGTCCGTCTCTGGAACTGCGCCAGCGTCTTCGGTGGCGGACCGGCGAGCTGCCGAATCTGTTCGAGGGACGGCCGTAAACGGACCAGCACGTCCATCATCCCATGCGCGCGGCGTTCGTAGGCCTTCACCAGATCGAGCCGCAACGCCCACGTGTCTCGGGCCAGACGCAGGCGGCGGGTATCGTTCAATCGCGCGTCGAGGGTCGCGAGGAGGGCGGACGTGGCCTGCGGCCGCGCCCGGCCCAGGCGATCGTCAGCCTTCAACACTTCTCTCACGAGCGCTTCCATGCCTTTGACGTCCGCGCGGCGGCGGCGAATCTCCGCCGCAGTCATGATCCGGTCCGAGAGATCCGCGTAGGCCTGGTCGAGCCTGACCTCGGTCGCCAGATCCGCAGACGCCTTGGTTCGGAGCGCGACGGCCCATCCCGCGGTAGTCGACGGATCGGAGAGCGCCCCCGTGATCGCATTGAGCAGCGACACCCGTTGCGCGATGTCCGGTGTGATCCGCGCGACGGTGAACGCCTGCTCGATGCTCTCGCGCAGTGTCGGCGCCGGCAGCAGGGAAACCGGGGGCGGCGGAGCCGTCGTTGCGACGAGACTGAGATCGAACCGCGACTGGCCCGCGGCAACTCTGAGCTCGGAGACCACTTCGTCGAGCATCGATGACAGCTGCGCCACGTCGCTGGCACGGTAGCCGTAGTTGCGCGCCGGCCAGTCGGCAAGCGCGCGCCTGGCCTGATCGGCCAGCGCCAGGCGCTTCACCGGATCCGGCGTCAGCGCGACGTCGTTGAGGGTGCGCGCGACCTCGTTGCTGAGGAGCGCGAAATCACTCTCTCCCCTCGTTTCCGCGTAACGCTGGGCCCGCGCCGCCTGCGCATAGCTTTCCGTACGCTCGAGATCGACGACCGACTCGGACAGGGTGACCAGCTGCAGCTGCGGCGAGGGGGTCTCGAGGCCGCCGATCGGAATCGAGAACACGACCTGATCGCCCACGCGCGCGAACTCTCCGTAGCTGACGAGCGTCGAGCCATCGCGGAGGAAAATGCGGTAGAGAACGGCATCCGCTGCGGCGGCCGGCGATGCGAGCGTCAACAGCAGCAGCATCGCGGCGGGCCGCACCATCCGCGACACCCCTGCGGCACATCGCTGGATCATGAAGGATCTCAGCGTAGTGTTCCCTTCCCGGCCCGTCAAGCCGAGGCGATGTGGAAAACCTGTGGAAGATCCGTTGAACCGCTGTGGACGCGTGACGAACGCCGATTTTTTTTCGTTCGTTCTCCGAGGTAAACCGTTCGACTGCACTGTGTGGGTGCGCCTTCGATGGTCCTTTCGCTTGTGGCGCCGCGCGGAGTCGCTAGAATGCTCGCTCGTCTCCACCATTCTGTTACCGATTCTTTACTGTCCGGGGCGTATTGTCGTGAACGTCCATCGTTTCGAAGAAATCATCAACGGTCGCGAGTACCGGATTGAGGTCTCGAGTGTCGACGGCAACATGTGGCGGGCGCAGATCGCGCGCACGCCTGGTGGATCGGCAGCGTTGATGCCGTTCTACGGCCGTACACCCGACGAAGCGGCGCAGCACCTGAGCCGCTGGCTCTCGATCGCACACGGGCAGCCTCAGACTCGGCTATAGTGAGCGGCATGGGCCGTTACCGCCGCACGACCCTCGGTCTCGTCCTCCTCCTTCTGACGCTTTACCCCGTTTCACGGCTCGCCGCGTCGAGCCGCCAGCAAGCGGCGGCGCCGGCGAAACCGGCCACGGCGCCGGGAACAGCCACGCTGCCGAAGGTGCGTCTCGTGGCAACCGGCGGCACGATCTCGAACCGTGACGGCGGAAGGCTGACCTCGCAGGAGCTCATCGCGGCGATGCCTGGCCTCGATCGATACGTACGGGCCGAAGAGGAGCAGTTCGCGAACGTGGCGAGCAGCGTGATTTCGCTCAAGCAGTGGCTGGACCTCGCGCGGCGGATCAACGCGCTCTTCGCCACCGATCCCGATCTGTCGGGCATCGTCGTCACCAGCGGCACCGATACGCTCGAAGAGACCGCGTACTTTCTCGATCTGACCGTCCGAACGGACAAGCCCGTCGTGGTGGTCGGATCGATGCGGAATCCCAGCACGCTCGGCTACGAGGGAGCCGCCAACCTGCTCGAGGGCTTCCGGGTCGCGGCCAGCCCCGACGCACGCGGCAAAGGCGTGCTGGTCGTCCTCAATGACGAGATCAACGCCGCCCGCGAGGTCACGAAGACGGACGCCTTGCGGCTGAACACATTCCAGTCGCGCGGCTACGGCGTCCTGGGCGTCGTGGACAGCGACCGCGTCGTCTTCTATCGCAACGTGGTCAAGCGCAACACGGCGGCGAGCGAGTTCGACGTGGCGCAGGTCGAAGAACTGCCGCGGGTGGATATCGTGATGGTCTATCAGGGGGCCAGCGGCGACGTCATCAAGGCGCTCGTAGACCAGGGAGCCAAAGGCATCGTGATTGCGTCCGCCGGCGCCGGCGCGACGAGCGGCACACAATTCGAGGGCATTCAGTACGCGATCGACAAAGGCGTGTTCGTCGTGACGAGTACCCGCACCGGATCCGGACGAATCGCCGCGCGCGCGAGACCGGCAACGAGTGCTCCGGCCAACAACGACGGTCAGGGCCGTCGTGGCGGCGAGTACCGGATCGCCGCTGAAGACCTCGCGCCGGTCAAAGCCCGCATCCTTCTCATGCTCGCGCTGACGAGGACCAAGGACGGCGCTGAGATTCAGCGCATGTTCACCGAGTACTAGTCAGTTCTAGGGTTCCTCCTTCCCCGTTCTCAGTTCCCAGTTTCCCCGTTCTCAGTTCTCCGTTCTCAGTTCTCACGGTTCCAGCTTCGAGAACCACACCGATCGGCTGAGCTCAGAACCTCAACCGCACATAGAACCCGAGAACTTCGAGAACCTAGAACAGCGAACCGAGAACAGAGAACCCGAGAACCCGAGAACGACACGGATCGTAGAATGCTCGGCATGTTGACCCGACTCTGCGCGCGCGCCTTCTCGATCCTCTGCACGTCGCTGCTCCTGAGCGCCCAAGCCAGTGCGCAGCCTGCTGCACCGGCCCGCCCGGTCTCATCGAGCGACCTCGATACGCTCCGTGACGAACTGTCCAGGCTTCGCGACGAAGTTGCGGCGCTCAGATCCGAGCTCGCCGAGGTGAAGCGCGGTACACCGGCGCAGGAACAGGCCGCGCAACAGCCGGCCCAAGTCACCCCGGAAGCGCTCGAGGTGCTCAAGGCGCAGATCGAAGAGCAGTCGCAGACGAAGGTGGAGTCATCGTCGCGGATGCCGGTCAAGATCACGGGTGCGATCGTCACCAACGCCTATGTGAACTCCGGTGAGGCGATCTGGCTCGAGAATCCGACCCTCGTGGGCGCGCCGCCGGCATCCGGGGCACCGACTGGATCGGCAAGCCTTACTGCGCGGCAAAGCCGGATCGGTCTGCAGACGAGTGGAATCATGATTGGAGGGTGGCAGGCGAGCGGCGAAATCATCGCCGACTTCTATGCCGGTGTGCCCAACTTCCAGACCGGCACGGTGATGGGACTCCCCAGACTGCTCTACGCCTTTGGCCGCATCGAGAACGACCGCACGGCATTCGAGATCGGTCAGGATCACGCGATCCTCGCCCCGCGCGATCCGACCTCTCTTGCCGCGTTCGCATTCCCGCTGCTCTTCCGATCGGGCAACCTGTATCTGCGCGTCCCGCAGGCGCGCGTCGAGCAGAAGCTGGGGTCGAACTGGACGTTGAGCGGCGGCGTGATCGCGCCAATCGCGGGCGACGCCGGCGCGACCTTCGAGTTCGCGCCACCTCCGGGCGCCGGCGAACGATCGAAGCGCCCGGCATTCGAAGCTCGAATCGGCTACGCGCGCGGCGATCGCGACGCGGCCAGCGAGATTCAGGCCGGTCTCTCTGGTCACTACGGCTGGCGCCGGCTTGGGACCGAGCTCGTGGACTCGTGGGCAGTGGCGGTCGATGCCAACGCCCGAGTGGGACGCATCGGCGCGGCCGGCGAATACTTCACGGCCGACAACGCCCAACCATTTGGCGGCGCCATCTCACAAATTGGCCGGAGCTCCGGGGGCTGGGCCGAAGGTCGGTTCAGCGTCACGTCGCGTGCACTGCTGACCGGCGGCTTCGGCATCGATCATCCCACCGACGCAGTTGGACGGTTGCTGCGCTCTGACAATCGCAGCGCGTTCAGCAGCGTGATTTTCGATCTCACGCCCGAGATCTCCGCGTCGGTCGAATACCGGTGGCTGCGCACGCGGCTCGGGTTGGTGCCCGTGTCGCGCGAAAACCATCACGTCAACGCCGTCTTCGCCGTAAAATTCTGAAAGCCTGTGAGGATGCGAACATGAGACGGCACAGGCACGCCATCATCACAGGACTGCTTGCGATCGCCGCTCCGGCCGCGGCCTACGGCGATCAGCTGGCGGGCCGCGTCGAGACCCGCGTGCACGAAGGCGGCACTCCCGCGACGGCGGTGGTATACGCCGAGCCGCTCGACCAGGCAGCGCCCATGCGCGGCGGGTCGGTGACGGTGACTCAGAAGAACAAGAGCTTCGTTCCGCGCGTGATTGGCGTGCCCGCCGGAACGGTCGTCACGTTTCCCAACGACGATCAGATCTTCCACAACGTGTTCTCGCTGTCGCCGCCGCAGCCGTTCGATCTCGGGCTGTACCGGTCCGGCGCATCGAAGACGCGGACCTTCACGCTGCCGGCGGTCTACAACATCTTCTGCAACATCCATCCTCAAATGGTTGCGTTCCTGGTCGTCGCGCCGACGCCCTGGATCACGACGACGGCCGCCGACGGCTCGTGGCGGTTCGAGCTTCCGACGGGACGGTACCGCGTGACCGCGCTCTCCGAGCGCTCGGCACCGGTCTCGGTCGAGGTGCGGGTCGGCACCCAGGGTGGACCGCCGGTCGTGATCACGCTGGATGAATCGCGCGGCGTGCAGGCGACGCACATGAACAAGTTCGGGAAACCCTACCCGCCGGCGGCCTACAAGGACAAATAGCGGCGGCTAGGCCGGCTGCCGGACGACCATGCGATATGCGTGGACCGGGCCGCTGAATCCCTTCACGGTCATCGGTGCAACCGGCTCGGCGGCGATCAGATCCCTCACCTTCTCGAACGTCCGTTCGCTCATCAGGATTTCGTGCGCGTCGCACGCGGCGCACAACCGCGCGCTGAGGTTCACTGCGGATCCGATCGCGGTGTAGTCGAGTCGATCGTCGCTCCCGATGCTGCCGACGATCACTTCGCCGGTGGCGATGCCGACACCGACATCGAGCTTTGGAAGGTCGGGATGCTTGAGACCCGCGCTCGCGACCGCCCGCTGAATCTCGACGCCGCAGCGGATCGCATCGAGCGCCATATCGGGACCCGTGAAGTGCGCGAACACGGCGTCGCCGATGAACTTGTCCACATCACCGTGGTATTGCTTGACCAGGTCCGCCTGCAGGTGCAGGTAGCGGTTCAATACGGCAACCGCCTCTTCCGGCGCCCGCTGCTCGGCGAAGCTGGTGAAGCCGCGGATGTCACAAAAGAGCAGCGTGATCTCCCGGCGTTCGCCGAGCTGGCGTTCCGGCGTCTTCTGGCTCTGAATCATCTCCGCCGTCGAGTGCGAGACGAACTTCAGCATGTCGGCGCGCTCGCGGAGCCCTTCGGTCATCTTCTTGAACGCGCGGGAGAGATCGCCGATTTCGTCCTCGCGCGCGGTCGAGAGCGGCACATCGTAGCTGCCGGCTGATACCTGCCGGGTCGCGTTCAGGAGCTGACCGATCGGAGCCGTCAGGGAGCGCGCGAAGAGCGCGCTCCCGCCGATCCCGAGCGCGGCCGCCGCCAGGCCGAGGACGAGGAGGCCGAGCTGGAGCTTGCGGTACGGCGCGAGTGCGATGTCGCGCGATTGCAGGCTGAGAACGCTCACGACCTTGAGCTCACTCTCAGGCGACGAAACGAGCAACGACAGAAACTGCTCACCTCCGAGATCGATCTGGTGCGGCCTGCCGCCGGCATCGTAGACGCTCAGATCGGCAGCGGTTCGCCAGGGCAGCCGCTGGGATGGAACCGTGGTGCCCGCCACGCCGCGCGGCGTCAGGATCACGATTTCCTTGTCGCTCGCCTCGCGCAGCGCATGCGCCCACCGATCGTCGATCGGCGCGGCCGCCAGCACGAACCCGAAGATCGTGCCGCCCGATTCTGCCGCCGCCAGCACGCCGTGATACGGACGCCCATCCACCTCGAGATACCCTGATGACGGCTTGCCGTTCAGGAGCGGCTCGATCCAGGCCTGCTGAATGCGGGGGATCGCGAGCTGCGCAAACGAATCGCTGCGCGCGAGCACGCGGCCCGACGCGTCGAGCGCCACGAGCAACTCCGTCAGATCGTGCTGCTGGCGGAAGCCAATCAGGAATTCGCGAATAGTCGCCGAGTCAGTGTTGGCGAAGAGCGCGCGGAGCTCGGGGAACCACGACACCAGCTGCGCCACGAGTCCGAGACGGCCCAGGCGGTCGGCTTCGGCCGCACGGATCGTGTCGCGGCTCCGAGTGAGATCGACCGAAATGCGATCGCTGACGAACCGGTTCGCGCGCGCGCTCACGTAGGCGAGCGTCGCGACTGTCAACCCCACCACGAGACCGCTCTGCACGACCAGCAGCCGCGCGCGAAGCGAGTGAAACGCCATGGAGGCTCACGATAACACCGATACGCGGCCCTCAACATCAGACCAGGAGACCAGGAGAATCCCGGGGGCTCCTGTTGACGAGAGCCGGTCCAGCTCGCCTAGAGCGTAATCATCAGCAGGTTGTTCGCGAACGCGGTCGTGAACGTCCGCAGCGAGCGCGTCGCCGGTCCGTTCACCACGCCGCCGCTGGTGTTGAACCGCGACCCGTGGCACGGGCACACGTAGGTCTGGTTCTCGAAGCCGGTGATGGTACAGGACTCGTGCGTGCAAACGGCCGTCAGGGCGACGAACGTGTCCTGCCCCGTCCTCGACACCAGGAAGTTGCCTGACGAGGACTGGACGAGCGCTGCACCTCCAACCGAGGCGAGCGCCGAGCTCGCGTCGACGGTGACACTCACCGCGCCGTTGGACACCGTTCCGCCGATTGTCGACAGTGCGGGCGCCGTACCCGACGGCGACGTCGGACTGCCTCCGCATCCCTGAACGAATGACCCCAACGCGACGAGCGACATCGCCTGGCAGGCGTGGGCGCAGAAATCACGTCGCGTCTGGATCGGTCCGACGTCAATCTTCTTCACACAGTTCTCCTGAGGAGTAGGTTGGATGCTCCGACCGCATGTGCGGCCCGCGTTGTGCAGAGGGCGCAGCACCACGGCCGTCCACACGGCGCAGGCAATGCACATGCCGACACATCGCCAGACACGCCGGCGACCTGGCTCGGAAACTCGCGCGCTGCTCGAGGCCGCGCTCCGGTCGGTGACCTCGAGCGTCTCCGCCCGAGCACAGGCCCGTCCGCACGCGAGGACGCTGGTCGCACTCCTCCTCTCCGTTCCATACGCACCTGGACCAGAATGGATCGCATGTCCACTGAATCCGCGCGTCCCCGCGTTCTCATCGTCGAAGACGAGGTACCGATCAGGGAGCTGCTGCGGTTGCACTTGGATTTGGCGGGCTACGATGTCGAAGAGGTGGGTGACGGCCGGGCGGCGCTGAACCTTGCACGGACCAGCGTCTTTGCTCTCCTGATTCTCGACGTCATGCTCCCGGGCCTCGACGGCGTCACGCTTTGTCGTGCCGTCCGTGCCGACAGCGCCAATCGCCTGACGCCGATTCTGATGTTGACGGCACGCGATACCGAGTCCGACAAGGTGGTCGGCCTCGAGAGCGGCGCCGACGACTACATGACCAAGCCGTTCGGGATCCGCGAGCTGCTGGCGCGGGTCGGCGCGATCACGCGGCGTGTGAAACGAGCTGATGACGCGGCCATGCCGGCGAAAGGCACGCACGTCACCTCCTCGGCGCTCGCGCTCGATCGCGACAAGCGCGAAGCGCGCGTCCGCGGCGAGCTCGTCGACCTGACGCGGCAGGAGTTCGATCTCCTCTACCAGCTCGCCGCGCGCCCGGGCATCGTTTTCAGCCGGGCGTCGCTGCTCGACAACGTGTGGAGCGACGACACCTACGTGACGGAGCGAACGGTGGACACGGTGATCAGCCGCCTACGCCGCAAGATCGAGCGGGATCCGCAGGATCCCGAAATGATCCTGACCGCCTGGGGCATCGGGTACAAGTTCGTGGACGCCGATTAGCCCGCTGTCTTTTGACTGGCGGGGAAGCACTCACACGGAGCCGCGAAGACGCATCGCCCATTACGACGCCGCCGCGTGCAGATCACCTGGCGATTGCGGCAACTCGACCTTGAACTCTGTTCGTCCGGGTACGCTCGTAACCCCGATCGAGCCGCCGTGACGGTCGACGATGGCTTTTGCAATCGACAACCCGAGGCCGCTCCCGCCTGCGCCGGCGGCGCGCGCGGCGTCCACTTTGTAGAAGCGATCGAACACATGCGCGACGTGGCTCGGGTCGATGCCACTGCCGGAGTCGATCACGGACAGGCACGCGCGAGCGCCGTTGACTGTGGCCCGCAGCTGCACCGTTCCACCAGGCGGCGTGTGCCGCAGCGCGTTGGCCACCAGGTTCTCGATCACCTGCTCGATGCGATCAGGATCGGCCGTCAATTGATCGGCTGCCGGCGCGATGCCGCTGACCAGCGTGATTCCGCGCGCGGACGCCTCCTGGTCGTGGCGGCTGATGACGTGCGCAAACAGGCGTTCGACCGCGAAGAGACGGACATCGATCGAACCGACCCCGTTCTCGTAACGGGCGAGATCGAGCAAGTCGGTCACGATCCGTTCGAGCCGGCGCGTCTCGCGCTGAACCGTGTCCAGATACCGCTCGCGCGTCTCGGCGTCGACGTCCACGCTGGCCATCCGCAGCGTCTCGAGATAGCCGCGCATCGCCGTCAACGGCGTCTTCAGCTCGTGTGAGACGTCGGCGAACAGCTGACGGCGCAGTCGATCCGAGGTCCGCAGCGCTTCGTCGCGGGACGCGAGCTCGGACGCCATGTGATTGAACGCGCGCGCGACGCGCGCGATCTCGTCGGCCCCGCCATCGGGCGCGCGCGCTGAGAGATCGCCGGCCCCGAGACGCTCCGCGGCACTCTCGAGGGAGCGGAGTCTTCGGCGGGCAGGCGTGAAGATCACGATCGCCGCCATCACGGTCGCGGCGAGCAGCAATGCAATCCCCGGAATCGACAGGAACCGGCCCACTTCGCGCGAAGCGCCACCCAGCGGCGGTGGCGGCAGTACCACCATGCCCATCAGCTCGTTTCCGAGCTGAATCGGAGCGGTCACCACGGGACCGGTCACGCCGGGCGCGTCACGCCCGTGCACCGGGTTGACGCCCGACAGGGCGGCACCGATCGAACGCTGGATCTCGACGTCGAGCGGTTCCGCCGCGTTGCGCGCCGTACGGCCGTCCTTCATCACCACGTAGATGCGCGACATTTCGCGGCCGTATTGATGCGCGACGTAGTCTTGGAGATCGAGGCCGGGCTGTTCGGCCATCGCGCTGCCGACGTCAGCGGCCACCACGGCGGCGATGTTGTTCGGCGATCGGCTCGGGATCGCAGCCCGCTGCATCTGGTACCGGAAAATCACCCCCTGGATCACGACGACGGCGAGGACGAACACGACGAAGCTGACGCCAATTCGCCAGTAGAGACTGCGGTACCAGGGGGAAGGTTTCACTGCCCGTCGCGCTCGTACGCGACGAAGCTGAGTTGTCCTGCGCGCTCGATCTGCAACACGACGGCGCCGTGAGGTCCGACGCGGTTCAGCGCCGTACGCAGCCCCTCGGGCGTCGACACGGGAATGCCATTGACCGCGTGAATCACATCACCCTTCGCCAGCATGCCTTCCGGGACCTCCGTCGTCGACCCCACTCGCATCGCAACGATGACGCCGGAAGCCACGCGCAGGCCATCCAGCTTCGCGGCGAGATCATCGTCGATCTGGAGACCGAGAATGCCGAGCGGTTCGACCAGCGTCGGCCGCGTTTCGCTTTCCGCCCGCTCGCAGACGTGCGGGATTCCGACCGCCCGTACTTTGGCGGTCACTGTCCCGTCGCCTCGCAGTGCCTCGATCGCGACTTCCTCACCGTCGTGCAGACTGTAGAGCAGCGGATACAGGCGCGGCAGCGTCATGCCTTCGACACGCTGTCCGTCGATCGACGTGATCACGTCGCCGATCTGGAAACCCGCGGCAGCCGCGGGGCTGTCGGGCACGACGTCGGCAGCGATGAGCCCTGAGCCGGCGGGCAGTCCCAACCCGTCGGCGATGAGCGGCGTGACCGTCTGCAGCGTCATCCCAATCACGGCCCGGTGGAGATGACCGTAGTCGCGGAGCTGAGGATACGCGAGCGCCACTAGGGCGCTCGGCAGCGCGAACCCGAGACCCTCGCTTCCGCCTGACGTCGTGCGGATGAACGTATTGATGCCCACGAGCTCGCCCTCCACATCCACCAGCGGCCCGCCGCTGTTGCCAGGATTGATTGCCGCGTCGGTCTGAATGTAGACGACCGGATCGTCCGGCTCGGTCTGACGTGCGACGGCGCTCACCATTCCCATCGTCACGGAATTGCGCAGTCCGTCGGGACTACCGAACGCGAACACGAGCTCTCCCTGCCGCACCTTGCTGTAGTCCGCGATCGGCAGGGCTGGCAGACCGGTCACTTTGATCGAGAGCAGCGCGAGATCCAGATCGTCGGCAACGCCCACCACTTTCGCCGGCACGCGGCGAATCGTGCTCCCGAGCGTCGTCGCGCCGCCGTCGTCAGTCGGCAGGATGACATCCACACCGTCAGCGCCTTCGACGACGTGCGCGTTCGTCAGGATGAAGCCTTGAGAATCGATCACCACGCCTGAACCAATCGTCCGGCCCCGTCCAACCGACACGTCCGCGTGCTGGGGATCGAAGGAGACGGGACGATAGCCCGTGGCCACGATCTGGACGACGCTCCGCGAGACGCGCTGGACAAGTGACTCGATAGTGCCACTCGCCAGACGCAGCGAGTCCAGGCGGTCGGGACCGCGGGGCCCGGCTCCGGCAGGAGCCGAGGCACACAGGCCAATCAGACAAGCCAAGGTGATCCGTTGGAATGACCAGTGTGAAACGTTCAACCCAGGGGCGTCCCGGCGTGTCGAAGTGATCATCGCGTGCCTCATTCAGGTGGCAGATGTTTGCTCGCACTTAGATCAGACGTCCGGAATGTTGGAGAAGTGTGACAACGCTCTGGCAAAAGCGTGAGCCCGGCGGTCAACAGTCCTTTCACGTTTTCCCAACACTTTCGCGACATCCCTGCGGTCATATCTCCATGTCGGTAGACGGTTGATAGTTTCAGCGGTGTTTCCCGCTTATCAGAGAGAGGGAAATCTTCATGAACCTGTCACAACTGCCGGACATGAGAGTCATGAAAAGGCGACGGATGCCGTGCCCGGAACGCTGCAGCCTTCGAATTCGGCGGTGTTCAGCCTGGCATTCCCGTTGCCCGCGACGCGCACATCTCGCCCGGCAGCGGCTGCGGCAGATCGCGCAGAAGAGGTAGAGGGATCATGAAGGACTCGGAACTGTTCGCGTTGGGCCGCCGGGACGTTTTGTACGCATTGGGGTCGTTCGTGGCCGTCGGCTTCGTGGGTTGCGGATCCAGCAGCTCGCCGACGTCCCCGTCGTCGTCCTCGTCAACGACATCCACGAACTCGTCGTGCGTCGTCACACCGTCGCTCACGGAAGGTCCCTATTTCGTCGACGAGCGGCTCAACCGTTCGGATCTTCGGTCAGACCCTACAACCGGGGTGGTGAAGGCCGGGGTACCGCTGGCGATCACGATGAAGCTGTCGCAGGTTTCCGGCAGTTCGTGCACGGCTCTCACCGGGGCGCTCGTCGACATGTGGCATTGCGATGCCTTGGGCGTCTATTCGGATATCGCGCAGCAGAACACGGTCGGTCAGAAGTTTCTGCGCGGCTACCAGGTCGCCGACTCGAGCGGGAATGTGCAATTCACGACCGTCTATCCAGGGTGGTATCAGGGGCGGGCCGTGCACATTCATTTCAAAGTCCGGACGACACCGGGTGCGTCGAGCGGCCTCGAGTTCACGTCGCAGCTGTTCTTCGACGAGTCGCTGACCGACATCGTCCACGCGCAGGCGCCTTACAACACGAAGGGGCGCCGCGACACGACGAACACCACGGATGGCATATATCAGGGCGGGGGTAGTCAAGTGCTCATTCCGCTGTCCGCATCGGGCGGCGGCTACGCGGGCACCTTCAACATCGGCGTTCGGGTCTGAGTCTCGGAACGGGCTCGCTGCGCAGACCCGACGCCATCGCAACAGCACGGGGCCATGTCATGACGGAAGCAACACTCACGTCAATTCCGGCCGCCGAGCCGCCGGCGGCGGAGCTCGAAGTCAAGAAGGATCGGCTGAAGAAAAAGAAGGACAAGGTCCGGTCGGCCTGGATCTCCTTCATCGGCCGAATCCTTGCGCAGGTGATCGGCGCAGCCGCGACGATCACGCTGGGCCTCATGTTCGTCCAGAAACATCAGAACAGCGCTCTGGAGCACGAAAAGAACCTGGCGGCGAGCGCGTTGAGCGCAGTCGCACCGGACGATCGGTCGGTCGCGGTTCTGCCGATGCAGAACTTTTCCGGCGAGCGCGGCGACGACTACTTCGCCGACGCGATGACCGAAGCGCTCATCGCCGATCTCGCGCAAATGCCGAACCTCCGGGTCATCTCGCGAACCTCGTCGATGTTCTACAAACAGGCGCAGCGTCCGCTTCGGGAGATCGCCAGCGAGCTCGGGGTTCGCTGGATCATCGAAGGGTCCGTCGTTCGCAGTGAAGGACGCGTGCGCGTGACCGCGCAGCTCATCGATGCGAGGACGGATGAACATCTGTGGGCGCGCACCTACGATCGGGTACACGGCGATCTGCTGACGATCCAGGCGGACGTTGCAGCGGTAATCGCCCGCGACGTGCGGGGCGCACTCGGCAGCAGCGGAGACGAGTGATGCGCGCGTGCTCCACCAGCGCGTTTCCCGTCCGCACGGCATGCGGCTCTCCAGCCAGGTCCCTGATTGTGGCCGCCGTGGTGCTGCTCCTGGTTGGGGAGCCCGCGGCCGCGCAATCCGCCTCACGCGTCGAAACGGCGGGACAGGCTCAGGGGAACGGTGTGACAACGCCGGACAAGCCGGAGGCGCAAGATCCGCCCGACAAGCAGCACAAGTCGAAGGACGACAAGGGTAAGAAGAACAAGAAGGACAAAGACAAGAAGGAACCGGAGCCCGAAGGGATCCACTTCGCGTTGAGGGATCACCCGACGCTCGTCTTCAGCAAGAAGACCTACGTCGACTTCCGCGCTCGCTTTCGAGCGGACGCCACCGACTCGGAGCTCGGCATTCGCGAGGACGAAGTCACTCAGACCGACGATCCGAAGCGGCGCATCGGGGTTGGTGGAGACGTCGAGCATCTCGTCGAGTTCCAGATTGAGCGCGAACTCAGTGGCGACGATCCGTGGCGCGATGTCTTCGCGAACTATCACCAGTTCGACTTCGCCCAACTGCAGGGTGGCAAGTTCAAGCTGCCGTTCAGCCTTGACGAGAACACGAGCCCGGCGAATCTCGATTTCGTCTTCCGATCACTCGCCGCGAATCACCTCGCGCCCGGACGCGACATCGGCGTGATGGTCCACGGGCGGGTGCTGAAGCGAATCGTTCGGTATGAGCTCGGCAAGTTCGATCATGACGGCCGCAATGGACGGACCCGCAATCTCGAGCGCGTGTACGGCGATCAGACGATCGCGGGACGCGTGACGGTGCAACCGTTCCGCGGGACGAAGTCGGTCGGCGAGGACCTGCAGGTCGGCGTGGCGTTCACCTCGAGCGACGTCCCGCTCGGTTACACGAGCCTGCGCGGACAGACCTTCCTCAACGCGACATTCTTCAAGCCGGACTTCCTGGTGCAGGGTCAGCGCCGCCGCGTCGGGTTCGAACTGCGATGGCGGCCTGGTCCCTTCTCGGTGAAGTCGGAGTACATGCGCGTCACGACCGAACGGCTCGGACAGAGCGTCGAAGACACGGACCTCTCACCCCTGCTCGCGACCGGTTGGTACGTGAGCGGTACCTGGGCGATCACCGGCGAGCGGAAGGCTGACGGGCTCATGTCGCCCCGGCGCCCGCTTCTGCAGGGTGGTTACGGCGCAATCGAGGTCGCGGGACGCATCGAGCGGCTCGCATTCGGCAGCGAAGCGTCGGGCGAGCCTCCGTCGACGAGCATACGGGCCGACGTGATTCAAGGCAACGCCGACCGGGCGGTGACGCTGGGCGTGAATTGGTATGTGAACCGCTGGATCAAGCTGCAGTTCAACACGATCAAGGAAACTTTGAGCGATCCCGAGCTCGGGCCGCTCCCTTCGAAGGCATCTTTCTGGACCCGGGTCTTCCGGCTCCAGCTCAGTCTGTGACCGCCATGCCTCATCTCCGCACGCTCGCCGCCGGATGCGTCCTCGCTGTCGTGGCCCTCGTGACGGACGCCCACGCTCAGACGGCCGCCGATCTCTTCGATCGAAATACGCTGCATGAGATCCGGCTGTGGGTGAACTCGCGGGACTTGCAGCAGCTGCGCAGTCACTACCTCGAGAACACCTACTACGTGGCCGATTTTCAGTGGCGAAACCTCCGTGTGCGTAACGTCGCCATTCGGTCGCGCGGCAGCGCCAGCCGCAATCCGCTCAAGCCGGCGCTCCGCGTCGACTTCAACCGCTATACGACCGGCCAGCAGTTCCTGGGTCTCAAATCGCTCGTGCTCGACAACGTCTGGCAGGACGGATCGTTTGTCGCCGAGAGCACCGCGATGGCGTTCTTCGAGCGGATGGGACAGGCGGCGTCACGCGAGTCGTTCTGCCGTCTGTACATCAACAACGTCTACCACGGGGTCTATGCCATCGTGGAGTCGGTCGATGCAGACTTCGTCACGCGGACGACCAAGGAGACAGGCGGTTATCTCTTCTCGTATCAGTATCACAGCCTCTTCTACGGCGAGTATCTGGGTGACGACTACACGCCGTATAAGGAGACCTTCGAGCCGCAGACGCACGAGCTCGAATCGGACACCATCCTCTACTCGCCGATTCGCGATCTTTTCAAGGAGGTCAACGGCCCGGAGGATGCCGTCTGGCGCGATCGGGTGGAACAGTACCTCGACGTGAACCAGCTCGTGACCTACGTCGCGATTGAAACGTTCCTCGCGGAGAACGATGGCTTCCTCGGCGCGTCGGCGATGAACAACTTCTATCTGTACCGTCCATCGGATTCGACGCGGCATCGCTTGTTTCCCTGGGACAAGGACAACTCCTTCGTCAATCCGCTGTTCGATCTGATGACGCGTATGGACGAGAACGTGATCTTCCGCCGGCTGATGACCTACCCCGACCTCCGGGCGCGCTACTTCCAGGTCCTCGGGGAGTGTGCGCGATCGGCGGCGGAAGACGGATGGATGGAAGCGGAAATCACCCGCGCGGCAGCACTCGTGGCCAATGCGGTGCGCGAAGATACGTTGAAACCGTTCTCGAGTGAGGCATTCGACGGAGCCGTCGATCTGCTGCTGGTATTCGCCCGAACGCGATCGAATTTTGTGCTGCGTGAGCTGGACAGACTGCGGTAGCGGCCGTACAATCCGATCACTCCTTTCGGATCTCCATGACACGCGTATGTGTGCTGCTTGCCGCAGCGCTGCTCTCATCGCGCTGCGGGGGCGGCTCGTCCGCCCCGACGCCTGTGCCCACGGCTCCGCCGTCCTCGGTGCCAGGTGTGTCGTATCCGCCCGCCATGCTCGTCGGCGCCGGAGATATCGCGGACTGCAAATTGCCGGGCGCCGAAGCGACGGCGCGTTTGCTGGATCGATTCGGGGGAACCGTCTTCACGGCGGGCGACAACGCGTATCCGTCGGCCAGTGCGGCGGATTATCGGAACTGCTATCAGCCGACCTGGGGCCGGCATCTCGATCGCACGCAGGCCATCCCCGGCAACCACGAGTACGAACAGGCGAACGCCGCGCCGTACTATCAGTACTTCGGGGCGCACGCCGGCCCGGCCTATGTTGGCTACTACAGCTATGACCTTGGCGCCTGGCACGTCGTCGCTTTGAACAGCGAGACGGCGATGCAATCCGGGTCCGAGCAGGCGATGTGGCTGCGCCAGGATCTGAGCTCCACGAATCGGCGCTGTGCGGTTGCGATGATCCACCGGCCGCTGTTCAGTTCCGGTGAGCACGGCAACAACGCGGACACTCGAGGGCTCTGGAACATCCTCTACGAGTTCGGCGTGGAAATCGTGGTTGCCGGCCACGACCACCTCTATGAGCGGTTTGCGCCGCAGACGCCCGACGGCCGCTCCGACCCCCTCCGCGGCATCCGCCAGTTCATCGCCGGAACAGGTGGCGCGGGCGTTCGTGGGTTCATGTCCCCGAAAGGAAACAGCGAAGCTAGGGGCAGCGTCTGGGGTGTGCTGGCCCTGACTCTCCTGGATGGCTCGTACAACTGGGAATTCGTTCCGGTCGAAGGAGCCAGCTTCAGGGACGGGGGCGCCGGGACCTGTCACTGACATACGGTGCTGGCGGTCCGCTCGCGAGAGTCCGAGTTTTGGGGTCCGGGCTAGCCCAAATACTCGGTCACTGATTCGCCTTTCTGGCGAAATAATAGCGAAAAAGTGTTATCCTGAAGCGCCAGGCAAGCGCCGATCGCCGAGAGCGCCGAGACCGAATCTCATCAATAGCCTGTAGATGTAATCCTGCTGAAAGATCCCGATAACAAGATCTGGCGTCTTAATTCATAGGCATCGAATAGGCCACCTGCACTAGTATTTCAGGTTGGCACTATCGGCGGACACCGGCCTCAGGAGAGACCGATATGCGAGCGGAAGAATCGAAAGCGGCTAAGGCAGAGGCATTGGACGATGACGAGTTGCAGCAGCTCATCGCCGACCGCATCGACGAAGACCCGGCGTTCTGGACGGGTGGCGGACGGCGGAAGGCTGTGATCGCGGTAGAGGTGGACGACGGGCATGTCACCCTGAAGGGCATTGTCCGTACAGCAATGGATCGCCGTCGGGCGGACATCCTGGCGCGGGCGCTCGGGGCGTCCACGGTGGACAACCGCCTGCGCGTGGCCGAAGAAGGACCGTCCGGCAAGAGCGACTCCAAGCGAAGCGTCGCTTGACGCGAAGCGAGGTCCCAGGCGTTACGGTTGGCGCCGTAACGCCTGGAATCAGTTCGAACCCTCCCAAAGCTCAGCACCCGAAGCCGTAGAACCCGCGAAAAGCCTGAGAACTCCTACTCGCTGGCTGGGGCCTGCCTCCGCCAGAACTCCGGATCGAACGCGACCCATTCCCGCGCTGGGAAGCTCCACTCGGGGCGAACTGCGAACACGTGGGCCCCGGGTCCGGCGGCGGCGATTGCCGCGTCGGCCTCACGGCGCGTTCGAAACCCGGCGATCGCGAATCTGGTACCGTCAGCCGCTTCGAAGACGGTGCCCGCGCTGCGCGACGCACCATTCGTAACGATCACCAGAAATCTTCCCTGACCGAGCAGCCACGGCACGCCGCTGCTTGAAGCCGGCCGGTACTCTGCGACGTACTCGATCGGCGTCTCCATCAGACTCGCCTTTTGCTTCCCCAGCCTCTCGAGCGCCGACATGACGGCGCTGTTCCTCGCGTAGTCGGCGGCAACCTGTTTTTTCTCCGCTGCCGACGCATAGCCATTGAAGAACCAGACTTCCTTTGGGCCAGTGAGTGACTCAATCCCCAGGTACGCGTGCGCACACCCCAAAGCGGCGCACGCCTTGGCGATTTCGTTTTCGATGACCCTGAATTCCGCCTCACGGCCTGTCTTCAGAGGCTCGCGAACGATCTGAAGAATTCGAGGAGGCTCCACATGCGCACCTGTTGCGCCGCGAGACCCAGCACGATCGCAACAGTGAGCGTCACGGCGTCGAGCATAGACCCGCGGATAGCGGCCAGCGGACCGCGGCCAGCGACAAGAGTCTCTGATCAGAATACGCGGAACGCAATCACCGCAATCGCAGTCGGCAGGAGCGCACCCAGGAGCAGTCCGATCGGCAGCACCGCGCCGTCGAAAAAGCGGCTGAGGAGGGCCTGCCCTGCCGGATTCGGCGCGTTGGCGATCACCGTCAGGCCGCCGCCAGTCACGGCACCTTCCACGACCGCAACCTTCAACGGTTCGCTCAGGTTCGGCACGAGCGTCGCCAGGTAGGTGATGAGCGCGTTGTCGTTGAACGCCGTGAGCAGCGTCGATCCGAAAAAGAGCGGCGTCTCCGAGAGGCTCGCCAGCACGGGCGCGATCCACCACCCTTGCAGTCCTCCGTGAATCACCAGTCCGCCGAGAAAAAACCCGACGAGGAGTGGGGCTTTCAAGTCAATGCGACTCTGGTAGACCGCGGTGGCCTTGGCGAAACCGAGGAAGAACAGAAAGCCGCCAATGAAGAGCGCCGGGTAGTGCGAGGTCAGAACGGTGAAGCCCATGAACAGGAGATGGACGACGGTGAGCCAGGCAGGAACCGGAGGCATGGACTTCGTCGACAGGGAATTCTCTTCTGGCTGGTCCACCTCCGGGTATTGCGGACGGTGGGCCAGCGACGCGAACTCGCGCCGAAAGATCACGAAGTAGAGGACGTTCGAGATCACGATCGACAGCACGGCGCGCAAGCCGAAGTGCCCAATCATGAAGGCCGTGTCCCAGCCCCACGGACGCGCCACCATCAATACCGGTGGCGCCGCAAAATGGGTGAGCGTCCCCCCGATCGAGACGTTGACGAAGAGGAGACCCAGCGTCCCGTACTTGAGGCGCGTGCTCGGATTGAGGTCGTAGAACTGCCGGGCGAGGAGAAGCGCACAGATCGTCATCGCCGCCGGTTCGGTGATGAAGGATCCGAGGAGCGGGCCGATGGTCAGAATGGCGAACCACCAGGCCGCAGGTGTTTCGCGGCCGAGCCGCGCCACGCTGCGCAGCGCTCCCTCGGCGAACGTCACGACGGGCCGCGTCGACGCGAGCGCCATGATCACGACGACAAAGAGGGCCTCGGTGTAGTTCACCGTGTCGTTGATGTAGTGGAGTGCAGTCTCCCAGCCGCGCGTCGTGATGATCGCCACAGCCAGAACGACCGCCCACAACCCGAAGACGACCTCCACCTCGCCAACGAAGTGCATCACCTCCGCGGCAATGCTTGGCTCGTCGGGGCGGCCGGCGGCCCGCTGCCGCTCCTCGTGCCGATACTGCATCCGGTGCGCAAGCGCCGTGAATCGGGCGGCCGCAAACGTGTGCAGGATGGCCAGGAAGAAAATTGCGGTGGCCACCGCGTTGAAGTGATCGAACGCGATCCGTTCGGCCAGGATGGCGAGGATCCCCTGGCCCGGACGCACCGGATACGCGGAGAGCGGCGTCGGAAACATGCGGACTACCGCAGGAACGCCTCCGGTAATCCTCCATCAACCGGAATGACGTGTCCCGTCGTCTTCGCGCTGCGATCGCTGGCGAGCCAGCAGATCGCATTCGCACAATCGGCCGGGAGGATCGGTCGCCGCGTGATCGTGCGGCGCGCGTAGAACTCGGCCAGCTTCGAGCGCAGGCTCTCCGTCGATTCGTCCGTGTCGTGCGGAATGTCGTATTTCTTCAGGGCCACGAGTACGCGGTCGCGCGGAAACATCGCCGATCCCTCGATGACGGTTGCCGGCGCGATGCCGTTGACGCGCACGAGCGGGCCCAGGCCGATCGCAAGCTCGCGAATCAGGTGGTTGATCGCGGCCTTGCTCACGTCGTAGGCCTCGCTGCCTGCCTTGGGCACGACCGCGTTCGCAGAGCTCGTGAGCACGATCGCGGCAGGAAGTCCCTGAGCTCTCAGGATGCGGGCGGCTTCTTCCGCAAGGACATAATTGCTCGTCACGTTGACCTGAATCGCCGTCGACCAGACATCTTCCGCCGTTGTGCCGGGTGCGGGGCTGGGATAGATCGCGGCGGTGTTGATGAGCGCATCGAGGCCGCCGAAGCGCATCACCGTCTTCTCGATCGCGCCGTTGATGCTGGCCCGTGACGTCAAATCCAGCGCCACCGCGAAAACGAGCTCCGGCCCTGCCAGAGCCGACGCCTCCTTCGCCACGGCTTCTGCGGCGCCGGCGTCACGATCGGCGACGACCGTCTGACCTCCGCGCCGCGCAATCTCGAGCGCGACTTCACGGCCGATGCCGCTCCCGCCGCCGACGACCAGGACGATCCGCCGGCTGAATTCCTTCTCGGGCGGCATGCGCTGCAGCTTGGCTTCTTCGAGCGCCCAGTACTCGATACGAAAGGCTTCCGACCGCGGCAGCGCCACGTAGTTGCGGACGCTGGTGAATTCCGCTGCCTGCTCCGGGCGCCGCGCCTGCGGCGCGCCTTCTTCCCCGCCGCCATCGTCGAGCGCATTTGCGCCCGCCATGACATGGATCGCGTTGACGAAGAACTCCGACGTGATGCGCGCTTCGCGCTTGTCCTTGCCGAAGCCGAAGAGTCCGAGACCGGGAATGACGACGACCGATGGGTTCGAGTCACGAAGCGTGGGCGAGTCGGGTCGCGCATGGGTCTGGTAGTAGGCCCGGTAGTCCTCGCGATACGTCACCAGTTGCTCGGCGATTCGGGTTTGAAGATCTGCGAGCCCATCAACGACGCCGTTCCAGGGCACGTAGAGCGGGCTGATGCGCGTGCGCAGGAAGTGATCCGGACAGCTCGTGCCGAGCCGGCACAGATTCTCGGCCCATTCCGAGCTGGCGAACTCAACGGCATCCGCGCCCCCTTCGAAGTGCGCCACGACACGGCGGTTCGACGACACCGCGCCCCGCAGCGCCGGCAGGAGCGCGGCCACGAGCGCGTCGCGATTCGCCGGGGCGGCAAACCTGACGCCGCCGAATCTCGGACGATTCGCGCGCCGCTCGTGATCCTGGACGAACTCACCCATCTGATCGATGGTCTTGATGCTGTTCAGATAGCACTCGCGCTGCGATTCGCCCCACGTGAAGAGGCCGTGGCCTCCGAGGAGGATCCCATCCGCACGCAGGTTGGTCTCGACGGCCTGGCGCAGCATCATCGCGAGCTCGAACCCGGGACGCTGCCACGGCACCCACAGGATCGCGCGGCCGTACCGGCTGTTGAACTCGTCCAGCTTGCGGCGGCCGTTGGCACTGGCAGCGAGGGCTATGGCCCAATCCGGGTGAAGGTGATCGACGTGCGGAAACGGCAGGAAAGCGTGCAGCGGCGTATCGATCGAGGCCGCGACCCGATTCTCGCCGAACGCGCAGAGCGGATAGAACGCGACCATCTCGTCTTCATACGGCTCGCCGCGGTAGCTGGCGATGAGCGAGTCGAGCCGATCGAGATAGAGAATCGCAAAACCGGCGGGGCCGATCGATCGCAGATCGCCGCCGCTTCCCTTCACCGCCATCACGCGCTGCGGCGTCCCGGTCAGCGGGTCGGGAAGGACGAACTTCGAGCTCGTGTTGCCTCCGCCGAAATTGGTGATCCGCAGATCCGCCCCGAGCAGGTTCGATCGATACCGCAGGAGATCGAGCGGGCTCGCCGCCATGCGGGCGGCTTCATGCTCGTCCCACAGGTTCTTCAGGAACACCGTCTCGATCGCCGATGTTTCAGACACAGGTGAACTCCAGATACTGTTTGAAGCGCTGGAAGTGCGGCTCCCAGCGATCGTGCGCGCGCGGCTGGAACCGTTCGATGGGAAACGACCGCTCGATGATCGTCCGCGCGTCCGAGAGCGACGCTACGGCGGCCGTCGCTACCATCTGCATCGCCAGGTTTCCGAGCGCCGTGGCCTCGACCGGCCCCGCGATGACAGTTCGACCGCTTGCGTCCGCGGCGAACTGGTTGAGCAACCGGTTGCGCGATCCGCCGCCGACGATGTGGATCTCGGTGATCGCATGACCGATCAGCTCCTCGAGGGCGTCGAGCACGACGCGGTACTTGAACGCGAGGCTCTCGAGGATCGCCCGCGTGCAGGCGCCCGGATCGGCCGGCGCCGGCTGATCGGTCTCGCGGCAGTAGTCCGCGATCGCCGCGGGCATCGACGGCGGATGAAGCAGCGACGGATGATCGGGATCGATGAGCGAGACAAACGAGTCGCGATGCTGCTCGGCGCGATCGAGGAGCGCGGCGTAATCGTAGTCCTCCCCCGCCTCGGACCAGCTGCGCCGGCAGGCCTGCAGGAGCCACAAACCGGCGATGTTCTTCAGCAGCCTCGTCGTCCCGCAGACGCCCCCCTCGTTGGTGAAGTTCAGCGCCAGCGATCGCGGGGTGATGACGGGCGCCGGCACCTCGAGCCCGAGGAGCGACCACGTCCCTGAACTGAGAAACGCGCGTGCACCCGAGGCCGGTACGGCCGCCACCGCCGAGCCCGTATCGTGACACGCTGGCACGACGACGGGGGTGCCCGCGAGCGTGGACGATGCGGCACTCCTGAGCGGGCCGAGCACGGTCCCGGGCTCGATCAGACGCGGCAGCAGCCTCACAGGGAGATCGAGACGCGACAGCAGATCCACGGCCCATGTCCGCTCGCGCGCGTTCACGAACTGCGTGGTCGTCGCGTTGGTGAGCTCGGCGGCCAGGATGCCGGTCAGATTGAGATTGAAAAGGTCCGGGATCGTCGCGAGGGACGCTGCGGAGTCAACCGCGGCCGGCGTCGTCTCGCAGGCCGCTACCAACTGATAGAGCGTGTTGAACGGGAGGAACTGGATGCCGGTGATCCCGTAGATCTCGTCCGCCGGCACCCGCTCGAACACCCGCGCCATGACCCCGTCGGTGCGCGCATCGCGATAGTGGTAGGGGTTCTCGACGAGGGCGCCTTCCCGGTCCACGAGGCCAAAGTCGCAGCCCCAGGTATCGACGCCGATGCTCTCGGGGCGCGCGTCCGCGGCTCGATCGAGCGCCCGACGCATCTCCTCCCAGAGCGCGGGCATGTTCCAGCGCAGCGACCCGTGATCCTGAAGCGGCTGGTTCGGAAAACGATGGATCTCGCGGATATCGAGCACCCCGCCCTGCAGGCGGCCAAGCATCGCGCGTCCACTTTCCGCGCCGAGATCGAACGCCAGGTACTGGGCTGTCACCTCTGAAAACTCTGGAGGACCAGACGCCAAGCATATCGGAATCTGAAACAGCGTGAGCGCGACGGCGTAATATAGGCGGCGCGTTCCGGCCAGCACCACCCCGCCGGGTTCAGACTGCGGTCATTCCACCCGCACTCGCCAACGGTTGTTATTGGATGGAGAGGAGGCTGTCTTGCGTTCCACGGCATCACTGATGTGTGCAGCGGCCCTGCTGCTTGCAGGGTCAGGCGCGATTGCGATCGCGCAGAAGGTCGCCACGCCCGAGGATCTCGACAAGGTCATGAAGAAGGCCGGGCCCGCTTTGGAGGCGAGCGGCAAGGCGATCGGAGGGTCCGCCTACGCGGACGCCAAGCCGCAGCTCGCCGCGCTGAAGCAGGCGATCGACGACTCGCGCGAGTTCTGGGTCGAGCACAAGCGAGACGACGCCATCAAATTCAACAAGGACACGATCGCGAAGATCGAACAAGTCGAGAAGCTCGTCTCGGCCGAGCCCGTGGACGCGGCCGCGGCGGCGGCGGCGATGAAGGAAGTCGGCGGCGCCTGCCGCTCGTGCCACGGCGTCTACCGCACGAAGGACGCAGACAACAACTACGTCCTCAAGCCCGGATCGATCGACAAGTAGCTAAGGGCCATGGGCCATGAGAAATCGACAAGTAAGTGTCCCATGCCACCGGCGGCGCGAAGCCCCCGGCAGTAGAGCGAGCGCAGCGAGCCACGCGAACGGAGCGGGGCTACGGGGTCCCCGCGAGTGAGCGAGTAGGGGGGTCCGGCGGGGCGAAGCCCCCCGGCCATCAAAAGTCGAACTGGTCGATGTTCGCCTTGGTGAACTTCAGCGGCGGACCCAGAATGATCTGACTGCCGCGGACCTCGATCGTCCCGAGCCGTCCGCCGTCCATCGACGAGGCTCCGGACGCGAGACTGCCCTGCGCCATCAGCGCACCAGCGCGCACCGTCAGGTAGCCGAGATCCTTCGTGTTCCAGAGCACGACCGTCTGCACCACGCCGTCGTGCACGTAGGGCTTGTTGATGTTCGGCAGCGACAGGCCGATGACGTTCACGTCCTTGCGTCCCGCCTGCCGGACCGCCTCCGCCGCACCTGGCACGGCGGGCGCCGAGATCGCCATGATCAACGCGACTCTCGGCTGCACGCGCAGAATCGTCTGCGTCTCCGAGAACGCCTTGTCCCGGTCGTCGTCGCTCGGCCGGATCGTCGCGAGTGTGAGGCCGGGATGCGCGTCCGCGAGGCGCTTCCGGATGAGCGCGATCCACGCGTTCTGATTGGCGGCGCTCAGGGCGCCGGTGACGATCGCAAATTCCCCCTTGCCTCCGAGCAGACGCGACGCTTCGTCGGTCAGTGTGTTCGCGATGCCTTCAGCCGTCGCCTGGTTGACGAAGTAATCGCGCGCGTCCGGCTCGGCATCGGCGTCCCACGTCAGCACTTTGATGCCCCGTTCTCTGGCCTTGCGCAGCACGGTCGAGATTCCGGCTCGATTCTCGACCGACACCGCGATGACATCGACCTTCCTGGTGATCCAGTTTTCGACCACCTCGTTCTGCTTCGCCGCGTCGAGGCCGGTGGGACCGTCCCAGATCAGATCGACGCCGAGCTCGCGCGCTGCCTCCTCGGCTCCCGCGCGGCAACTCACGAAATACGGATCTCCCTTCGCCTTCGGCATCATCGCGACGACCGGACGGCGTGACGCGGCCGACGACGGCATCGGTGAAGGGGAGGCGTTCGCGTCACGCGCGACCGATCGTACGAGCCACACGTTCGTGCCGGCGGTGATGAGCGAACCCGCGACGATTGCGGCACAGATCACGGCTACCTGACTGTTCTTCACGTCAATGGCCTCATCCGGTGCAGGGTGAACGACAGCCGCGCGCTCGCGCCGCCGGAGGGCGTCGATCGCGATGGCCGAAAGGAGAAGAATTCCGGTGAGCACACCCGCAAGCTCCGACGGCATCGCGGCCAGGTACAGGCCGTTGCGCAGCACCGACAGTGAGAACAGCCCCAGCAGCGTGCCCCAGAGCGTGCCGCGGCCGCCAAAGACCGACGTGCCACCCAATACGACTGCTGTGATCGCATCGAGCTCGTAGCCGTTCCCGGCGTCGGACCGCGCCTGCCCCAGGTGTGCGACGTAGATGATGGCGGCGAGGCTCGAGGTCACGCCAGCCAGCAGGTACACCAGACCGACGCGGTGTGCGACGGGAATGCCTGCATACCGGGCGCCGGCCGGTGAGAAGCCGATCGCATACAGTGCACGGCCGATGACCGATCGGTGCAGCAGCACGAGGTATCCCGCGAACACGAGCACGAAGACCGGCAGCTGCGCCGGCACGACGCCGCCCAGGTATCCCTGACCGAGCTGGAGCACGCCGCGGGTGAAGTCGGTGTAATTCACTGACGCCTGCGTGAGGCCTTCGGCTATCCCGCGAAACAGCGAGAAGGTGCCGAGCGTCACGATGAGCGGCGGCACGCTCAGACGCGCGACCAGCAGCGCGTTCAAAGACCCGCCGATCAGCCCGACCCCAAGGCTCAGCGCCGCCGCCGCAACTGGCGGGAGGTGCCAGTCACGAATCGCCGCGCCGAAGATGACCGCCGCGAGCCCCATCATCGATCCAACCGACAGATCGATTCCGCCGGTGATGATCACCGGGGTCAACGCAATTGCCAGGAGGCCCAGCTCCACGCTGAGCCGCACGATCTCGAAGAAGTTGCCGGCGGTGAAGAAATTGGGCGCGACGATCGAGAAGAACGCGATCTCCCCGGCCAATGCAAGCAGCAGAAACGGCATGACCGCTGCGCCCGGTCCTCAGGATGTCGACGCCGCGACACGCGGGTGAACCCGCGGGGCGACGCGCAGCGCATCGAACGCCACGGCGGTGAGGATGATCGCGCCCTGGAGCGCCCGTTCCCAGTACGCGCTGACGCCGAGGAAGGTCAAGGCCGGACCGATCATGCCGAGCAACACGACGCCGAGCACCGTTCCGGCCACGGTTCCGCGTCCACCGGCGATCGCGGTGCCGCCTACCACGACGGCGGCAATGACTTTCATCTCGAGCCCGAGGCCGGCGTTGGACGGGATCTGATTGAAGCGGACGCCATTCAGGATCGCGGCGAGGCCGGTGAAGCCGCCGGCGATCGCGAAGACCAGCAGCGTCACCATCTCTACACGAAGACCCGCAAGACGCGCGGCGATCGGGTTCGATCCCGTCGCGTAGACCGCTCGGCCTGCGGGAAGATTGCCCAGCGTCCATGACAAGCCGACTGCGAGCGCGACGGTAATTGCCGCTGCCAGAAACGGGTAGATTGCCTGACTCGATCCCATCCATTGAAAGCTCGCCGGCAGGTCCTGCACCCATTCGCCCTGAGTCGTCCATCGCAGCCCGTCACGGAGCGCGACCAGCATCGCCAGCGTCACGACGATCGAAGGGATCCGGGCGTAGGCGACGAGCGCGCCGTTGATCGCCCCAAGCAGCCCGCCCACTGCGCAAACCACGACGACCACGAGCGGCATCGGCATGCCCTCCTTGGCCGTCAGACCGGCCACCACGCTGCAGATGGCGAATGCCGATCCGACCGAGATGTCGATGTTGCCCATCAGGATCACCAGCGTGGCCCCGAGGGCGACGATGAGGACCGGCATGTTGGCGAGGAAGAGGTCCAGCAGGTTGTCACCCGCGAAGAAGGCCGGACGCAGGAGCGCCAGCAGGAGGGCGAACGCAGCGATCGTCGCCGCCACAGACAGCTCGCGTCGATGCTGCGCTAGCATCTCCGCTCCGTACTGTCGGCAGACGACGCGTCGCCGAGCGCCAGCGCCAGAATCCGGGCCTGAGTGGCATCCGCACGTTCGATGACGCCTCGGATCGTGCCCTCGCGCATCACGGCGATCCGATCGCTCATGCCGAGGATCTCGGGGAGCTCCGACGAGATCATCAGGATCGCCAGCCCCTGCTCGACGAGCTCCTGCATGAGGGCATGGATTTCCGCCTTGGCTCCGACGTCCACGCCCTGGGTGGGTTCGTCGAGGAGCAGAATGGTCGGGTTCGTCGACAGCCACCTGGCCAGCGCGACCTTCTGCTGATTGCCGCCCGAGAGCGTGCCGACCGGCGCCTCGACCGAGGGTGTCTTGATTCGAAACCGCTCGACGTACCGCTGCGCCTGCTTGCGCTCCCGATCGCGATCGATGAGCCCGTTTCTTGCCACGTCATCGAGACTCGCGAGCGTGGTGTTGGACGCGACCGACATCTCGAGCACGACGCCGTGCTGCCGTCGATCCTCCGGCACGTAGGCGATGCCGGCCTCGATCGCAGCCGCCGGCGAGTGGACGGGAACGGCCTTGCCGTTCACGACGATGTGCCCGGCGTCAGCCGGCGTCAGGCCGAACACCGTCTCGGCGACCTCGGTGCGCCCCGATCCGACGAGGCCGGCAAGGCCGACGATTTCCCCGCGCCGTACGATGAGCGACACGTCGTGGATCCCGGATCCGGAATTGCCAATCGCGCGCAGCTCGAGCGCCGCCTCGCCTGGAACGACCAGCCGTTTCGGATACACGGAGGCCAGCTCGCGGCCCACCATCAACGCGATCAGCTGAGCGCGAGAGACATCCGCCGTGTCCAGTGTCGCCACGCTCGAGCCATCGCGGAGCACGGTGATCCGATTGGCAACGGCGAAGATCTCCTCGAGACGATGCGAGATGTAGATCACGCCATGCCCGCTGTCGCGCAGGGCGGCGACCACGCCGAGCAGGTGCTCGACCTCACGGTCGGTCAACGACGCGGTCGGTTCATCCATGATCAGCACACGCGCGTCGGTGCCGAGAGCTTTGGCGATCTCGACGAGCTGCTGTTCGGGCATGGTCAGCGTTTCGACCAGACGCTCGGGGTCGATCGCGGCGCCCACGCGCGCGAGCAGGCCGGCGGCCCGACGCGACTGTCCTCGCCAGTCGATCCGGTGTACCCCGCGGTCGCCCGCGGCGAGCGCGATGTTCTCCGCGACGCTCAGATGGGGAAAGAGCGCGGGCTGCTGGTAGATCGCGGCGATGCCCCGCGCGCGAGAGGATGCGGGGTCGATGTGATCCACGGTCTGACCCGCGATCCGCAGGTTTCCGCCGTCCGCCTCCTCGGCGCCCGTGACGATCTTGATGAACGTCGATTTCCCGGCGCCGTTTTCGCCGACGAGCGCGTGAACCTCGCCCGGGCGGAGCTCGAACGAGACGCCCTGGAGCGCCCGGATGCCGGCAAAGGATTTTGTGATGGCTGTAGCTTCGAGCAGCGGGCCCGGCACGGATCACCCGGCGAGGATGTTACCGCAAGAGCATGGCGCCGCGCGGTCCTCGCTCACAGGTCGACGTAGTCTCCGTCGACCATCGCATCCGGCGTTGCGCCGAATCGTTCGAGCAACTCCATGATGATGGTCGCCTTGTCCTGTGCGTCGCGGCGGGACCAGGTCCGAGACTTCACCTCGAGGAAGCATCCCTCCAGGGGATCCATCAGGCTGTCGACGTGGACGTAGAACTGGACTCCGCGGTAGACCACCTGCCAGCGTCGCCGGTCCTTCTCGACCTCGCGCTCGCGCGCAGGTTTGAAGTACTCGCGATAGAACCGAGGCGAGTGGGTCGCCGGGGCGAAGAACCGCGAGCGGACGAGCAGCACGGATCCGAACGCCGCTTCGCGTGACGGCCCGGTCAGCGTCAGCCTCGCCCTCACGCTCGTCACTTTGTCCTCTTCGTCGAGGAACTCGTCCTCGCGATAACGCAGGCGACCCTGGTTGGGATCATCGAAGAAAAAGTAGATGTCGTACTGGTGGTAGTGGACAGCGCGGATTACTGTGAAGTCGTCTCCGTCAAGCTCCTTCACAACGGGCTCAGGAGAGCCGAGGCGCGCTTTGACCTGCACCTCGAAACTCTCCTGCTCCGCCGCGCCGCCAATGGCGATGAGCTTCTGCAGGACGCTCTGCTCCCTCGCGATCAGAAACGTGTCGATGCGCCGCGCGACGTCGCGCGCGCCGGCTTGAAGCGCATCCTCGTCGAGCGTCAACAACCGGCGATCGCGCATGAGCCATTTGCCATCGCACATCACGTCGATGACGTCAGTGGACTTTGCCGCGTAGACGAGCTGCGAGTACACCGCGTTGGGGTCCCGGCCAAATCGAGGCAGGCTGTGCGTGCGTTCGAGGTCGACGACCACGAGGTCGGCGCGTTTGCCCGGCTCGATCGAACCGGTGATGTCACCGAGGTGAACCGCGCGCGCGCCGAGGCGTGTGGCCATCGCCAGCGCCTGGCGTGCCGGCAGCACGGTGGGATCGCCGGCCGTGGCCTTCGCCAGCAGCGCCGCGAGCCGCATCTCCTCGAACATGTCGAGATCGTTGTTCGACGCGGCGCCATCGGTCCCGATGCCGACGTTGAGGCCGAGAGCCAGCATCCTCGCGGCTGGCGCGGTGCCCGACGCGAGCTTCAGATTGCTCGTCGGATTGTGCGCGATGCCAGCGCCCGCGTCCTTGAGCGCCCGCATCTCGCCTTCGTCCACATGCACGCAGTGGGCCGCGAGCACACGCGCGTCGAACATGCGCTGCTTCTTGACCCAGGGTATGACCGGCATGCCGTGCTCGCGCCGCGACTGCTCGACCTCGAATGAGGTTTCGGCAAGATGCGTGTGGAGCGGTACGTCGAATTCGGTGGCGAGGTCGGCACAGGCACGAAGGATCTCTACGGTACAGGTGTAGGGCGCGTGCGGCGCCGGGCCGGGCACGACGAGCGGATGGCCTCTCCAGCGCGCGATGAACTCACGCGCGCGAGCCAGGGAGTCCTCGAAACTGGCCGCGTCAGGCGCCGGGAATTTGAGGATCGTCTGCGCGCAGAACGCGCGCAGGCCGGCGGATGCCGCCGCCTCGGCCACGGCATCCTCGAAGTAGTACATGTCCGCAAAGCACGTCGTCCCGGAGCGGATCATCTCGGCGCAGGCGAGCTTCGTCCCGAGCGCGACGAAGTCGGGGCGGACGAACTCCCGCTCGACCGGCATCATGTAGCCCATCAACCAGACGTCGAGACGCAGGTCGTCGGCCAGGCCGCGCAGCAGCGTCATCGGCGCGTGCGTGTGGGCGTTGACGAGCCCGGGCATCACCACGCGTCCGCCGCAATCGAGGACTTCTGCTGCGTCGTACTCCGCCTCGATGTGACCGGCCGCAAGGATCGATGATCCCTTCACGGCCACCGCCCCACCCTGGTACGCGGTGAACGCATCGTCCATGGTGAGGACGTGTGCGTTGGTCAGCAGGAGATCGCAGGGCGTTGGCATGGCGGTCACCGGGACGTCTTCAGGCTCCCTCACTCAGACGTTGACGGGCCAGCAGGATGTCGCTCTCGTCTCCGACGAGGTAGAGCACATCGGCGGTCTCGATCGTGTCGTCGGGTGACAGCGACGTCATGTAGCGGGCGCCGCGCTGGATCGCCAGAATCGTCGCGCCGGTTCTCGCGCGCAAGCTGATCTCGGCGACCGTTCGTCCGATCGCCCAGTGCCCGGAGTCGACACGGTGCGAGGACACGGGCATGCGCCGGATGGCGTCGGGGAGCGACTGGAGCAGGGTTTGCGGTGCGCGTACGGGACGCAACGACACGGACTCGCGCCGGAACACGTCGAGCAGCGGCTCGATGACGTTCCCGGCGATCTGGAGTCGCGCCAGCAACTGGGCCACGACCTCGAGCGATGCCTCCAGTTCCTCGGCAACAGCAACGGTCGCTCCAGCGGCCTGCAGGCGCTCCGCCTCCTGGCGGTAGCGCGAGCGGATGACGATCGGGATTGTCGGCGACAGCTGCCTGACCGCCGTGACCATCCGCAGCGCCGCGTCCGGATCGCTCACCAGGCTGACGATCGCCAGGGCGCTCTCGATTCCCGCGGCGCGAAGACTCTCCGGACTCGACGCATCACCGTAGAAAATGCGCTCGCCCTCGGCCTTCGCTCGCTGAACCGTGACGCCGTTCAACTCGAGGATCAGATACGGAACTCCGAGGTCGTGCAGCGCGCGAGCGACGAGCTGACCGCCGACGCCGAAACCCAGCACGATCACGTGCCCCGAAATGGCGGGAATGCCTTCGACGGCCGCGCCGGGGTCGCGTACGCGTGTGCGAACCCACGCCCCGACCGCAGGTGCCGCAGCCAGCAGCGATGGCGTCGCCATCATGGTCGCGACGCTTGCCCCAAGCAGCGTCTGCCACCAGCCCGCCGGAAGCAAGCCGCTGTCGACGCCAGCACGTCCCAGGATGAAGGAGAACTCCCCGACCTGCGCCAGGCCGATGCCGGAGGTAACCGCAACCCGCAGCGGCGTCATCGCTGCGACGAGTGCGGCGGTCGCCATGACGGCTTTTGCGAGGATGATGGCTGCAGCCACCGCGATCACGAGTGGCAGCCGCTGCAGAACCATCGGCAGGTCAATCAACATGCCCAGCGTAATGAAGAAGAGGCCGGCCAGCACGTCACGCACCGGGCGGACCTCCGCGTATGCCTGATGACTGAACTCGCTCTCAGCGAGCACCAGCCCGGCCAGGAATGCGCCAATGGCCATCGATAGCCCCACGAGCGAGCCGAGCCACGCCATGCCGACGCTGGCGACCAGGATGGCGAGAGGAAACGCCTCAGGGCGGCGGCTCGCCGTCACGAAGCGCAGCAGTGGCGGAAGGAGCAGACGGCTCGCGCCGGCGACGGCAGCAATCGCGAGCACCGCGCGGCCAACGACCATCGGGACCGCTGACACCGGCGTGCGTCCGGACAGAATCGGCACGAGCAGGAGGAGCACGACGATCGCGAGATCCTGAAGCAGCAGGATACCGACCGTGAGCCGGCCGTGCGGAGCCGACAGCCGGTTCCTCTCGACCAGCCCTTTGAGCACGATCGCCGTGCTCGACAGCGCGACGAACAGCCCGATGAAGATTGCGAGCGGCATCGTGGTCCGCACGACGATGACGAGAAAGAACGCGACGGCGATTGCCGTCCCGACAATCTGCAGCGTACCGGCCACGACAATGGTTCGCCAGATCTGCCGCATCGCCGCCAGCGAGAAATCCAGGCCGACGGTGAAGAGGAGAAGGACGACGCCCAGTTCAGCGAGCATCTCTACTTCTTCGGCGGTCTTGAAAATCCCCATGACGCTCGGCCCTGCTGCGACGCCGGCGATCATCAACGCGACGATCGTCGGCACCCGAGCGCGGGCGAGCGTCACGACGAATAAGAGGGCGATGCCGTAGGTGAGGACGAGGTTCGCGACCAGAGAGTGCTCAGCCATCAGCTAGGCGGAGCGTACTGGCTATGGCAGGTGCGCGTCCAGCGGATGCGTGAGACCTTCGGATGTTTATGAGAAAACGGTCTTCAACACGGTGACGCGAAGACACCGAGCGTCGTCAAATCGACATCACGAGCCGGTCACGCCGCGCATTGCGCCTGGCGGCAGCCGCAGGCCGGCGCGTGACCGGCGGGCCAACCTGTTGACTCCGTGATCTCCGCGACCTCCGTGTAGAGATCCTCCGCGATCTCCGCCACCTCCGACGATCTCTACGACTTCGGCAACACGAAATCCGGCGGGCGGCCGACGGGCTCTGAGGTCGGCGCGTGTGCGGCGGCGACGGCGGGGACGGCGGCCTTGCGGCGGCGCCGGAGCCGATCCTGCAACTTCTCCATGTAGACGTAGAAGACCGGCGTGACGTAGAGCGTCAGCGTCTGCGAGACGACGAGGCCGCCGACGACCGCCAAGCCGAGCGGGCGACGCGCTTCGGCGCCGGCGCCCCATCCGAGCGCGATCGGCAGCGTCCCCATCAACGCGGCCATCGTCGTCATCATGATCGGTCGGAAGCGGACGAGGCACGCTTCGTAAATGGCTTCCTCCGCGCTGGCCTGACGCTCGCGCCGCGCTTCCACGGCGAAGTCCACCATCATGATGCCGTTCTTCTTCACCAGGCCGACCAGCATGATGACGCCGACGAACGCGTAGATGTTCAGGTCCTGATGGAAGATCAGGAGCGTCAGGAGCGCCCCGAAGCCTGCGGCCGGAAGGCCGGAGAGAATCGTCAGCGGATGGATGAAGCTCTCGTAGAGCACCCCGAGGACGACGTAGATCACGAAGATGGCGAGCGCGAGGATCCAGCCGAGCCCGCGCATCGAGTCCTGGAACGCCTGGGCGGTGCCCTGGAAGCTGCCCGAAATGGTCCCGGGCAGCACCTGGATGGCCGCCCGCTGGACGCCGGCGACCGCGTCGCCGAGCGCGACACCCGGCTTCAGGTTGAACGACAAGGTGACCGACGGCAGCTGTCCGGTGTGGTTGACCGACTGCGGCCCGACGGTCTGGCGCGTTTCGACGACGGTCGAGAGCGGAACCAGCTTTCCGCCCGGCGCCTGCACGTACAACATCGAAAGCGCCGCCGGATCGCGCTGGTATCTCGGGGCGACCTGCATGATGACCTGGTACTGGTCCTCCGGCGCGAGAATCTGCGACACCTGACGGGTGCCGTACGCGGAGTTGAGCGCGGACTCGACCTGATCGACGGTCAGACCCAGGGCGGCGATCTGGGCACGATCGAGATCGACCGACACCTGCGGGTTCTTGATCTGCAGGTCCGACGAGATGTCCTGAATCCCTTCGACGGTGTGCAGCGCGGCCTCGAAGAGCGGCGCGACGCGATAGAGCTCGTCGGTGTCGGGCCCCTGCAGCGTGTACTGATACTGGCTGCGCGTCTGCATGCCGCCCAGGCGGATCGACGGCGGGTTCGACAGGAACACTCTGATCCCCGGCAGCCGCGCGAACTTCGGCCGCAGCTCCTCGGCGATCTCGTCGGCCGTCAGCGTGCGTTCATGCCGGGGTTTCAGGTCGACATTGAGCCGGCCGCCACCGAATCCGCCGACGTTGGCCGTGTAGCCGGCCACGTTGGGATCCTCGCTCAGGATCTTCATCACCGCCTTGGTGTGATCGAGGAGCGCCTCGTAGCCGATCCCTTGCGCCGCCTCGATCTGGCCGTTCAACTGGCCGGTATCCACGCTGGGAATGAAGCCCGTGGGCACCATCGAGAATAGTTGGATGGTACCGATGAGGAGCAGGAGGGAGACCAGCATCGTCACCGCTCGGAAGCGGATCGTCTGGCGCAGCGACCATGCGTAGGTGCGAAGCGACCCCTCGAACAGACGCTCGATGACGTTGTACAGAAATCCGTGGCGGACGCCGTGCAGTGGTTTCAGGAACCGGCTGCAGAGCATCGGCGTGAGCGTCAGCGACACGAGACCCGAGACGAGAATCGCCGCGGCGATCGTCACCGCGAACTCGTGCATCAATCGACCCACCACCCCGCCCATGAAGAGCACGGGAATGAAGACCGCCGCGAGCGAGACCGTCATCGAGACGATGGTGAACGCGATCTCCTTGGAGCCGTCGAGGGCGGCCTGCAGCCGCGACTTGCCCATCTCCATGTGCCGGACGATGTTCTCCAGCATGACGATCGCATCGTCGACGACGAACCCGACCGAGAGCGTCAGGGCCATCAGGGAGAGGTTGTCGAGGCTGTACCCGAAGACCCACATCACCGCGAACGTGCCGACGATCGAGAACGGCAGCGCCAGACTCGGGATGATCGTCGCGGACAGGTTGCGCAGGAACAGGAAGATCACGAGCACGACCAGGAAAACCGTCAAGAGCAGCGTGAACTTGACGTCCTCGACGGACTCCCGGATCGAAACCGATCGATCGCTGCGGACCGCGAGCGCGACGGCGGCGGGCAACTGCTCCGAGAGCTGCGGCAGCAGCTCCTTGACCCGATCCACGACCTCGACGGTGTTGGTGCCCGGCTGCCTCTGAATGGCGAGGTAGATGGTGCGCGTGCCGTTGTACCAGCTCGCCGACTTGTCGTTCTCCACGCCGTCGTAGACGTGAGCGATCTCGTTGAGGTAGACCGGACTGCCGTTGCGATAGCTGACCACGACGTTCTCGTACGCCTCGGCCTCGGTGAGCTGACCGCTCACGTCGACGACGAAGTTGCGGTCGGGCCCGTACAGAATGCCCGTCGGCCGGTTCGAATTCGCCGATGAAATCGCCTGCGCCACCTGATCGATGCCGATCTGCCGCGCCGCCAGCTGCGTTGGATCGACGTCGACGCGCACCGCGTACTTCTGCGCGCCGAACACGTTCACCTGCGCCACGCCGGAGACCATCGAGAGCCGCTGGGCGAGGAGGCTGTCCGCGTAGCGATTGACCTGGGACAGGGGCAACGTCGACGAGCTCAGCGTGAGGAACATCACCGGCGCGTCCGCCGGGTTCACTTTCTGAAAGCTGGGAGGCGCCGGCATGCCCGGCGGCATCGATCGCGACGCACGCGCAATCATCGACTGAACGTCCTGCGCGGCTGCGTCGATGTTGCGGCTGAGATCGAACTGCAGCGTGATGTTCGTGCTGCCTTGGGTGTTGCTCGAGCTGATCGACGTCACCCCGGAAATCGTCGAGAACTGTTTCTCGAGCGGCGTGGCGACAGACGAGGCCATCGTCTCGGGACTGGCGCCAGGCAGGTTCGCGTTCACCTGAATCGTCGGGAAGTCGACCGTCGGCAGGTCGCTGACGGGCAGCAGCCGATAGCTCATCGCCCCGAAGATGAGGATCGACACCACGAGCAGCGTCGTCGCGACGGGCCGGCGTATGAACGGTTCTGCGAAGTTCATGGTCTTCCCTCTGTCAGGCCCCGCCTTCTCCGCGTCCCCCCGGCTGCGACGCGCGCGCAGGCGCGTCCTGCGCTTCGCGGCCCTGACGGCCGGCGGCCGGCGCCCCGCGCTCGCCACCCTGATCCGTCCTCACGTGCGCACCGGGCGTCAGGCGGAGCTGACCGTCGGTGACCACTTCTTCACCCGCCGACAGCCCCTGCGCGATCACCGCCTCTTCACCCTGCTGCCGTTCGACCTGGACCTTGCGAATGGCCGCGGTGCGGTCTGCCGAGACGACGTACACGAATTGTCCGTCCTGCGAATCCTGAACCGCTTTCGCCGGCACGACAATGGCGTTGCTCTTGGTGGTCAGCTGAAGGCTGACCTGAACGAACTGTCCCGGCCATAGTATCTGATGCGTGTTGGCGAACGTCCCCTTCAACCGAATCGTGCCGGTCGTCGGATCGACGCCGTTGTCGATGAAGGTCACCCGTCCGATCTCATGGGGTAAGGGAGGATCGTCCGCCGTGGGCTGGGTGGCCCCGGCACCGGCCGGACTTCCCTGCATCCGCGCTTCCACTCCCAAAGGTTTCATTGCCTGATAACGCCGGATGTCGCCGAGATACCGGCCCGGAACCGAGAATGAGACGTAAATCGGCGAGAGCTGATTGATCACCAGCAGCGGCGCCGTGTCGTTCGCTCTGACGAGATCACCAACGTGCGCGTTCAGCGCGCCGGTCCGTCCCGAGATCGGCGACGTGATTTTGCTGTACTGCAGGTTCAGGGACGCGGTGTCGATCGCGGCCTGATCCGCCGCCAGCGTAGCCTGCAATGAAGCGAGGCTGGCGCGCTGTGTTTCATACTGATCGCGCGGGATGAGCCCGCGATTGAAGAGGTCGTCGTATCGCTTCGCCTGCGCGTCGGCGTTGTTCGCTTGTGCGCTGTCGCGTGCGAGCATCGCCTTGGCCTGTTGCAGCGCCGCTTCGAATGGCCGGGGATCGAGCGTGAAGAGCGGCTGCCCCTTCTCGACGTTTTGACCTTCGGCGAAGTGGATCTCGCTCAGCTGTCCCGTGACCTGCGACCGGATTTGGACAGCCGAAATGGGCTCGGCCGTTCCGACGGCCGGAATCGTGACAGCTACGGTCCGGGACTCTACCTTGGCAGTGACAACCGGAACAGGTCCTCCGCCGCCAGCACCCCCACGCCCGCCCCGGCCCCGTCCACCACCTTCAGCCGAGGCGTTCCCGCTGGTTCCCTGGGCAGACCCATTACCGGAGCTCTGCCCCGAACAAGCGGCCATCAGAAGGCAGAGAACAGCCGCGACCGTGGCGCGGAACCATGAAGTGCGCATTCGAAAAAAGCCAGTCTATCCAGTTCTGATTATGCAGGTGGGGGGGCCGATCCGCAGTGCCGGCGCGAACCGTTTTTCACGGGCATCCAATCGACGTGCGATCATGTCAGCGGCCCACCGTCCGGACCAGCCCGAACCCACACCACGTCCCGAAATATGGCGTCGATGTGACTTTTCTGAGAGAAAAATCCGGCGGTGTGACGAAGCGGACTCCACCGCGAAGGTCTTTGCTCCCCATCTTTAGTAAGACGCCATCCGACCGCCAGGCATTTCACCGCGGCAGAGGTACTAGCCGGCCTCTGCCGGTTCTGGCATTGTGTCATGGTGGCTAGTCCCAACGGATCCGCGGCTTTCCGTCTTGCAACCGAGGCCTACGCCGAGCTGGGCGTGGACGTCGAGGCCGCGCTGACCTCAATCGCCGCAGTACCCATCTCGCTTCATTGCTGGCAAGGTGACGACGTCGTCGGTTTCGAAAACTCGGGGGTCGGGCTCGGGGGCGGGCTGGCCGCCACGGGCAACTACCCGGGACGGGCCAGGACGCCGGACGAGCTGCGCGACGATGCAGGCATGGCGCTGTCGCTCATCCCCGGGCGCCACCGGTTCAGCCTCCACGCCTCATACGGCGAGTTCGGCGGCGGGCGCGTCGATCGCGATGCCGTGGGTCCGGAGCACTTCCGTGGTTGGATCGACTGGGCACGCACGCTCGGCATCGGGCTCGACTTCAATCCAACCTTCTTCTCGCACCCGAAGGCGTCCGACAACTTCACGCTGTCCCACAGAGATCGTGGCATCCGCGAGTTCTGGATTGCGCATGGCGTCGCCTGCCGGCGGATCGGCGCCGCGATGGGCCAGGCGCTCGGGACACCGTGCGTCACCAACGTGTGGATTCCCGACGGGATGAAGGACACGCCGGCCGACCGCGCGTCGCCGCGGGCGCGGCTCGCGGAGTCGCTGGACGCGATGTTCGCGACGGCGATCGATCCGTCGCTGAACCTGGATTCGATCGAAGGCAAACTGTTCGGCATCGGCTGTGAGAGCTACACCGTCGGATCGCACGAGTTCTATCTGGGCTATGCCGCGGCGCACCGCATGCGCATGACGCTCGATACCGGGCACTACCATCCGACAGAGACGATTGCCGACAAGCTCAGCGCCGTCCTCTCATTTCTGCCGGCGATCGTGCTGCACATCAGCCGCGGCGTTCGCTGGGACAGCGATCACGTCGTGGTCGCGGGCGACGACGTCGATGCGATTGCGCAGGAGCTGGTCCGGGGAGACTTTCTGCATCGAACGCACATCGGGCTGGATTACTTCGACGCGAGCATCAACCGGGTCGCCGCGTGGATCATCGGCGCGCGGAGCGTCATCCGCGCGCTGCTTCGGGGGATGCTCGAGCCTTCGGATCGACTTCGGGAGCTGGAAAACGCTGGTGACTACACCTCGCGGCTGGCGCTCCAGGAAGCGGTCAAGCAGCTGCCATTCGCCGCGGTCTGGGATCGCTACTGCGAGACCGCCGGTGTTCCGTCCGACCGCGCGTGGATTCGGGACGTGAAGCGGTACGAACAGACGGTCATGGCCCCGCGCGGATGATCCCGGCCGACGCCTCATTAGTTTTTCTTCTGGATATACAAGAATTTACAGCGGGAGCGTTGCGCCGGTCTTCGCTATACTCCCGCGCAGGTCAGCCTGGCTTTTGGTCAGGCCATTGATTCTGTCGTCCATACGTTCGGTTCTCATCACACGGAATCCGCAGGCTCTCTCACCGGGAGGAGGCAGGAGATGCGAACAGCGGTACTCGCAGCATGCCTGTGTCTGTTCACGACCGTGGCCGCGGCGCAGGAACAGCGAGGCTCGATCGAGGGCGTGATCAAGGACTCGTCTGGCGGGGTGCTGCCGGGCGTCACGGTGGAAGCGCGGAGTCCCGCGCTCGTCGGCGTGCAGAGCGCCGTCACCGACGCGCAGGGTGTCTACCGATTCCCGGCGCTGCCGCCGGGCAAGTACACGATCGACGCGAAGCTCACGGGATTTCGCCCTGCGCGCGCCGAAAACGTGGTCGTCGAGCTCGGGCAGATTTTGAAGGTCGAGCTCATGATGTCCGTCGGGCTCGCCGAGAGCGTCGACGTCAAGGCCGAGTCGCCGCTCATCGACGTCAAGCAGAACGCGTCGGCGGCGAGCATTCGCGAGGATGTGATCAGCCGCATCCCCAAGGGTCGCGACTTCTCGAACCTCGTCGCATTCCAGGCGCCGGGAGCCGAAGACGAGCCGCGCGGCGGCGGCCTACAGATCGACGGGGCGAGCGGATCCGAGAACCGGTTCGTCGTCGACGGGCTCGACACGACGTCGCTCAGGTCGGGGCTCTCGCAGAAGCCGGTGCTGACCGACTTCATCCAGGAAGTGCAGGTCAAGTCGAGCGGATACAACGCCGAGTACCGCGCCTCGACCGGCGGCGTGATCAGCGCGATCACCAAGACCGGCGGCAACCAGTATCACGGCTCGTTCGGCACCTACTTCAACAACGACAACCTCCGCGGCGACATCCGGCCGACGCTCCGGCTGAACCCGACCAACCAGACGATTGCGGAATCCATCACCGCACCGCCCGACGACTACACCACGTGGGAACCGCTGTTCGATGTCGGCGGACCAATCTTCAAGGACAAGGCGTGGTTCTATGTCGGATATATCCCGCAGTTGCAGCACACCGTACGAACGGTGACGTTCCAGTCGAACCGCCAGACGCAGACGTTCGTGCAGGACACCGAGGATCACAACGTGAACTACAACGTCAGCGCTCAGCTGATGAAGGACCTGCGTGGACGCTTCGCGGTGAGCAACGAGCGGCAGAAAGGCGCGCCGAGCTTTCCGAGCATCGAGCCCGACCGCACCAGCCGCGACAACCCGGCACTCTTTCAGGGCGATCGCCAGTACACCAAC
>DATAEK010000290.1:0-12721 GCA_036258055.1 Vicinamibacterales bacterium
CCAGACCCACGGCGAGGCGGCCCTCCGTCGCGCCTTCGAACGCGGACTCGCTGAGCAGGCGATCGGCGCCGAGTACATTGCGCACTATCTGGGCGACCTCAGCCCGGGCCTGCCCTTTGATCCGGAGGCAGACCGGCCGCCGACGATAGCGGCCACTCACCTGCCGCGCGGAGGGCGGGTCCAGGTCGCCGAAGGCGCCCGGAGGGGCGGAGCGCAGCGGAGCACCTGGACGCGACCGAGCACGGCGGGACGATCTCGCCGCGTTGGAGGCCGGTCATGATGGCGCCCGATCAGGATCTCGATGCCCTCTTCAAACGACTGCATCTCGCGAATGCCCGGCGCGTCTGGCGCGATCTCGTGCAGCGGGCCGAGCGCGAGTCGTGGTCGTATCACGATTTCCTCACCCTCGTGGTCACCGAGGAGATCGCGCATCGGCAGCAGACACGCCTGGGGCGACTGACGCGGCGCGCCCACTTTCCCTTTCTGAAGACGATCGATGATTTCAACTTCACCTATCAGTCCACGTTGCGGCTGCACATGCTCGGCTCGGCGCTCGCACCCGACTTCGCGACCGAAGGGCGATCGCTGATCTTCTCGGGCAAACCAGGCCGCGGGAAGACCCACCTGGCGATCGCCGTCGCGTACCGCGCCATCCAGAATGGCTTTGATGCCTTCTTCACGACGGCCGCGACCCTGATCGATGATCTCTCCGCCGCCTTCCGTGACGGGCAGCTCGCACAGGCGTTGCAAACCTACACACATCCTGCCGTCTTGGTCGTCGACGAAGTGGGATATCTCACGTACGGCACCGATGCCGCCAACATGCTCTTTCATGTGGTCAACGAGCGGCATCGCCGCCACCGCTCGATGATCTTCACGACCAACAAGGCGCTGAAGGCGTGGGGACGCGTCCTCCACGACGAGGATCTCGGGCAGGCGATCATCGATCGCGTCCTCGAGCGCGGCCGCCTCATACGACTCGATGGGCCGTCGATCCGAACGCTCCACCTGAAGCTTGACGACGCGCTGAAGGACGAGTCAGATCAGGATGACGAGGTGGCCAGAATTTCCGGAAATACGTGGCCAGAATTTCCGGAACCCACAGCCCAGGGGAGATCCAACAGCCGCAATAATCTCGAGCATCAACAGCGCATTCACGAGCTACGACAATCCGACGTACACCGCTCGCGGGGAACGCTGAGCTGATCGAACGAAAGGCCGAGGCTTCCGTGCAAAGCGTTTCCATCATTTGCTTGAACTCTCAAAGATGCGGTGCTGAACGGTCATATGAAGGCTTGCGACAATGCCGTCAGCAAGTGTCAAGATTTGGCCGCTGGACCCACGTCTGACGGCCGTTTCCAGCCGCGGTGCAGCATACGGCTTTTCCACTCCTCCGCCAGGCCGAAGGCCTCGTTCCGATCGCACCGCTGTGACAGCAGCGTGTCGCCGCTCACACCTTTCACGAGAACTCGAACTTCGGCTACTCGGGGCCAGGACATCAACAGACACGTCGCTGTGGATTCGTCGTGCTGAAGCGTCCAGAGGGTGCCGGGCGAGCCGCGAGACCCGTCTCCGTCTACGCGAGGGGCTAGGTCCCGCATCACGTGACCGCCAGCAAGCGCTCGATTCGGCGCCGTCCGCGCGTGCCGCGCGACAGTGGCCAGAGGAGTCGCCAGCCCGGCGACGAACGCGCGGCGGGTCAGGAGGAGCATCTAGAATCGTGCTGGGTCCAGGCCGACGAGGACCATGATCGAACGTGCTTTCAGTCGTCCGCGTGCGCGCAGTCTGATGGCTCATGACGACGAATCCGTCTCGTTGCTGGCAAGGCTCTGTAAAGTCGGTGCGACGATCCCGATGGTTCGCGCGAATCAGCGTACGGCAAGTTCGCGATCGCAAAGAGGCGGGCGTAGGTCCCAGGTCCGCGCGAAGTCGGGGGTCCGATTCGGACTCGTGAGCTGGGTGTGCAGGAAGGGCAAGCCCAGACCAGCGGCGCCCTGGAAGTTTCTGCCACGGCGATCGACCTCTCAAGCGATTCACCCAACAAACGTCCCGTCAATCGAGCTGGCAGGCCGGGTGCTATTCCCTCCGCATGCACTTCAAAGTCCGTAACGGAACAGTGTCGAACGGCGACAGTAACCTGTGTGCGTCCTGCCGGCACGCGACGATCATCCGTGGCCGGACGCTCGACGAGGAAATCGTCCAGTGTCAGGCGATCACGCTGAAAACGATAAGGGTGACGTTCAAGGTCACGTCGTGCTCTTCGTACAGCGACCAACGGCTGCCGACCTATCTCCAGATGATGGAAGATGCGTGGATTCTGCAACCCGGCTCGAAGCGGCGGCCAGCGGGCTTCATCCGTGGCACCGAGCTGCGCGAGCAGGAAATGGCGAACGTCATGCGCGACATTCGCCTCCGCGAAGACGAGATTCTGTAGATTCGCCTATCGCACTTCCTCCACGCTCGCCGCCGCAGCCACGTTGATCCAACGGGCACGGCCGTCAGGTGTCTGCACCTTGACCCAGGCGGCCCATCCTGCGCTGCCGATCTGAAGCACCGCGATCGTCTCCCGCTGACCGCTGGTCGAGACGACCTCGTAGCGTCCTCCTGGTCGCAGGAATTCCGGCGGTGCCAGGTGGACGATTGGAGTGTTCGCCAGCGTCACCTTCCAGTCTCCGCTCTGAGCGGCGTTGACCGACGGCGTATTGGCCACGCTGACGCTGCCGGAGACCGTCACGATGCCGCTGCCCGGTCCGGGCACCGGCTGCACGAGCTGGGCGAGGACTCCCGCCGACATCAACGAAAAGACGACGACCGCAGCGGCGATGGTGACGCGCATGGTGCCCCCTGAGAAATGACAGGATTGCCGAACGCTCTGACAACTTGCGCAATTCTGACGATCTTGCCGGTTTTGGCAAATCCTGAACTCTCAGTTGCGGCATCTGCGCATCGGGCCCGCTTCTTGCCCCAGGCAGACTGCGTCCGGCCGCGTCTCGCTCGGCCTGGGCAGCAGTTCGGGGCCCTAAGTGTTTCAGCGGTCGGAGTATCTCGCCCTCCGATCGAGAGCAACCGAGGAGCTGTGGCCATCCACGCCCGCACCGCCGATTACAAATCCGACGGGGCAAGTACAGACCTGAACGGGGGACGTGCGCCCGCGCGCACACGTGCGCCGCGGCCGCCCGAGGCCGGCCGCGCCGACGAATGCCTCCTGCTGCTCGCCCGCGCCGTGCAGCAGTACCACACCTATCCGCCCACGAGTCCGCTCTGTCACCACGCCGTCGAGGCGTGTCAGCGCGCGCTCGTGAGCCTCGGCCATCGGGATCAGCTGGACTTCCGCGTCACGCCACATGCGCTCATCGTCGAGGAGGTTGCGCTCGGACGCGGCACGCTCGTGGAGCACGAGCTGGCGCACCGCCTCCACGCCGCCTCGATCGCCCAGATCACGATCGACCGTGCCGCGTCGGTGCGCGAGCTGTCGTGGTTCTGCCTCGATCTGGTGAACAGCAGCAGCCGGCGCGAGAAGCACGCGAACCTCATTGAGCTACTCAGTGGGCACGGCGTCAACCGCATTACGCTCCGCCCCGCGTACCGCCCGGAAGTGCTGCAGGTCGAGGCACCGTCCGAACCGGTCGCAAGCCTCGTCGATCAGCAGCGCGAGCGGCGCGACGAGCTCTTCGCCGAGGGCGGCATCGTCGATCACCTCTACCCTCCTGACAAGGGTTGGGTGCGGCTCGATCCGTCGTCGCCACTCCCGAACGTCTCGCTCATCGATCTGGCGCTGATGTCGGACGATCCGGCGAGCCTGGCGACGATGCTCCTGCGCCTGACCGATGGCGACGTGTCGGAGAATCTGGCGCCGGGCGATGCCTTGTCGCAGAAGTTCAGCGACGTCGCCATGCTCTTCTCGGCGCTGGAGCCGCGCATCGCGCGCGTCATGTTCGCGAAGCTGGCGCGGGGGGTGCTGGATCTCGACCCCGACAGCCGGCAGACGCTGCTACGCCGGACGATTCTGCCGGGTCTTCTCGATGGCAAAATCGACGGTGTCGTCCTTCGCGATTTCCCCGACCTCGATCTCGCGGATTCCCTATGCTTGCTGCTGGATCTCGAGACCGCGGCTCCTGAAGTGGTGACGACCGCGCTCGCACGTCTCGATCTCCCGGCCGAACGGCACGACGCAGTCCTGCCGCTCCTCAAGGAACGGTTGGTAGGGCGAAATCCCGAGGGCGGCGCCCGTGAGACGAGCGTCGACGCCCATGCCAAGAAACTCGTGCGGATGGACCGCGAGCGCGCGAAGAGCTTCGCGGAGTTCGCCGCATTCGATCTCGCCCTCGATCAGCACGCTCTCGATGCACTCGGACAGATCCGCGAGGACATCGTGGCCTCCGACGTCCTGAACGAACAGCTCGCGTGCCTCTCGAGACTGGTGCGGCTCGAAGCGAATCCAGACGTCGTCCAGCGCTTCTGCGAACGGATGATGGTTCATCTGCAGCAGCTGGAGCAGGAGCAGCGCTGGCAGATCTTCGCGGACTGGCTGTCGCGATCGCGGGCTCTCCGCGATGCGCTTGCGGAGCCGCGTCCCGATGTGGCGAACGTCATCACGTCGTCGCTCGAGAAGCTGTGCACTGTCGAGCGCGCGGCGCGACTGGTCGATCTGGCCGCGGAGGGAAGCCCGCATCGCCAGGCGGCTGACGCGATCGTCTCGGCGCTCGGGGCTCCGATTGGCGGCGCCATCGTCACGGCGATCCAGGCGCGCCACCGCGACAGCAAGGATCCGATGATCCGTGGGGCCGCTCAGCTTCTTGCCGATCACGCCGCGACCGTTGCTCCGGCCCTCGTCGCTGCGATCGACTCCTCCGACGTGAACATCACCCGACTCGTCAGCCGTGTTCTCGGCCTCGCGGGGCACGGGTACGAGGAACCGCTCGCAAAGCAGCTGGCGAGCCGTGACGAACAGACTGTGCGGGAAGCGCTGCGCAGCCTGGCGCGAATCGGAACGCCCAAAGCCGCGTCGCACGTTCGGACTGCCATCGAGCAGAAGGCCGGCTGGCTCTCGGCGGCGGCCGCCGAAACGTTGTGGCACTTCCCCACGACCGAAGCGCATCGGCAAGTGCGGGAGCTCCTCGGACGGCGCGAGTTCGTGGTCAGGCAGCCGCAGGTGGCGGTCCGCATGCTCGATCGCGAAGCCCAAGCCGGCGCCGCCGGTCTCGAACCGATCCTCGCCACGCTGTCACCGCTCCGCTACCGGCTCTGGAGTCCTGCGCTCGCACGCGTGGGCCGACGGGCTCACGCACTGCTCAACCCATGACGCACGACGCGATCGACCAGCCATTCCTGGACCCGCTCATCCTGCTCAAGGGCTTCGTCAGCCTTCGCCGGCTGACCGGCATGTACCCGCCCGGACATCCGTCGATCGAGCAGAAACTGAACGAGCTCGACGATGTCGTGCAGAAGCACTTGAGAGAATCTCCAGCCCTGCGCATCGACGTCATTCATGGCTCGGCGCATCTGGACGGGATCGCGTTCAGGCAGGAGAGCGACACCCAGTCGCAGATCGTGCGCGAGCTGACCGACCTGGGAATCGACAGCATCCACATCGTGCCCGGCGTGACGCGACAGGAGCTCCAGGCGGTCGCCGAGTTCCTCTGGCAGCTGAAAGAGGCGCCCACCGGCGAACCGATGCAGGCGCAGCTCGCACGCCGTCAGATCCATCACGTCAGCCTCGCGCGGATCGTCCCGCTCGATACGCGGTGGAAGGCGGTGCAGTGGCCGGACGCGCCCACCGGTCCGATGGATCCGGCCTACGCGGAAACGCTGGCGTTGACCGAACGCACGTTCGACGACGTGTCATCCGGCAAAGGCGTGAACCTGGTCACCGTGCGCGACATCGTGCAGCTTCTCATCCGCAAGGTGGCCGGCAGCAGCGCGGCGCTGGGACAGATCCTCGCCGTCAAGTTGTACGAGAACCTGACGTACTGTCACTCCGTCAACGTCGCGACGCTCAGCCTGCTCATCGCGCGACAGCTTGGGTTCGACGAATCGGCAACCGCCGCCGTCGGAGAAGCGGCATTGCTCCACGACATCGGCAAGACGCGTATTCCGATCGAGCTGCTGCGCAAGCCGGGTGCGCTCGATCGGCTGGAGCGCAAGCTGATGGAGTCGCACACGACTTTCGGCGCGGAGATCCTCGTCGAAGTCGAGGGCCTGCGTCCGCTCACGCCCACCGTTGCGCTCGAGCACCATCGCGCGGTTCAGGGCGGAGGCTACCCGGATCTCGGCGAGCACGCCGTGCCGCATCTCCTCAGCCAGCTCGTCGCCGTCGCCGACATCTACGAAGCGATGACCGGCGCGAGGTCATATCAGGATCCGGCGATGCCGGAGCAGGCCTGCCTGATCCTGGCGCGGCTGGCCGGCACGAAGCTGAATACCGCGCTCGTGAAGGCGTTCGTCAATGCGATCAGCTTCTTCCCGCTCGGCTCTGTGGTCCGCACCGATCGTAACGAGATGGGGGTCGTCGTCGGTACCAACATCGGTGAACCGCTGCATCCAACCATCGCCCTCATTACGCCGCAGTTCAAGCGCCTCGACGGGTCCGTGAATACGAGTGAGCGAGACCACTCGGGCACTTACGTGCGCCACGTCGTCGAAACGCTCATGCCCAGCCCGCAGTTCGACGTGACCGAGTTCTTCGCGGCTTCTTAGGTTCTACGGGTTCTACGGGTTCTACGACCACTTGTGGTTCCGGGCCGTTGTAGTATCGGCGGACCATGAGTGGCGCCCATCGCGCGCTTGCGCTCGCGTCCATTTCCCTGCTCTGCGCGACCGGCGTGCCACGCGCTCAACAAGCGGCCTCGCAGCAGCGTCCTTCGTTCAAGAGCGGTGTCGAGCTCGTCACGGTGGACTTCTCAGTCGTCGACTCGAAGGGCCAGGCCGTACCGGATCTCAGGGCCGACGAAGTCGTGCTCAAGATCGATGGTCAACCACGCACGATCAGCTCGTTGACATTCCTCGGCGACAACACCGGCGACACCGTCTCGTCGTCTGAATCAACAAGAGGTTCCACATCAGGGCCCGCTGTCTCCGACGTCAGCTCAAATCTTCAGGTGGCTGACGGACGTCTCGTCGTGCTCGTGGTTGACGTCGGCCACATTCATGCCGGGGGAACGTTCGTCATGAAGCGAGCGGTGGCCGCCCTCCTCGAGCGGCTGAGACCCTCCGATCTGATTGCGCTCGTCACGATTCCTCAGGGGCCCTCGGTCGAGTTCACGTCGGAACACGCACGCATCGACGCGACCATCGGCAAGCTTACTGGCAACTACGATCCCAAAGTCGGCTCCTACAACATCGCCGTGATGGAAGCCTATGCCATCGAGAACGGTGACACCGGTACGCTCCGAGCGGTGATCAGTCGCGAGTGCGCCGGCGACGAGTCGTGCGGCGAGCAGGTCGAACGCGAAGCGCGGCAGCTGGCCAGCTACGCGCGACGAGGCAACGAGGTCCTTTTTCAAAGCCTTCGTAACCTGTTGACCGCGCTGCGAACGGTGGATGCGCCGAAAACTATGCTGCTCGTCTCGGAGGGATTCGTGATGAACGAGGAACAGCAGCGGCTTTCGGACATCGGGACGCTCGCTGCCCGTGCGCGCGCCAGCATCTACGCGCTGCGGCTCGACGTGGCTGCGTTCGATGCGTCCGAACGCGTGCCCGTGCGATCGGTGGACGTGTCAGCCCAGAAGAGCGGTGTGGATGATCTGGCCGGAGCGACGGGCGGGGTCAGCCTCGCCGTCGTGGGATCCGGGACGTCCGTTTTCTCGCGCGTGGCAACGGAGATCGGCAGCAAGTACGCGGCCGCGTTCGAACCCTCTGCACGTGATCGCGACGGACGGGCGCATCGGATCAGCGTTCAGGTCAAGCGGCCGCGGATGGCCGTTCGCGCGGGGCGAGAATTCCGCCTGGACGCGGCTTCGACTGGTCCACCCGCCCCCTCTTCGGTCGCCGAAGTCCTGCGCATGCTGCTTCCACCACGCACCCTGCCCATGCGCGTCTCGACCTATCTGATGGCCGACGTGGATCCGGGCAAGATTCGCCTGCTGGTGACGGCAGACGTAGGGACGGACGCGAAGAACAGCGCCGAGCTGCCGGTCGGATACCTGCTCCAGGATCACAACGGCGCCACCATCGCGAGTCGCATTGGCACCTCAACGCTTCCGCTGCGCCGCGAATCGACGGCACGGGCCTATCAAATGACGCTCTCCGTCTCGCCGGGCGACTACGTGTTCCGGCTGGCGGCGCTCGACGAACAGGGCCGCGCCGGCCGCGTCGATCATCCGCTGTCCGCCAGCCTGACGGCGCTCGACGATGTCGCGATAGCGGATGTCATCGTGAGTGACGCGAGCCGCCCGAACGATGCCGTGCTTCCGGTACGGACGATTGTCAGGAGCGGCAGCGTCGAATGCACCGCGGACGTGATCGTCAACGCGCCTCGCCAGCCGCGCGACGTGGCGGTGACGTTCGAGATTGCCGCGACGCCGTCGGGTCCAGCCCTCGCCTCCGGGAAGACGGCCGTGAAAACCTTCAACGAGTACGGCCGGGCGACCGCAAGCGCCACGCTGCGGCTGCCGGATGTGACGCCGGGCCTCTACGTTGCGCGCGCGGTGTTGGCCGCAGGCGATCGACGCGCCGAAGGGCGGCCGAGACTATTCGAGGTCGTGGCGCGTTGAACGCCCTCACCGGTTCCTCCCGCCCTTTCGGCCCGGGCCGGCCTGATAGGATTCACCCGTGACCTCAGTCCTGAATCAGATCGGCCGCGAGCTGCGAACGAGCTGGCTGAATCTCCTCCTCGTTGCGGTTCCTCTCTGCTGGTGGCTTCGAGTGCAGGACCCCGGGTCGATGTGGGTTTTCCTGGCGGCGGCGATCTCGCTCGTGCCGGCGGCGGGGCTGATCGGATCGGCGACCGAACATCTCGCACGCCGGTCCGGACCGACGCTCGGGGGCTTCCTCAACGCGACTTTCGGAAACGCGGCCGAGCTCATCATCGCGACTGCTGCACTCCGCGCTCAGCACACCGCCGTCGTCAAGGCCTCGATCACCGGCAGCATCATCGGCAATCTGCTGCTCGTATTCGGGTTCTCCTGTTTCGCCGGCGGACTGCGGCACGGCCCGCAGAAGTTCAACCGGACGTCCGCCGGCACGGCGACCGTCATGCTGTTTCTCGCGACCGTCGCGCTGGTGATGCCGGCGGTCGTGGATCGCGTGAGCTTCGGCTCGCTTCAGGCGCAGCCTGAGATCATCGATCGATTGAGCTTCTGGACCTCGCTGGTCCTGCTTGGCGTGTACGCGGCCGGGCTGATTTTCACGTTCCGCACGAGTCGCGATCCGCTCCGCGGTGTGCCGGCGCACACCCACGGGCGAGACATGACGACGCGGGCGGCGCTGATACTGCTCGCGGCCGGTACCGCCCTGACGACGATTCAAGCCGAGATCCTCGTCGTGGCACTCGCGCCCGCGCTCAAACAGATGGGGATGTCAGAACTCTTCGCCGGCGTGATCATCGTGGCCCTCGTCGGCAACGCGGCTGAACATTACAGCGCGGTCAGTGCGGCCCTCCGCAACGAGATGACGCTGGCGCTCGAGATCTCCATCGGCAGCAGCGCGCAGATTGCGCTCATGGTTGCTCCCGTGCTGGTGCTGATGTCGTATGTGTTCGGGCCGCCGATGTCGCTCGTGTTCAACGCGTTCGAGATCACGGCGATCTGCCTCTCGACGCTGGCCGTGGCATTCGTCGCCATGGACGGCGAAAGCAATTGGCTGGAGGGGCTGCAGTTGCTCGGCGTTTACGTCATCCTGGGACTCGCGTTCTTCCTCATTCCCGGCTGACGTGGGTTGAACCGGCGACGTCAGTTGGCATCCGTCACACGCGATTCAATACGTTCGCACTCCTGCCCCAACCGTTCGGTGCACAGCCTCAGCCGCATCGCGTAATTCCTTCACGCACTCGCTGCGCTCATCCGTAGACGTCGTCATGTTTAGAGAGACTTAGGAGCCGCGTGGATCGTGGCACCGTGCTTGCTCGATTGGCAGTCGGGAGGCTCGAAAACGCCAATTGCCTGGGAGGAACATCACGATGAAATGTTGGACAACTCACTGGACGACAGCGATTGCAGCAGCAGCGCTCTTCGCCCTTCCGACTAGCGCGAGGGCGCAGGCAACCGCGACACCGCAGACGCCTGCGAGCGCGGTCGCGCAACAGGCGCAGCAACCAGCGACACCGGACGATCATCTCCGGCAGGCTGAATCTGCCTTGAATAGCATTTCACCGACGGCGGTGACGGGTAAGGCCAAAACCCGCATCGCGGAGCTGAAACAACATTTGAACGCGCTCGAGAGTGCGAGTGCGAGCGGCGCAGCGAATCCCGGTACGAAGGGCGGCGACGAAAAGTGGTCCTCGGAAGTCGCGGCGATGGATCGCATCCTGACGGATCTGCTCGGGCCCGATTCGACGACCGGAGCAAGTGGAACGCCCGGCGCGACGGGCACAACGGGTTCGACGGACGCTGTCACGATTGACGCCGAGACGCGCGGAAAACTGACCGAGGTGCGCAGGCAGCTCACCGCATTCGCGGCGTCGAAGAGCGGCACCGCCCCGTCCGACGCAGCGGCGTCACCTGACGCGGCGGCAACAGCTGCAGCGGCAGCAACCGCGATGGAGCCGACGTCGGCAGCGACGCAGCCGCAACGAACGCCGGCGGCGCAGCCTTCGTCTTCGACAACGGCGTCAGAACCGGCAGCCCAGGCCCCGCAGCAAGCGGCCACGCAGCCGAGTCAGGCCGCGCAGCCGAGTCAGGACGAGGCCCGTCGCCACCTGACGATGGCGCGGGATTCGCTGAGCCAGTTGACACAGCTGCCGGCGGCGTCACAGCTCGCGGGCGAGACGCGGGCGCAGGTGTCGCAGCTGATCACCAACTTCAACGAACTCATCACGACAAGCACGGAATGGAAAGCGTCGTATTCGAAGGTCGATGCGAATCTGACCGCCCTGCTGGGAGCGCCGGCGGGCGATGAACCTCCTCCAGCCGCAGCGGCGCCGACTGGGACGCCGGGTGCGGTAGGCACGTCAGGCGCCACGACGCTCGATCCAGCGATTCGCGCGAAGCTGATCGAGTTCCGCGCTCACCTGAAGGACTTCGAGAAGGCGGCTGGCGGCGCCTCTGCGGCTGCGGCCGCGAACGCGCCCTCGCCGACTACCGCAGCGCCTTCGCCGGGTCCCGCAGCGGCTTCGGCGGCAACCGCGGCAACGGCTGCACCCGAACCGGCTGCGGCATCGTCCGATCAGGCATCGTCAGAAGACGCGGCACGCCACATTCAGGCGATCGAGACCATCCTGAGCAGCAGCCCGGCTGATGCGCCGCTCACGCTGGACAAGACGCAGGTGGAACAGCTTCGGCTCCACCTCACGCTGCTCAAGAAGATCGTCGACAAGAAGTAACGAGCCCACGCGGCTGCCAACGACAAGGGAGCAGAGCCAAGTTCCTGCTCCCTCTTTTTTTGCTAGCTCGTCTGCTGCCCGCGCTGTTCGCACGGTGTGACCGGTTTTCGGATACACTTTCAACCTCATTTTCGTTCTACTCAGACGAAGGAGGAATATGAGGAAGACCCTCGCAAGCCTCGCAGCAGTGGCACTGATGAGCTCGGTACCCCTGTTCGCAGCCGAGATGAAGGGCAAGATCAGCGACGCGATGTGCGGCGCGAAGCACGCCGCGAGTGAGCACGGCGGAACCAACTCCGATCGCGAATGCACCGAGAAGTGTGTGAAGGAAGGCGCGAAGTACGTCTTCGTGTCTGGCGACAAGGTCTACAAGATCGCCAATCAGGATTTCGCGGGCTTGAAGACGCACGCCGGCCACGAGGTCCTGCTGACGGGTGATGCGAAGGACGACACGATCACCGTGTCGAAGATCGCAATGCCGCCCGCCGACAAGAAGTAGAACGTCGTCTTCAACGACGCCTCGGAAGGGACAGCCTCCAGACGATGGCTGTCCTTTTTTTTGTCTGCCCTTGTGCGCACCGCACCGACCGTCAGCCGTCGGCCGCCCAGCCGTAGCCAAATGATTTGCTGGTATCGACATGGAGGTTGGGACTGGGGCAGAACCGTCGTTCGATAATTCTGCGTGGCGATCTGAAGCGGCTCCGATCGATCCTCAACAGGAGTTCAGGAGAGTACTCAATGACTCCTGATCACCTGTTGAACGCACTTGCACCGGATTCAGCAGAAGATCAGAACTGGAAATAGATGAAATCGAGCGACGTGCGGCTGCGCAGGACGAGAATCGCCGCGAACGCAAGACCGCAAGCCGCGCCCTGAAGCGCCAGCTGGGGCCACGGCGAGTGCAGGACGGGTGACGGCAGCCGATCGCCGTCCGGCGCGCGATGGAGCTCGACCCAGATGCTCTGGATCCAGAGCGGCAACGAATACACGAGTGCCAGCATGAACAAATAGGTCGCTGCCTGACGATCCACGGCAGTACCGCCAAACGGCGACAGCGTCAGGTCGCGGACGATGGCCGTCAGGCTCGTTTCACGAAACAGCAGCCAGCCCAGATTCGTCAACAGGAACATCCCGAGGACCTGCGGGATTGCGAGCCACGTGCTGACGATGCTCGTCGAGCGTCTGGGCGCCTGCCGCGCCCTCGTCGCGACCAGCAGCAGACCGTGATACAGGCCCCAGAGCACG
>DATAEK010000291.1:0-3201 GCA_036258055.1 Vicinamibacterales bacterium
GCCAGCATGAACAAATAGGTCGCTGCCTGACGATCCACGGCAGTACCGCCAAACGGCGACAGCGTCAGGTCGCGGACGATGGCCGTCAGGCTCGTTTCACGAAACAGCAGCCAGCCCAGATTCGTCAACAGGAACATCCCCAGGACCTGCGGGATTGCGAGCCACGTGCTGACGATGCTCGTCGAGCGTCTGGGCGCCTGCCGCGCCCTCGTCGCGACCAGCAGCAGACCGTGATACAGGCCCCAGAGCACGTAGTTCCAGCTCGCACCGTGCCACAGACCGGACAGCAGGAACGTCACGAGCACGTTGCGGATCCAGATCGGGCCGTCCACGCGTGAGCCGCCGAGCGGAATGTAGACGTAGTCGCGGAACCAGCTCGAAAGCGAGATGTTCCAGCGGCGCCAGAAGTCCGCGGGCGTTCCTGCGAGATACGGATGGTCGAAATTCTCCGTCAGCTCGAACCCGAGCCACCGCGAGGTGCCGCGGGCGATGTCGGTGTAGGCGGAGAAATCGGCGTAGATCTGGACCGCGAACGCGAACACGCCGGACCACAGCAGCCAGAACGACGGATCGGTCAGCGCGAACACTTTGTTCGCGATCACGCCGACGTTGTCGGCGACGACCAGCTTCTTGAAGAAGCCCCAGCACATCAGCAGAAGCCCGCTCCGCACCTTCTCGATCGAGAAGCGCCGCGGAGACTCGACCTGCGGAAGCAGGAACGAGGCCCGCTGGATCGGTCCTGCGACGAGATGTGGAAAAAACGAAATGAACACCGCGACGTCGAGCAGGCTGCGCCGCGCCCGCAACTCGCCTCGATAGACGTCGATCGTATAGCTCATCGCCTGGAACGTGTAGAACGAGATGCCAACCGGCAGCACGATACGCAGCGCCGGCTGGCTGACTGCGATGCCCATCGCGGCGAGCGCGCCGTGCACGTTCTCGACGAAGAAATTGAAGTACTTGAAGAAGCCCAGCATCCCGAAGTTCAACATGATGCTGAGCCAGAAGAATCGCCGGCGATGCGCGGGCCACGCCTCCATGCCACGCGCCGCCCAGTAGTCCGATGAACGTAGACGAGGCGATGAGGATCAGAAACCAGGGATGGACGTAGCCGTAGAAGAAATAGCTGGCGACGAGCAGCAGCACGTTCTGACCGCGCTGTGGGAGCGTCCAGTAGACGGCAACCGTCACGAGGAAGAAGAAGACGAAGTCGAGGCTGTGGAAGATCACTGAAAGAGCGGCCGCAGCCGGTCGAAGAAGATCTCCGTATACCGGACGCGCGCTTCGCGGGCCACATGGTCGCCGTCTTCGTACATGTCGAGCGTCAGCGCAGGATCGCCGGTGTCGTCGTGGAAGACACCCCCGTGAGACTCGACGTACGCCTGCAGGTCGCGGATGTAGCGCTGCATCGCCATGGATTGCACCGGCGGTTTCCCACCTGCAGGTCGCCGCTGGACGCGGACGAGACACAGTGTCAGGCCCGCGGCACGTGCGTCGCGGAGCATGAACGGCAGCACCGATCGGTCGACGAACCGCGAAAAGTCCGCGCCCCGATCCTCGCTGACCTCCACGTCGGCGGCGTCGGACGAGCGCAAGTGTTCGAGACCGAAGCGCGCGTTCATCTGAGCGAGAAAGGTCTCGCGCCGAGAGCGGGACGGGATCAGCACCCGCGCCGGCCATCCGACAAACGCCGGTTCAATCCACTGACGGGCGCGGTCGCTCTGATACGCGTGCTCGACGGCGAGCTCCAGCCGCCGCGACGGCGTCGACACGCGCGCGGTGATGACGGCATTCAGCTCGTCTTCGCGGTCAAGAGCCACCTTGTCGACCGACCAGCGAAATGTCTGGTCGAGGCGGAAGAGCACGTCCGTCAGGTTCGTGTCGCGAAAGAGCACGAAGACCGCACGCGGCCTGACTCCGCTGGCGATCACCCAGTTCTTGAGCGCCAGGTACCAGAATGCGGATCCCGATCCAGCCTGCAGCAGCGTGATGACCGGGCGTCCTGCGAGCGCAGCGAGGCGGCCCTCGTCGATCCGCGTTCCCGTCATCGAGTCGCCGATGAACACGTATCCCGGCTTCACGCGGACGAGATCCGGGATACTGCTCGCATCGAACGAGCCGCGCTCGCGCGGTCCTTCGAGCGCGGGAAGATATGTCGGCGGGAGCCGTCGCTGCCCCCGCTCGGCATTCGCAACGCGAATGACGAGCGGCACGATCAGCAGCGACACGACGAGGCACGCGAGCCCAATCGCGCCGCGCGCCAGGCTCATCGAAGATCGAGTGCTTGTTTGAGGGGAATCAGCCGCCGGTACTCGCATCCGGTGCTGAAATTATACGGGATGCGGCTGAGCTTGGCGATCGAGAACCTTCGACGTCTCTATCGCCCTCGAAGCACCCCCGCCGGCCGCCCGCATAGAACTCCACGACGAACCGCCGTTTGGTGCCGAGGCGGACGATTTCGTACCACTCCTCATTCCAGCCGGAGTACTGGAAGACCCAGAACAGCTGCTGCGCCACCTGCACGCGCCCGAGCGGCAGCATGTACATCGCGCCGGGGCGATCGCAATAGTCGATGCGTGCCGAAAACTCGCCCTTCGGCGCGGCGTCCTGGCCCTTGTGCTCGACCCAGCCGCTGAACGTCGTTTCGAGCGGACACCCTTCGTCCTCGGGCAACAACGGATAGGTCCGCACGGCTTCGATGTAGGAAAACGAGAGACCGGGCTGCTCCGTCACCGAGCGGTACCAGGCTTCGATCTTGACCGGGGTCTTGTCGCGCACCGGCTTCGCGAACGGATGTTTCCAGCCGGTGTTCTGTTTGAGCGCACGGGTCATGCGCTCTTCCGATTCGTTGAACTCTGCGGTCAGCGCCGTGACGAGGCGCGCCGCATCCGCCGACGAGCGATCGGCAATCTCGATGGGTTCAATCTGCACGCCCTCGGTTGCCGCCAGACCGTCTTTCGGAAACGGATCCGGCTGACGCGGGAGCATCATTTCGCTCGAGCGGTAGTCGGTCTTGAGCCCGAGGCGCGTCGCGCAGTGCACGCGATACGGCGCAGGAGCCGTCGGCGTGATCGGCCGGTCGGCGCCGCTGATCAGGCGCACGTGCCAGCTGGTGGGGAGTCGGCCTCCCCACCAGTCAAGCGGCACCGACTCGAGGTTGACCGGCAGCTCCCTGGCCCGGAGGTTCACCGGCCACGGTGT
>DATAEK010000110.1:0-8484 GCA_036258055.1 Vicinamibacterales bacterium
GTTCCTGGATTGCGCCAATGGCCGATGACGACCGCCGCTCCGGCACCCACACCAAGAACCCCTCCCGCGATCAGCACGCGAATGCGACGTTGGTCCGTCAACGTGTCGACAGACCGCCTGTGGGCAAATAGCAGCGCCACTGCAAATCCGGCGTAGATGACGTTGATGGCGAACACGCCCATCAACCAGTCCGCCAACCCGGTTGGCGGGCCGAGATCCTGCGTGATGCGATGCCAGGCGTACACGTGCCAGCCGACAATGAGCACCGCGGGGAGGACTGCGAGGCCAAGCCTGGCCGTGGACAACACGCGGCGCGGAAACACCGCGAAGAAGGCAAACAGCAGCGGGCCGACGGCGACGCTGGTCGCGAACGGTACCCACAGGAGTGCGGCCAGAACCGGCGGCAGGGCGTGCCAGAAGGCGACCATGCGCATCGGGAGTATCAGCGACACCGTGGCCAAGGAGGCGAGCAGCACCGCGCCGAGGAGGGCCGACGGTTGAGAGTAGCGCTTGAACGCGACGACGAGGGCGAAGGCGAGGGTGATGACCTGCGCCAGACGAAAGGCCAGCAGGGCCGGCCGCGCCGGACCGGTTCGCCATTCACGCAGCCCGGACGTGAGTAACAAGCTCACGGCGGACGACCGACCAGCGCGCTCGATCTCGAGGTCGAGCGGTTTCGACGGATCCAGGTGGACGCGAACGCGTTCCCAGTCCCCGCTGCCTTCCAGCACCTGACCGTTCGCTTGTCTGATCCGGTCGCCCGCTTGCAGGCCTGCGCGCGCGCCGATGGAGCCTGCTTGCAGTTGGCCGACGATTACCCCGCGGGACTCAAATAGCGGAATGAAACCGGGCGGGGCGACCCTCCGAAGGTCGCACGTCACGAGCAGCGCCAGGTAGCCGACGTACGCGACTGCCACCACCGCGATGCCCAGCCGGGCGGCGGTCAATTGACTGAGGAATCCCGCGACGGGAACCGACCGAGAAGAACCGTCTGTTGCCACAGAGCCACCACGCCTCCGGCTGGTCGGACACCGGGAGCTGAAACCGCGCATCAACGCTGTTGCTTCCGCTTTCCCGACGCCGTTCGGCTGTCCCCGCTTGCACCGCCATGAGCTGTCTACGCTGCGGACGGGGCGCGCACTGGCTCAGGGCACATGGTGTGACCTGGAGTGTGTCTCGATGCTGTAGAGCTGGCTGACTATACACCGTCAGTCGATTCAGCGCTTAACTCTTTGCAACGGTTCAGAGCATTCATCATGCGGGCGAGCCTGACGGCCGCCGGCTCAGAATGGCGCCACTTCGCGACTCAGTGCAGGTCTCAAGACGAGCGCAGCGTCTGAAGGCTGCGCTCCAGGAACTCGCGCTCCCGCGCGTTGTCGGTGCGGGCAATCGCGGCGGCGTACGCTCGCGCGGCGTCATCGGGTCGGCCGGTTCGCCGAAGCAGGTCGGCGCGGATCGCGTGAAAGAGGTGATAGCCATCGAGGTCATGGCGATCGGCAAGACGATCGACGAGAGCCAGGGCGGCGTGCGGACCCTCGACCTCGGCGACGGCAACGGCGCGGTTGAGCGCGACCACCGCGCCCGGGGCAATCGCCATGAGCTGATCGTAGAGCTGCAGGATCTGCGGCCAATCCGTCGCAGACACGATCGGCGCGTCGGTGTGGACGGCATTGATCGCCGCCTGGATCTGGTACGGACCCGGCTGATTTCTGGCGAGGCAGCGACGGACGATGGCGTGACCTTCTGCGATAAGCGCGCGATTCCAGAGCGCGCGGTTCTGGTCGGCCAGCCGCACGAGATCGCCGTCCGCCGTAGTACGCGTCGCGCGGCGCGATTCGATCAGCAGCATGAGCGCGAGCAGCCCCATGACCTCAGGTTCGTCCGGCATCAGGTCCGCGAGAAGGCGTCCGAGCCGGATGGCTTCGGCACAGAGCGGCTCGCGCACCAACCGTGTACCCGAGCTCGCGGTGTAGCCCTCGTTGAAGATCAGGTAGACGACCGCCAGCACGGCGCGCACGCGCCCGGGCAGTTCGGCGGCGTGCGGAATCCGGTAGGGGATCCGCGCATCGCGGATCTTTCCCTTCGCCCGCACCAGCCGCTGCGCCATCGTCGACTCCGGCACGAGGAACGCACGCGCGATTTCCGCGGTGGTGAGGCCGCCAAGGAGGCGCAGGGTCAGGGCGACCTGGGCGCCAGTGCCGAGCGCGGGATGACAGCAGGTAAAGATCAGGCGCAATTGGTCGTCGTCCACGGCGCCCTCCCCTTCTTCGTCGCCGCGCAGCTCGCTCTGGCCGTAGAGCAGGACGGCGTGGTGATGCCGATCCTCTCTCGACGCCTCACGGCGGAGACGATCGATCGCCCGGTTGCGGGCGGTGGTGATGATCCATCCTGCCGGGCTCAGCGGAAGGCCGGCGGACGGCCACCGCTGCACCGCAACGGTGAATGCATCCTGAACTGCCTCCTCCGCGACGTCGATGTCCCCGAACTGGCGTACGAGCACCGCCACCGCGCGTCCGTACTCGTCGCGGAAGACACGGGCGATTTCGGCGGTGTCGAGGGTGGGCACGCGTGGTCGGCTCAGACGTCTCCCTGGAACGGCCGCACTTCGATCGGAAGCGTGATCACCCGCGCGAGCTTGCGCGCCCACTCGAGCGCGGCGTCGAGATCCGGCGACTTGACGATCACGAACCCGCCGATGTGCTCTTTGCTCTCGGCAAACGGGCCGTCGGTCATGAGCACATCACCATCCTTCAGCCGCACGACGGTTGCCGTGCTCGGCGGATGCAGACCGCCGTTGAAGACCCACGCGCCGGCGGCCTTCGTCTCGTCGATCAGCGCGTTTACGTCCGCCATCACTCTCTTCAGAACCTCGGGCGGAGGCGTGCCGCCATCGGGTTGATAAATGCTGAGCAGGTACTGCTTCATCGTGCGCACTCCTGAACGCCAGGGCCCCGGATCCTACCGCGCCGGATGACGCGTTCGCGAAATCGCCGGGCCCGGCGCTACTTGCTCTTGCCCACGCCGTCGACATGCCGGTAGGTCGCAATCACGACACCTGTCGTCGTTGGTTTCGCCGAGACGAGGTCGAGCGCGCCGGACGATCCGTTGCCGGTGAAGAGCCGGCGCCCCCGCCCAAGGACCAGCGGATGGATCATCAGAACGAACTCGTCGACCAGGTCGCGCTCCATCAGCGATCGCACCAGCACGCCGCTACCCATGACGACGATGTCCTTGCCGGGTTGATTCTTGAGCTCGGCCACCGCGTTGGCAGCGTCACCACGGAGTAGCGTGGAATTCTTCCATGGAAGCGGCTCGTCGAGCGTAGTCGAAGCGACGTACTTCTGAGCGTTGTCGAGCACCGGAGTGAACGGGTTGTCCTTCCGGTTCGGCCAGACACTGAAGAAGTCCTCGTAGGTCCGCCGTCCGAACAGCAGCGGGCCGGCATCGGCCATTCCTTCAGCCATCGCCTGGCCCTTGACGGCATCGTTGTAGGGCATCGCCCAGCCGCCGTGCCCGAACCCGTCACGCGTGTCTTCGTCGGCGCGGCCGGGCCCCTGCATCACGCCATCCAGCGAGAGATTCTCCACCACGACGATTTTTCGCATGCCCCGTCCTTTCTGTTCGAGCCGGCATCGTACCGGCGAGTCACCCTTTATACGAACAGCGACCGGCGGGATCGACACATGGGGGGGTTAGATCCGTCTTTCCGCCATGACCGGTAGCGGTGGTGGCTCGCGGGCTGATCGGGTAACCTTGTAGTCCTCGCTGGAGAGGACTTCATGAAACGCATTGCCCTAGGAGCCTCAGTGGCTCTTGCTTGTCTCGTGACCGTCACCGTCGTGATCGCCCAGGGCCCCACGCCGGTCGAGGTCGTCAGGAACCCTGGCTGCGGATGCTGCCTGAAATGGGTATCGCTGCTGGAAAAAGCCGGCTTCAAGGCGACCGTGACCGAATCGTCCGAAATCGAGGCGCTGAAGAACAGCAAAGGCGTCCCGAAGGCTGTACGTTCCTGTCACACCGCCACGGTGGGTGGTTACGTGATCGAAGGGCACGTCCCGGTTGCGGATGTCAAACGTCTGCTCGCCACGCGGCCCAAAGTCGTCGGCCTCGCCGTTGCCGGTATGCCGGCTGGCTCGCCTGGCATGGAAACGGCCGACGGCAGGACCGAGCCCTTCGACGTCATCGCGTTCGACAAAGCTGGCAAGACGACGGTCTTCGCGTCGCACCGCTGAAACCTCGACAACGGCTGCAATCATCGCCAGCGCGTTCCTGCCGAGGCCCAAGCGCTGTGGTCGACGACTGGTTGACGCCTGTCACAGCCGCCAGACGTCATCCCGCCGTGCGATACATTTCGGCTTCCTTGACCGTGGGTTGGTCAGGTTGGCGGTCATCGCGCTGCGAGGGAACCAGCGTCTTGCGCGGCGCGCCAGTGGTCTGGCGATCGAACATCTCCTTGATCACAAGCCGCAGTGCCGCCTCGACGGCTTCGTGACGTCCAGGTTTCACGCGCGTCGAGGTGCGAACCGTCATCAACAGCGGGCCGAAGGCGATGATGCCGTCGATCTCCGTGTCGGCCAGCACGTCAGGCGTCTCGGCGCGCAAACGCCGGCCTGCCGCACGGAGCGTGTCGAACACCGTGCGCAGGTCGGCGTCGTAGGCCACTTCCACCTTCACGACCGCCATCGTGTAGTCCTTTGAATAATTGATGACGGGCTTGATCGCACCGTTCCGAAGGATGTGCAGCCGGCCGTCGGCGTCGCGGATCTTGGTCGTGCGGAACTCGATAGCCTCGACGACCCCCTTGGCCGGGCCGACCTCGATCGTGTCGCCGACCAGATACATGTTCTCCAGAAGGATGAAGAAGCCAGAGACCACATCGTCGATCATCGACTGTGCGCCGAAGCCGATGACCAGCCCCAGAATGCCCGCGCCGGCCAGGAACGGCATCGGATTGAACCCCAGTGCGCTCAGGATCAGCACCGCGGTGCCGAAATAGGCGGCATAGGTGAAGCCGGAGCGGACGAGCGGCACCATGGTCGCGCGGCGCCGTCGGTCGACATCCGACAGGCCTTCGCGCGGCAGCATGCGATGCCCGATTTCGAGCGAGCCGAGCTCGATGACGACGCGGCCCAGGAAGAAGAAACCGATCGCCTGAATCAACCGCGGGCCCCACGACGCCAGGTAGCTGGTCGAGTCAATCTGGATGAGGACCAGCGAACCCATGGCAATCCACAGCGCGTACTCCAAGCACGTGCGAAACGTCGGCAAGAGCGGGAGCAGGCGATTGTAGTAGTCCGTCCAGCCACGCTTGAGCGCGGCGCGCTGGCTCAGTCCGTCGAGCGTATCGACGGCAACCGCGGTGCAGCGAATGATCAACAGCCCGATCGAGAACACCAGGTAGATGCGGATAGCCACCAGAAGGATGTCGGTGACCCTCAGGGGCAACCCGAACCATCCGCACGCGAAGACGGCCAGGAGCATCCACGCCGTGTTGGCGATCAGCCGGTCGAGGCCGCGAAAGAGCCGGCCGAGACTCTCGTCGTTGCTCTTGAGTTGATCCCAGCGGTTGATGGCGGCTTCAGCGGCCACAATCGCGCGGCGTAGAAGCCGCGTCGCGACCACCAGCGCGGCGATCGCGAGCACCAGCTTCACGATCGCCACTGCGATGGCGATCTGTGTCTCGATGGTGATCGACCTCAGCAAGCCTATCGTGTAGCTTCGTGCATCCAGGCCTCTCACCAGCAACCACCCGTTGAACAGGAGAGTACCGGCGACCAGCCCGAAGGATGCAACCAATAGGAGGTTCCGCGCCTTGACCTGCGCCGTCACGCTCCACTCCGCGAGGTAGCGATTGCGCGGCGCCACGACCCGCGACAGGATCAGGGAGGTCACGACGTACAGGACGCCGCAGATCAGGAGCCCCAGGGCCAGTTCAATTCCAACGACGAGGAGCGCCGACAGAATCCGCTCGAGGTCGAGAGAGGTCTGGCCGGAGAGCAGGCCGGACGGCGATGCTGGCTGAGTACCAGCCTGGACCGCAAGCGAGAGGAAGAAAGGCGTTCTGGGCATCACACCCCTGAAGCCGCTGGGTCACGATCGCGTTGACGCGGAGCCGACGGTTGCATCATCACGGCTTCCCACACGTGAAGCAACCTGATCTGTGCCGCCCGGTTGAGGTACGGACGTGGACTGGACTACCTCCGCGCGTGCTGCCTCCTGATTTCCTTCACCCCCTGACCAAGCTGACGCCGGAGCAGCGTTCGCAACGTCGCACCGTCACTGTATCCGACGCGGGCCGCGACTTCTTCGACGCTCGCGCTGCCTGTTTTCAGGAGGTGCACGGCCCGTTCGACACGCAAGCTCTGAAAGTAGGCCAGCGGCGATTTCCCCAGCACGCGCTGCATGCGGCGCGCAAGCGTTCGCTTGCTCGATCCCACCGCCCTCGCGGCGTCATCCAGTGAAAACCCCTGCTTCAGCCTCGCCCGTGCCCACCCTTCGAAGCGCTGCACGATCGGATCGGCGTGGATCAGATGGTCGGTCAGCGCGTACACCGACTGCGACGGCCTCGCGTCGACGATCAGGTATCTCGCGGTCAGGGCCGCGAGCTGCGGACTGACCGATCTGACGAGCCACAGCGCGAGGTCCATGTGGCTCAGCGCCGCCCCGGCGGTCACGACGCGTCCCGATTTCACGATCATGCTCGACTCGTCGAGCAGGACCTCTGGATACCGCTTCCGAAAAAGCGGCGCCAGCCACCACGTCGTGGTGGCCCGCTGATGGTCGAGCAGGCCTGACTCGGCCATCACGAACGTGCCGATGCAGGCCGCGGCCATCGTCGCGCCGCGCCGAGCCCACTGCCGAAGCGCCGCTGCTGCATCCTGAACATCCCGCCTCGCAAGAGCGGCCTCGAGCGGATCGGGCATCTTGAACCCGATGGCCGGAACGACGACGCAATCGGGCACCCATCCGTCAGCCGCGCGAACAGGAACGCTGAGCCCCTGCGCCGTCCTGACGGCCTTACGCACTCCGACAATCCTCACCTCGAATCGCGGTACGGTGAGCCCCGAGAGCGCGCTCAGCTCATTGGCCGTCTGGAAGGCATCGAGGATGGCCGACAAACCCAGGTCGAAGACGCCGTCGACCGCCAGGACGCTGATGCGCATGGCAATTACGATATCAAATGAGGCGTTCTTGCCACTAGCCCGTGAGGGCCTGAGGGCCTACACTCGGCCAGGAGTTGGATCGGAGATTCGTCAGGGAATGGAAAGGCAGACCGGTATCATGAACGCACTCCTGCCCAGGGACATCCTGCACTGCATCGGCAACACGTCACTGCTGCCGTTGCGCCACGTCGTGCCAACGAACCGTGCCCGTATCCTGCTGAAGCTGGAAAGCCAGAATCCGACTGGCAGCATGAAGGATCGGATGGCGCTGGCCATGATCGAGGCGGCGGAGTCGGATGGACGACTGGGGGCTGGCGGCTCTGTCGTTGAGTACACTGGCGGCAGCACCGGAGTGTCCGTATCGCTCGTCTGCGCGGTCAGAAGCCATCCACTGCACATCGTCACGTCGGACGCCTTCGCCCCGGAGAAACTCGATCACATGAGGATGCTCGGGGCCAACCTCCATGTCGTGCGCAGCGAAGGTGGGCGCATGACGGAGAAGCTGACCCGCGACATGATTGAAGCCGCGCGCGTCATCGCCGGGGAGAGCAAGAGCTTCTGGACCGACCAGCTGAACAACATCGACCAGCTTCCTGCGTATCACCAGATGGCGGAGGAGATCTGGACGCAGACCAGCGGCCGGATCGACGGCTTCGTCCAGAGCGTCGGGACTGCGGCGTCGTTGCGTGGGACGGCGGAAGGCCTACGCCGGCACAATGACCGGATCAGAATCGTGGCGGTGGAGCCAGCCGAGTCTCCGGTTCTCTCGGGAGGCAAACCGGGCGGTCACAAGATCGACGGGATCGGCGCTGGGTTCATCGTGCCGCTGTGGCGGAAGGACATCGTGGATCGGATCGAACGAGTGTCCACGGAGGAAGCCGTTGCGATGGCCATACGGCTCGCTCGCGGGGAGGGCGTTTTTGCCGGCACGTCCACCGGCGCCAACGTCATCGCCGCGTTGCGGCTCGCCGACGAGCTCGAACCGGACGCGACGGTGGTCACGGTCATGTGCGACACCGGCATGAAATACCTGAGATAGCATTCGTAGAACCGGCTGCAAGCGGCAACCGCGTTGCAGGGCTTCGAAGCATGGGCTCCATTGCGGAAGTAGAACCTCGACGGCGGACCAGAGCTAGAATCACGAAGCGTGTGAGGACGAAGCCAAGATGACAACCCGGATAGATCGCACGCGACGGACGTTCGTGATCGACGAAGCGGCCGCCATCCTGGCGCGAACGCCCGCAACACTTGACGCCCTCCTGCGCGGCCTGCCCGATGGCTGGATCGCCGCGCACGAAGGAGGCAACACCTGGAGCCCCTT
>DATAEK010000318.1:0-2636 GCA_036258055.1 Vicinamibacterales bacterium
GTTCAACGACACGGGTGAAGTCTTTCGCGCGAAATGCTTCCGCGGCGCTGGCCGCCGCGACTCGATGATAGTACTCCCGGGTCGCCTCCTGCTCTGAGAGCCGCTGATGACCCGCTTGCGCCTCGATGATGGCGCGTGCGGCGGCGAAGACTTGAAAATCTCCTTTGAGCACATCACTCGCCGCCTCGCGGAGCGCACGTGCATAGACACGAATTTCGCCGAGCTGGCCCGGTGACTTAAAGACATCATCGTAGAGGTCTGGCCTGCGGTGCCTGATGATCGCCCACAAGGGTACGGTAGCGTGCCACTCGCCACCTGCACCCGCGCGACCAAGGATCACCTGAGCGGCGAACCCGTGGTTGATCCCTTCCACCTGCACCAAGGTCACCGCGTTGGCGAACCAAATCAGGAACGGATTCGCCTCGAGCTGCGCCGCTGGCGGCTCCACCTCCTGAAAGGCAAACTCGCGCCCGAGGTACTCGAACGCACTTCGCACGGTTTCCTGGAATTCCCTGATGGTAGGAGACGTCGTCATCCCGGTCACCTCGTCCGTCAGATTGATAGTAGACGTAATGGCGGTCAATGCTCAGGACGATGTGAACCGCGCGGCCAGGACGAAGATCCGTCGTGATGGTTGTGATGGCGTGTCGGGCCGAATACGAACCCACCTGGCGGCGTTCGCCGGTGTCCAGGGTATTGATGTGATCTTTACCTCGGCGCCGGGAGCGGGCAGCTCGAGTCTCTCCCGCCACCGGGAAGTCCGCTATCGGAGTCTCACCCAGATTCCCGGCTGATTCCGGCCGGGCCCGGTGACGTGTTCGATGTAGACATCGCAGAACTCGCGGCGCAGCGCGTCGCGCGCGATGGCGCCCGCGTCCGTGAACGCAAGATGACGACGCGCGGATGGGTCGAACGCGGGCCACGCGGGAAGGCCTGTGCCGTTCGGGTCGCCGGTCCTGGCGAAGTTCGTCCAGTAACGCTGCATCGTGTCCGAGACGGCCTGGTCGGCTGCGCCGTACTCCGCGGGCACGCGCGCGGCGGCGAACGTACCGAAGACATACGGCACCTCGCTCGCGTGCGTCGCGCCAGATTCCTCGCGTCCCTTGGGGACGCGATCGAACTCGTACTCATACGTTCGGTTGTGTGCCGCCGCATGCCAGCTGGCCTCGAGCACCGACGAACAGCGGAACGACGTGTCTGTCGCCCACTGTTCCGCCGCGGTTCCGTAGCGTGGATCGTCTGCGTGACTCGCCCGGTCGTAAAGCGTCGTCGCCTTCGAGGCGAGCGAGCCATAGGCCGACCGAATCCCGCCCGCGAGATCGGTCGGCAGCGTCGTCCCAGGGATCCGCTCTCGCGCGGTGCTGCCGATCATCAACGGCACCCGATGCTCGCGTCCCCGGGCGAATGATTGGGACGGCTGCTCGGTCAGGACACGGCCGTCGACGGTGGCGAGAAGGGACGGGGGCGGCGACGTCAGGTAGGGCGGCTCGATCTTGAAGAGGTCGGCGGGCGGCACCTCGCGCAGCCGCTCGAGTACGCGATCGGCCGGCGGATTCAGGCGCGCCATCAGCGCCGCGCCGCTTTGTTCCGCCTGTGTCAGCGTCAACGCGTTCCCGAGCGTCGTCACAGCGCCGCTCTGCGCGATCGCTCGATGGAACAGTCCCTTGGCCAGCGGGGACACCATCAGGAAGCTGACGTCGAACGAACCAGCCGATTCGCCGAAGATCGTTACGTTTCCCGGGTTGCCGCCGAACTGCCGAATGTTCGCCTGTACCCACCTGAGCGCGGCGATCTGATCGAGCAGCCCGTAGTTGCCCGACACCTGGTGCGGCGATTCCTTCGAGAGCGCGGGGTGCGCGAGAAAACCGAGGATCGACAATCGGTAGTTGGTGGTTACCACCACCACGCCGTGACGGGCGAGCTGCTCGCCGTCCAGGGCCGGAGTGTTCGACGTGCCGCCGAAATTGCCGCCGCCATGAATCCAGACCATGACCGGCAATGCGCCGCTCGCTGCCGGCCACGACGGCGTCCACACGTTCAGGTACAGACAATCTTCGCTGCTGATCGAAGCCAGCTCGGCACGCATCAACCCGCTTTGCGCACACGGCGGCGCGAAGCTGGTTGCGTCGCGCGTGCCCGCCCACGGTGGAACCGGCTGCGGCTCACGCCAGCGGAGATTGCCCACAGGGGGCTGGCCGAACGGGACACCTTTGAATGCTGCGCCGCCCCCGACGAGAGCGGTACCGCGAATCGAACCGCTGGTCGTCGAAGCAACCGGCGGATCGTCGGCGGCGAGCGTGACGCCGACGACGGCCAAAACGCCGACGGCGGTCATGGCCTTCATGATGCTGAGAGTCTAGTCCAAGTGTCGGCGCGGATCGTGAGAGGACTGTGATACGTCGCCGCGGTTGCGTCCCGCTCCGACTCGGGCAGTCGGCGTTGTTCTATTGGACAGCTCCGATTCGCTCGGCCCAGTTGACGATGTAGCGTTGCAGAAACGAAATGAACTCGTCGGCAATCGCCGGAAGCCTCCTGCCTGAGTGACGAATTTGCTGAAAATCGCGGCGCACGATCGGATTGGTCAACGGGCTGGCAATGACAGCGCGGCCCTGACAGGCTGCAAGCCAGAATGAAGG
>DATAEK010000320.1:0-19153 GCA_036258055.1 Vicinamibacterales bacterium
GCCGTGCTGATCAGCGCCTGCGCGCCGAAGCGCGTCCGGGCCGCCGACGCCGTTCCAAGGGGCAGAAAGGCGTAGGTCAACGCTGCCGCCGTCATCAGCCAGGTGAGAAGATCGTGGTGGTGGGCGATCTCGGCACCGTAGATCAGCGTGATGATCGATCGTCCGAGCACTGCGGTGGCGATCACGGTGAGCACGCCGAGCGCGAGTCCGCTTCCAACGAGCATCCGCAGGTGCTGCCGATACAGGGCGTGCGAGGTGCGGAGGTCGCGAGCCAACAGAGGGAGGGCTGCCTGCGCGATCGCGTTCGCGATCAGGTTGCTCAGTGTCGGGATGTACGCGAGCGCGGTAAAGACTGCCAACGAGGCGGGACCGAGATACGCGCCAATCGCATAACGCGGCAGATGGATCTGCAGACTGGCAATGGCGGAACTCAGGCCGAGCGGCCTCGCCCGCCAGATGATACTCCGGGCGGCGCGAAGGACCTCGCGCCTCATGACGGAGCGCTCGCCCGCCTCCACGTGCTTCCCTGTTCGGCGCAGGTCCCATCCCGCGAGCGCCAGCAGCGAGGCTGCTGCATACGCGGCGGCGGCGGCTCGGAGAGAAGGCGACACCGCGAGACTGACGGCGACAAGCGCGACGCTGAGGACGCCGTTCGTCGTCAGGCCGATGGCTGCGCTCCGCATATCCAGCTCGCGCTGAAACAGCCCGTGGCAAATATCGGCGACAGCATCGAAGGCTTTGGCGCCGGCAACGAGCGCCAGGATCGTGAACGCCCCGACATCCTTCGCCAACACCGCTCCGAGCGCGAGGGACACGCAAACGGCCGCAGCCACTGTCAACAGACGCGCTGCGAGATAATCGGCAAAACCGTTGGGAGAGCTGACCCCGGTGGCGACCAGACTCCTGAGGCGGAGGTTGGCCAGCACGAAAATGGGTCCGGTGACCGCGATCCAGTACGCAAACAGCCCGACGTCGGCCAGCCGCAGTGAGCGGAGAAGGAGCGCGAACACCAGCCACTGGCAGAACGCGTAGACCGCGTTCCCGGCGAAGGCCCATGACGCGTTGACCTTCATCGCCAGCTGATACCTACCGCGCCGCCTGCTGGTAGTACTGCGCGTACTCGCGCCGGTAATATCCGGAGTAGTAATAGGCGTTGCGTTCCAGGTCCACGCGATTGAGAACAGCGCCGACAAAATGCGGCCGCCCGTTTTCCAGCTGGTCCATCGCGGTCTTTGCCGCGTACCGGCTGGTCATTTCCGACCCGACCACGAAGAGGATCCCAGTGGCCGCACCGGCGGCGACCGCGGCATCGGTCACGGCCATGATCGGCGGCGAGTCGATAATGATCGAATCGAAGTGCTGCGCCAGCAGCTCGATGAACTTCTTGAACCGCTGCGATCCAAGCAATTCGGCCGGGTTGGGCGGTATCCGACCGGCCGTCAGCAGCCAGACGCCCGGCACGCCGCTCTTGCGGATCGCCGCGCTGGCCACTGAGTGTCCGACTAGGAGATTCGAGAGGCCCGGCTCCAGCTTCTGCCTGAACATCTCGTGCGCGCGCGGCCGGCGCATGTCGCCGTCGATCAGAATGACGCGCTGACCTGCCTGCGCGAGCCCGATTGCCAGGTTCGCCGCGACGACGCTCTTTCCCTCGCCGGGGCCGGTGCTGGTGACGACGAGGCTGCGACATCCCTCGTCGGCGGCGGAGAACAGCACGTTGGTTCGCATCGCCCGGAACGCTTCGGCGAAATTCGGCGGCACGCCAGCGTTGATGAGCGGGTCGCGGCCTTTCCAGGTCTTCGGGTTGAGCGCCGGTACCATGCCGAGCGTCGGCAATCCCAGATAGGTCCGGATCTCGTCGGGTGATTTGAGGCTGCTGTCGAGATACTCGAAGAAGAACACCAGAACCAAGGCGAGCACCACTCCGCCAGCGACCGAGAGCGTGAGGCTCAGCAACTTGCGCGGTGACACCGGCGTCGACGGCTGTTCCGCGCTATCGACGACCCGGATGTTGCTCGTCCGGAGTTCAGTGCTCACGCCTGTCTCCTTGGCGCGCTGCAGAAGGCTTTCGTAGATCTGCTTGCTGCTCTGCACGTCCCGCTCGAGCACCCCGTCGTCGATAGCTTTGCGGTTCATCGCCTGCGCTTCGGCCTTCTGCTGGTTCAGCGCACCAATCAGGCTGTTCTCCTTCGCCAGCGAGGCGAGGTATTCGTTGCGAATCGACTGCACGACCTTGGCAACCTCGCCGTCCAATTTCGCCTGGGCGAGTTCGATGGCCGAACGCGCCTTGAGCATCTCCGGATGCCGCTCACCGAGCTTTTCCGACAGCTGCGTGTACTGGCTCTGCTGCTGCGCGAGCTCCGCTTTCTGCTGCTGGATGTACGTGTTGGAAAGAATCGCGGGGAAGGTGTCCAGTGCGGCCTTGCTGTTTTGAAGCGACTCGAGCTGTTTGTACAGCGCCTGTTTCAGCAGTCGTTCGGCTTTGGCCTGCGTCACGGCGGCGTTGAGATCCGCGAGCTTCTGCATGACGATGTTCTCGCGGTGCTGCAGCGGAATCGCATCGTTCTGCTCGCGATACTTCTGCAGCGCAACTTCCGACTGCTCGACCTGCTTGCGATGCTCGCCGAGTCGCTCGTTGAGCCAGTCGCTTGCCTCCTTCGAGGCCACGAACTTGTACTCGAGGTTCTGCTCGATGTAGTTCTTCGCGAGCGCGTTGACCACGCGCGTGGCCAGTTCCGGATCCGGCAGCCGGTATTTGAGATCGACCAGCCTGCTGTTGCGGATCGGTGAAACGGTCAGATTCGACAGGAACCGATCGATTGCGCGCGACTGCTCGAGCGTCTCGCCGCCCGTAGCGCCATGGGGGCCAGTTCCGCTGCTCGAGGCGACCGTGCCTAGCAGCCTGGCAATGAGACCCGGTCGGTCGGCCGGGCCTCCGAAGTGCGGGCTCTGCCAGAGGTTCAGGCCGTCCAGCGTCTTTCGCGCGAGGGCACGACTCTGAAGGATGTTGTATTGCGTCTGATAGTAGTCCGCTTTCGTACCCTGCTCGTCGATGACCTCTTTGAAGGAGACGACGTTCGGATTGTCCGATTCGATGAGCAGCCGGGTTCTCGTCTCGTAGATCGGTGTGGCCGTGAACACGTACAGCATCGTCGCAACCAGCACGACGAGGAAGGCGGTGGCCGCCGTCCACCGGCGCTTGTGGAGCACGCGGAGATAGTCGAGCAGATGCCCTGCTTCCAGTGACCGCGACTGCGTTGCCGATGACGCAGGGCTCGAGGGCTCTTGCGACATCTGCGGCAGGTGATGGCCTGTCGCCGCGAGCCGCAACGATCGCTGCGATTCGAGCTCGCGGCCCTGATTCAGTTCCTCTGTCATCGGAGATGCCTGCTTCCAGCCGCGTCCGGCCCTCGTGGCGTCATCAGAAGAAGCGCTGCGGAACGATGACCGTGTCGCCGGGTCGGAGGGTGTCCGTCAGTTTCACCTTGATTTCCTTCTTCGTCCCGTTTTCGATGCGCACGACCCTGATGCGATTCATGGCGCCCTGTTCAGTGACGCCGCCCGCGAGGGAAAGAGCTTGCAGAACCGTCGTGTCCACCTGGACGCCATAGGCGCCCGGGGTCTTCACTTGCCCGAACACATAAACGGTTTCCGCGCGCGGAACGAAGATCGTGTCGCCGTCGCGCAACTCGATGTTCTGCGCGAGCTGGCCGCTTTCGAGCTCGCGGATCGACGCGCGAAACACTTCGGTTCCGGAGCTCTGGCCCAGCAACAGCGGGCCGTGCGCGGTCCCCTGAGGTGTGCGTACGATCGCCACCTGGCCGGAGGCTGCGGAGGTCGTCGACCCAGCCCGGGCGAGCGCTTCGATGAGCGTGATGCCGCCGGTGAGGGCGACTGGGCCCGGCTGGCGAACCTCTCCCATGACGAAGACGCGCTGGCTCCGATACTGTTCGATTGCGACGGTGACCTGAGGATCGCGAAAGTACCCATCGGCGAGTTTGGCCCTGAGCTCACCTTCGAAAGCTCGCAGCGTCAGTCCTCCTGCTTTTACACGGCCCACCAACGGGAACGTGAACGTCCCGTCCGTCTCGACGGTGTACTTTCCGCCGAGATCCGCCTGATCGAAGACCTGAACCGTCAGAACATCCTGCGGACCGATTACGTAGTCGCCGGTCGACTGGGCAGCGACGGTGGCCTGCCCGAGCCGGGTCACGCTGAGTGCGGCGAACACGAGACCCGCGGACCATCGAATCGTGAACGAAAGACGACGCTTGCGTGGGATGGTGGCCTGCATGACTAGAACCCGTACGAGACGTTGCTGACCACGCGCAGATTGTCGTAAGCGCGCGAGTCGATCGCTGATTTCCGCTGCGCGTAGCCGACGCCAAACCCGATGCGCCCGTCGCGCCCCACCCGATATCCCAGACTGCCCGAGTAGTTCCAGTTGGTGTCTACGCGCGTCAGTGCATCGAGCGCAGCCGTCTGGAGGTTCTGGTAGTCGTACCGATGCAGGTCGCCAGCGACGAGCACGTCGAAGCGGCCGCCGAGAGCGTGGCGGACCGACGCACCGAGCGAGTTGTCGATGAAGAACGGTTGCAGTTCGGAGTACGAATAGGTCAGGTCGCGCCGATACGTGACCGCAAAGTTCGTCCTCCCCAGCAGCGTGTAGGAGAGACCGAGCTCCGCCACGATCCCGCTGAATTCAGGCAGCACCTCCCGCACCAATGGTGTGAACGAGCGGTATCCCACGTACGCCGTGCCTTTCAGGAGAGCCTGCGGGGCGAACTCCACTCCCGGCATGACGCGGTAGCTATTGGAGTCGCGGACTGGCGAGAACTCGAACCGGTCCTCCGCTATGGCGTACCGAAGGGCCAGGGTAGTCAGCGGGGTGACGCGGTGCCGTCCCGTGATCTGCACTCCCCGGGTTTCACGGTTGAGAGTGTGCTGCAGCTTGATGCCGTCGAACTTCTGGTCGTCGTCGTAGCGGATGTCGTTCTGACGCGCGGCAACCTCCACCGTCACTTTCGGTGCGAGCGCAACGTTCACGCCAGCCGTCATCGTGTCTTCGACGTATCGCGAGCGCACGTCGACCTCGTAGTTCGGCCGCTGTCGCGTGTTGAGATATTCGCGTTCGCCGAACAGCGTGATTCGATTCAGATACAGCTCGCCACGCGTGTCCAGGTGAGGATTGAACGACCGCTCGCTGGCATACTTGGCAAACCACACCAGGTCGGGCGCCATCGTCGTCTTGATCAGCGCTCTACGCGCCATGGGTACCCACACGTCGAGCTTCGGCGCGACGGTCAGCGTGAAATCCGATTTCTGCTCGTCGGCTTCGTTGAAGACGTTTCCATCGACGCCGACATCTTTGAGGAACACGCTGGGTTTGACGTAAAAAGGGCCCAGGTGTCCACGGGCCTCGGCGCGCGGATCCTCTGTCGGACGCCCGGCGGGCACCTGTGCCGAGGAGACTGCAGGAAGCGCAATCGCGATCGCGACGATAAAGCATCTGCTCATGACGTCTTCTGTTTCTCCCTCGGCTGCTTTGCTCGCGAACGCGGGCAGAGCTGACGCCGAACCGGTCGTGATCCGACCCGTCTTTGACGAAAGCGCCACAGCGGACGCTGTGGCGCACCATGAGTTACCGCGAGGGGCTGGCGTTTGGACGCGTCGCGACGACGGCCGCCACGCCAGCTGCCCCTGCCGCGCCAAGGACGGCCAAGCTCGTCACATGGCCCAGGCCGAACAAACTGAACCCGGCGTGCCCGCCTGACTCCACTAATCCTTGACTGACCGACACGACAGACATACTGACGAGGGGCGCCGTCCCAATACTGAACGGAGTAGTCATCCCCTGTACGGCGCCGGCCGCGTTGACGATTTCGATGATGTAACTGCCGGGCGCCAGGTCGATGAACGTGAACTCTCCCCTATCGCCGCTGATCGTCGAACCGACAATGGCGCCGGTTTGCAGGTCACGGATTTGCACCGTGGCATTCGGGAGCGGCTGGAGATTCGTGTTGAACGCAGTCCCAACCAGACGGGACGTCTCTGGTACCGCCGACCGCGCGGTCGAGGGTACTCCGGCGGCACTGACGGCTGCGACTACTGCGAGAGCGAGGAACCTACGCACTTCTTCTACTCCTTCAGAATGAGCCTCGTGCGATGCAATCGAGGTTGTCCACACCGTTGCCCGCCGTCGCGCCGGCGGCACGGAACGCCTCCGTTCGAGAAGATCACTGGATACAGCCGTTACCTTGACTCCACGCGCCTCGTGAATCGGCCAGAAGCATCAGGGTCCGACTCGATGGTGAGAAGCCCGGAGGCCGCATACGTCAGGCGGCGATTCGGACGTCCATTGCCGTTCTCGTCGAATGCGACAACTTTGAGAACGCCGTTCTCGTAGGTTTCCCACTTGTCAGGTTTTCCGTCGTGCGTCGTGTCCTGGTCGGCGCGAACGAGCGCACCTCGTCCATCCGGACCTGCCAGCGACGCGTCGTAGTACTCCCAGCGATCGATCTGGTGCTCGTCGCCTGCCGAGGAGATCTCGATCCGCCGAACCGTTCCGTCTGGCCCGGGAAACGCCCAGGCATCTGCCTTGCCGTTATCAGAGCGGGAGAAGCCGACCTTTACGAGCCCACCATCGGCGCCGTACTCCTCCCATCGATCGATTCTGCCGTCCTCGTTCGCATCGATTCGAGAACGCAGCGGTCTCGCGCCGTCCATTTCGGTCCAGGTATCCACGCGGCCGTTGCCATTGGAGTCATACGCGAGCTCCTTCAGCCTCCCGGTTGACTTGTCGTAGGTCGGCTGGACCGAGGCTGTCAGGTGCGATTTGCCGGCGCCGCCGCAACCCGCGATACAGACGACCGACATCACAACAAAGAATCTGCGCATGGCTACCGACTCACCTCATGTCCATGCTGACGCGCATCTGCGCGCCAGCGGTGACGAAGATCGCCTGTCGCTTCTCTCCAAACTGCGGATGCCGAAATACCACCTCAGATGACCCGATAGGCACCGATACGTTCGCGAGAGGGGTTTCGCCGATCCGCCGCCCGCCAATCCACACCTCCGCCCATGGCGACGCGTTCACGTTGACGACGCCTGAGGCTGGACTGTCGACGGAGAGTCTGGTCACCTTTCCCGACACGGGCGCCAGCGGCGAACGCTTCCTCATAGAGACACGTGACGCTGCCGCGGTGGCCTGACCGTTTGCGGTCCACCCTATCCGCCTTGCGCCCGCCTGCGTCGATGACGCGCGCTCGGTCCGCCTCTGGTCCATCGGCGGACCCGCGGTCACGGCTTCGCCCGCGGGATCGACACCGACATCCGGGCGTGGCGTTTCGGATCCGGCTTGATGGCTGGCCTGCTGCGGGATGGTGTCGAACTCCATGAACTGCGAGAATTCCACCCCGCTGGTAATGTTCACTGGGAATTGCCGCCGCAAGCTGATGCCGCGCACCTCGAGGAGATGCTCGCCGGCTCGGACCGGCAGCCGCACAGGTGTCAGGCCGCGCTCGATTCCATCGACGAATACCTGGAGCCCCTTCGGCTTCGTCTGCACCACCAGCGTCCCAGTGTCCCATGCGGCTGCGAGCGACGGCCCGAGAGTGCGCGTCAACATCGTCCCACCGGCCAGGAGCCCGACGACCATCAACGCCATTGCTGCCTTGCGCAATCTTCCGGACCGGTTCACCGTGGCCGCGCGATGCGACGCCGGCGATTGATTGGCCTTTGCGTCGTTCTGCTGAAACGGCACGTTCGGCAGCGCATCACGATCGACGAAGGCGGGAATCCGATCCAGTTGCGACAGATCGAGCGCACGCGCTGCCCGCGACGTCGGCCCACGGCCGCCCAGAGCTTCATCGAGCGGCGGCAGATCCGAGTCCGAGAAGAGCTGCTTGATCTCCCGCGCGGTAGCCACGGCCGTTGCTTGATTGGTGATGGCCGTCCAGTCGATCGTCCCGGACTGTGCCAGGCTGGCCGCAGGAGGGGGCAGCATCTCTACGTGGATCGGCTCCGCTGGAGGCGGCCACGCCGTCGAGGCGTCGCTGGCACCTGCAATCGCGGACGCACCCCGTTCTTCGACAGCGGTTCGTACTCGCTCGGGCGAAACGCGCGTCTCGTACGACAGTGCGGTGAGCGCGGCCGCGCAGGTTTCTCGGAATATTTCGAGCGTGAGCGGCGACGTGAGGTACAGCGGATCCGCCGACACGATCGGCTTGAACGCGGCGCAGGCTTCCGAGGCACTAGCAAAAGAGCGGTTGCGGTCGAGTTGCAGCGCCCGGGCAAGCCACCCGCGGAGCGGTGGCGACAGCGGCCGTTCGTATCCAAGCGTCGAGTGTTCGCATGCAGCGTCCAGCAGCGCCGAAACGCGATCCGGGACCTCCTCGTCGCGCAGAGGCCGGCCGAGGATCAGAGCGAGAGCCACGAGGCCGACGCTCAAGACATCTGTGCGATGGGTGAAGCGCGCGTGGCCGCCGGTGGCGTCAGCCGCGACGCGAAACTCCCGCCACAGTCGGTCAGGATCGTAGTGCAGCTGTTCGACTGCCGCGCCGAGCGCCTGTTCGGCAATGACCACGCGAGCCGGTGGCGCCACGATGATCCGCTCTGGCGCGATCAATCCATTTGCCAGGTCAGGAGCATGTCTTTCGAGGTCTGCAACCGCCGGGAGGAGCTGCGCGACGACCGCCAGCGCGGTGCTGATGTCGACGCCCAGCTTGCGTGTCTCGGCGACCAGCAGCAACTCCGACAGGCGAAGGCCTTCGACGTGCTCGGAAACCATCACCAGTGCCGGTGCGACGGCATTTGCGCGATCGATGCGATGAACGCGAACGTACGAGGGATGGCGGAAATTTGCCAGACGGGCGGACCGCTGACGAAGCGCGAACTCAAATGTGGGAGTCCCCGTCACCGTCCGCGCCAGTTGCAGCATCTGCACGAACTGGCCCGTGGCGGCATCGGTGACGACGAAGCGTTCGCCGAAGCCGTCACAGAACGCGACAGCCTGCGGGCGATCGAGAGACGCGTGTACCGCGACCATGTTGTGACGTCGTCATGGCAAGCGTCATACCACAGCGACATAACCGTGATGCGCGCAAGCGCGTGGCGTTTCAGCGTGGTAAGACAGGCAGTTACGCCAGACACTAACGTGATCGTTGTACGACGCGAACCGGCTGGATCGATTACGGTTTCGTTTGCGAGATTTCAGTTCCGTGCGAGGATCCCTGCTCCGTGCTCGCCGACGACCGCAGAATCGTGACAGGGATACGAATGTGCAAGTCATGCCCTCACAGATCGGATATTCCGGACCGGTTCTGTCACTTCGCGGCGATGGCGCGATTGTTCCGGGGATTGAAGGATTGCACGGTTTTTCCAGTGTCTACCAGTCTCGTCCGGAGGCAAATGCTGAGGTCCGACCCGCAGGAGCCGGTTCCGCCCGCGACGCACCAGCCGCAGATTCCGGCGCTGTTGGATCAAACGATCAGAGGATGTCTCGCGAGGGCGCCGGACGAACGCTTCGTCCACGCCGTGGACTTGAACCAGTAGTCTGCTACTTCGAGAGCACGCGGTGCTCGGGGAGCTTCGTGCGGTCGACGACGCGGCCGTCCCTCAGGATCGTTGTCACCTTGCGCAGATGGTGAATGTCGTCGAGCGGATTCGCGTCGAGGATCAGCAGGTCCGCGCGCTTGCCGGGTTCGATCGTGCCGAACTCGGCAAGTCCGCGCGAGGCGATCGCACCGTTCTTCGTGGCCGCGACGATCGCCTGCGCCGGCGTCATACCGAGCTCGACGAGGCCTTCGATGGCGAGGATGCTGCCAATGCCGTGATCCTGCGTCTCGGGCTTTGACGTCCGCGAGAACTCCGGCGCCGCCGCCCAGTAGTTGTCGGTGCCGATGGTGACGATGGCGCCGGCGGCGATCAGCTTCTGGGCATTTTTGCGCCGCATTTCGATTTCGAGCCCGTCTTCGTTCTGCCGTTGCCGAATCTCCGCGCTCGTCTTCGCGCGCTGCTGACCGCTGGCTTTCTTCTCCGCCTCCTCACGTTTTTTCGCGGCCTCGTCGCGGTCCTTCAGATGCTTCTTCCAAGCGTCGCCCGTCATCGTGCTCACCAGCATCGAGCACACGATCTTCCGATCGACGATCGCGCGGAGGAGCGACTCCGGCATCTCACGCGACCCGATCACCTCGGGGTGTTGAATGAGGTCGATGCCGGCCTCGACCGACAGCCGGAGTCCTTCCGGCGTGGTCGAGTGCGTCTCCGCCACGCGGTTGCGCTTATGCGCCTCCTCGACGATCACGCGCTGCGCGTCGGGCGAGAAGCCGATGAATGCGGGACGCGCGAAGTGCGCCGTCCCGCCGTACTTGATGAAGTCGGGGCCCTTGTCGAGATAGGCGCGGATTGCCGTCCGGAGCTGCTCCGGCTCCATGTCGACCAGATCCTCACCCGCTCCCTGGGTGATCTCGTCGTTGATCTGTTCCTGAAACAGCGTCAGCCCCTGTTCCCTGGTCAGGCTGAAACTGACCGAGTAGGGTCCACCCCATCCAACGATGTTCCCGGCCGCGAGGATGCGGGGACCAATCGCGCGGCCGGCCGCGATGTCATCGCGCACGGCCACCAGCGGCATCAGCAGCCCGTAACTGTCACGGACCGTCGTCACGCCGTACTTCAACTCGTTCTGTGCCGCTTCGAGCACGATCTCTTTCTGCCGCGAGTGATACTTCGCCAGCGTCTCGTAGCGATCGGCCATGCCGCCGTACAGCGACAAATGCACGTTCGTGTCCACGAGGCCCGGCGTGACGAACTTGCCCTTGCCATCGATGACCGTGGCGCCGGCCGGCGCGTGCACCGTGGCCGCCGCTCCGACGGCGGCAATCTTCCCGTCCGAGACAATCACTGTGGCGTCGGCGAGGGGAGCGCCGCCGCGGCCGTCGATGACCGTCACGCCCGTGATCGCGATTGTGGTGTTCGAGGCGCTCTGCGAAAACACAACCGCCGCCGCCGAGCAGAGCGCAGCCGCCAGGATCGTTCCGGCAACACGATGCATGGAGCCTCTCCTATGAACGCGATGACGCTGTGGACGGAACGGGATGGTAGCGCGAAACGGGGACACTGGGGGATCGGGCTTCGTCGGCCTTGGTGCTCGAACAGGAGATCAGGAGCCGTCATTCATGACGTCTTGGCGGGCGCGACGCACAACCGATCGAACGCGTCCGTGAGCTGTCGCGCGATGGCATCCGCGGTCTGATTCTCGATCTGCGACCGGTGCATCATGTACAGCAGCTTGCCGTCACGGAGGATCGCGAGCGAGGGAGACGACGGGGGATTTGGCGCGAGGTAGTCGCGAGCGCGCGCCGTGGCTTCGACGTCGCCGCCAGCGAACACGGTGGCCACGACATCCGGTTTCACAGGATGCCGGAGCGCGATCGCGATCCCGGGCCGCGCCTTTCCGGCGGCGCAGCCGCACATCGAGTTGACGACGAGCATGACGGTCGTCGCAGGACGCGCGAGTAGTGCGTCGACGTCCGCCGCAGTCCGGAGCTCCTGCACGCCGAGGCGTGTGAGCTCCTGTCGCATCGGACCGATGAACGATTCAGGATAAGGCACGTTCGATGACCTCTAAGTGAGCGGAATCTCGCGCGCGTGCTGTGCGAGCCAGTGATCGTAGGTTTGCAGCTCCGGATTGAGCGATCGGGAGAACCCAATGTCCCGTGCGCCGCGATAGTAGTCGTTGAAATCGCGTTTGAACTGGAACATGTTCCCCAGGTCGTCGGCGCCCGGAAATCCGAAACTGCGGTAGACATCCGGCGGCACCGCGTTGTAGCGCACCTCGCGCCCGAGCGCTTTCGTCAAACCGGCAGCCATCTCGCTGCCCGACAGATGTCCGCCCGAGATCCCCACCGTCTTTCCGATGAATTCGCTGCCGCGTTTGAAGATGGCGTGCGCACACTTCCCGATGTCCTCGACCGCGATGCTCGGCATTTTCTTGTCGTCGAGCGGGTACGTGAGCGCCAGGGTCCCGTCCTGACCGGGCTTGGGTCCGGCGCCGAAATAGATCAAGTTCTCCCAGTAGAAGGCCGTGAGGAGGCACGTGGTCGGAACGCCGGCGTCACGGAAGAGCTGATCCGCTTCTCCCTTCGCGTCGAAGTGCGGCACCTTGTACTTCCCCATCAGCGTCGGCATCCGGTTGTCGCTGAGCGGCACCCACTTGCGCGTGTCTTCGAGCGTCGACCAGATGACGTGCTCGAGCCCGGCCGCTTTGGCCGCCTGCGCCATGTTGCGGGCCTGCGCCAGCTCGCGTTCGGGCGAGAAGTGCTCCCAGTAGTTGGTCACGCAGAAAGCCGCTGACGCCCCCTTGAACGCCTGCTCGAGGCTCTTCTGGTCGTCGAGATCGCCGGCGACAACCTCGATACCCTGGCCCGACAGCGCCTTTGCCTTGTCGGAGTCGACTTTGCGTGTGACACCGCGCGCCGCGAACGGGGAGCTCTTGTCAGCGGCCACTGCACGCGCCAGCCCGCCGCCCTGCGCGCCAGTCGCGCCGATGATCACCAGAGTCTTTTTGTTAGCCATGATGCCGTTCTTCTCCTGCATGAACAGTCGGTGCCGGATCCCTCTACGTGCCGCTCAGCGAGCGAACAATCTCTAACGGTGTCTCAGTTGGGGAGCGAATTCAAGCCCAAAGCGGCTTCCTTCCTCTTTACATCCCACAGGAAAGCGCCTACACTCCTCTTGACATCCCAGAGGAGTCAGATGGCCGGGAGCAAATCCGAGATTCTGCAGGGCACGCTCGACCTGATGGTGCTCAAGACACTCGAGGCGATGGGTCCGATGCACGGCTACGGCATCGCGCGACGGATTGAGCAGCTGAGCGAGGACGCGCTTGCCGTGAACCAGGGCACGGTGTACCTGTGCCTCATCCGGCTGGTGCAGAAGGGGTGGATCAGCGCCGAGTGGGGCACGTCGGAGAACAACCGCCGAGCAAAGTTCTACGCGCTCTCGAAAGCCGGCCGCCGGCAACTCGTTGCCAAGACACGCAACTGGGAGCGCATCGCCGGTGTGATCGGACGGATGCTGCTGCTCGAGGCCAGAAAAGGATGACGGCGTGGTCGCGGCTGACGCAGATGGCTGCTCGCCTGCGCGCGTTCCTCAGGCCGAGCGCGATCGATCTCGACTTCGATGAGGAGCTGGCGTCGCACTTGGCGATGCTGACGGACGACAACATCCGTCGTGGCATGTCGCCCGACGACGCACGCCGGGCGGCGCGGCTCAGGCTGGGCGCCGCGGCGTCGCTCAAAGAGCAACATCGAGAGGCTCGCGGCCTACCGGGCCTCGACGCGGTGATCCAGGACGTCAGGTTCGCCTTCAGGCTGATCGCCAGGGATCGATGGTTCTCGGCCGCCGCAATCGCGGCGCTCGCGCTGGGCATCGGCGCCAATGCCACCGGCTTCACGATCGTGAACGCCGTGTTCCTTCGCGGTCTCCCCTTCGAGAACGCGGATCGACTGTACGTCTTGTCCTGGCAGAATCGCTCCGGCCGGCGCTCGAACATCTCGCACCCCGAGTTCCAGAACCTGCGCGCTCAGACCCGTCGCTTCGCCGACCTCGCGGCGTACCGGGACGCCTCGATGAACATCAGCGACGACCGCGCGCTGCCGGACGAAGCGCACGGAACCTGGGTCACCGCGAACACGTTCGGCGTGTTGCATCAGCCGCCGCTCATCGGGCGTGATTTCACGCCGGGCGACGAGCGGCCCGGCGCCGACCCGGTGGTCATCATCGGCTACACGCTCTGGCGCGACCGCTACGCCTTCGATCCGAACGCGCTCGGCAGGACGTTGCGCGTCAACGGACAACCCGCCACGATCGTCGGCGTGATGCCTGAGGGCATGAGGTTCCCGGACGACTCAGCTCTCTGGGCGCCGTACATCCCGCAGGACGCCGAGCAGGAGCGCGTCCTGCGCCCGCTCCGCGTGTTCGGGCGCCTGCAGGACGGCACGGATCGTCGCAGCGCGAGTGCGGAGATGAGCGCTATCGCGCAGCAGTTGATCGCGGTTGAGCCGCAGATCACCAAGGACCTCACTGGCATCCGAGTGGAGACGTTCACGGAGCGATACATCGGCGGCGGTGGGCGGCCGATGTTCCTCACCGTCATGGGCGCCGTCGTGTTCGTGCTGCTCATCGCGTGCGCGAACGTGGCCAATCTGCTGCTGTCCCGATCGGCATCGCGGGCGCGTGAGGTCGCCGTTCGCACGGCTCTCGGCGCGTCTCGATGGCGCGTCATCCGACAGCTCCTGATCGAGAGCCTCGTGCTCGGTGCGATCGGCGGAGCGCTCGGCGTGCTCCTCGCTGTTGCGGGCGCGAGGGCCTTCGACGAGGCGATTCGCCTGTCCGGCCTGCCGTATTGGGTCGTGTTCACGATTGACTACGTCGTGCTCGGCTACGTCGTCGGCATCTGCGTGTTGAGTGCCGTCCTCTGCGGCCTGGCGCCGGCGCTGCACGTCTCGAAAACGAAGACGTTCACGGCGCTGAAGGACGGCGGCCGTGGGATCGCGGGCAGCCGGTACGGGCGACGATTCAGCAGTGCCTTCGTCGTCGCCGAGATCGCATTGACGATGGTGCTCCTCGTCGGCGCGGCGTCGATGGTTCGCAGCTTCATGACGCTGTATTTCGTCGACCTCGGCATCCGCATCGATCGCCTGGTGACGATGCGTCTGCAGATGCCGGAGGCGAAGTACCGGACCGCCGAGGCCAGACGAGGACTGTTCGACCGGCTCGAGCCAAGGCTTGCAGCGATACCCGGCGTCGAAGCCATCTGCGTGACGACCGGGGTACCGCCGCTCGACGGCGGCGAGCGCCTGCTGGAAATCGACGGACTCGCCCGCAGGGACCAACCGACGTTCGTCGGAACCGTGGCGATCACTCCGCGGTTCTTCGACGTGGTTGGCGTGCGCATCGCACGCGGACGGAGCTTCAACGAAACGGACGGCGCGCCCGGCGCGGAGACGGTCATCATCAACGAGCGGCTCGCGGCGCAGTTCTTCGCTGGCGAAGATCCCCTCGGCAGACGGCTGCGCTTCACGCGGCGCGAAGCCTCGCCTGGAACGAGCGTCGAGGTCTGGCGCACGATTGTCGGCGTGAGCCCGACGATCCGGCAGGGTTCGCCAACGGACGAGTACCTGAACGCCGTGGTCTACATCCCAATCCGCCAGGAATCACCGGCCGCCGCGTCGCTGCTGGTTCGCAGCGCGCTTCCTCCAGGATCGGTGATGGACGCCGTGCGCCGCGAGGTGCAAGCGATCGATCCGGACCAGCCTGTCCTCGCGGTGCAGACTGTGGCGCAGGTGCTGGCTCAGGATCGCTGGTGGTATCGCACCTGGGGCGGCCTGTTCGGAATCCTCTCCGGCATCGCGCTCCTGCTGTCGTGCGTCGGACTCTACGCCGTCATGGCCTACTCAGTGACCGAGCGGACGCAAGAGATTGGTGTGCGCCTGGCCCTCGGCGCGCGGCGCCGACAAGTGTCCTGGCTGATCCTCAGGCGTGGCCTGGCACAGCTGATGACGGGCCTGGCGATTGGCTTCCTGGGCTCATTGGCGCTGAGCCGGATTCTGCCGGGCGGCCTCGCGTCGATGACGCCGCACGATCCAATCGCACTCCTGGCGGTCGCGCTTCTCCTCTCAGGTGTGTCAATCGTCGCCTGCCTGGCCCCGGCGCGGCGAGCCACGCGGGTGGATCCGGTCGTCGCCCTTCGGGCAGACTGACGCCGGTCACACCTTTCGTCAACGCGCTTGACGGCTGTGATTGTCGATCAAGCGGCGACTCGATCGACAATACAGGCAGGGAGCGTTGTTGCTGCCTGAGGCTGAAAGGAGTCGGGGATGAGCGGAGTTCGAGTACTCGTCGGCACCCGGAAGGGGGCTTTTGTTCTGACGGCCGACGGCACGCGGGAGCAGTGGCAGGTCAGCGGTCCGCATTTCGCGGGGTGGGAGCTCTACCACGTCAAGGGATCACCCGCCGATCCGAACCGTTTGTATGCCTCGCAGAGCAGCGGGTGGTTCGGACAGCAGATCCAGCGATCGAACGACGGCGGAAAGACGTGGGAGCCGGTCGGCAACAAGTTCCTATACGACGGCGTGCCTGGCACGCATCAGTGGTACGACGGAACCCCGCACCCCTGGGAGTTCGCGCGCGTGTGGCACCTCGAGCCATCGCTCACGGATCCGGACTCGGTCTACGCCGGCGTTCAGGACGCGGCGCTCTTCCGGACGACCGATGGCGGCCAGACGTGGCAGGAGCTTTCCGGCCTCCGCTGCCATGGCTCCGGGCCGAACTGGCAGCCCGGCGCCGGAGGCTTGTGCCTGCACACGATCATCCTCGACCCCACGAATCGCGATCGGATGTTCATCGCGATTTCGGCGGCGGGCGCATTTCGTACCGACGATGGCGGGAAGACGTGGAAGGCGATCAACCGGGGGCTGAAATCCGAAGGCATTCCCGACCCGGATGCGGAGGTGGGCCATTGCGTCCACCACATCGCCATCCACCCGTCGCGGCCGAACGTGCTCTTCATGCAGAAGCACTGGGACGTGATGCGGAGCGACAACGCAGGTGACTCGTGGCAGGAAGTCAGCGGCAATCTTCCGACCGACTTCGGCTTCGCCATCGACGTCCACGCCCACGAGCCCAACACCATCTACGTCGTGCCGATCAAAAGCGACTCCGAACACTATCCGCTCGACGGCCAACTGCGCGTGTATCGCAGCCGATCCGGCGGCTGCGAGTGGGAGCCGCTCACCAAGGGATTGCCGCAGCGCGATTGCTACGTGAACGTCCTGCGTGACGCGATGGCGGTGGATACGCTCGACTCGTGCGGCGTGTATTTCGGGACCACCGGCGGTCAGGTGTACGTGTCGAAGAACGCGGGGGACAGCTGGACGCCCATCGTCAGAGATTTGCCCCCTGTACTGTCCGTCGAAGTGCAGACGCTGCCGGAGGTCTGATGAGAGCGAGCCACTCACGCGGCCGCTGGTGCGGAGGCGGGACATGATCCGTGTCCTGCTGCCCGCGCACCTGCGAACGCTCGCGCGAGTAAACGGTGAAGTGTCGGTCGACGTGAACGGACAGCCGACGCTCGGCGGCGTCCTCGACGCGCTGGAAGTGTCGTACCCAGTGCTGCGTGGGACGATGCGGGATCACGTCACGCACAAACGCCGGCCGTTCGTGCGCTTCTTCGCGTGCGAGCACGACCTTTCGCACGATCCCCCTGAGACCCGGCTGCCTGATGCGGTCGTCGCGGGGACCGAACCATTTCTCGTCGTCGGTGCGATGGCGGGAGGGTAGACGGTCTCCCTGGCGATTCTCGGCGTCAGATCCCTGAGCCGATGACGAAGACTCTCGCGCTACCGCATCGCTTGAAGATCTATCCTGCCGCCGGCCGCAGCACGCGCGATGGACACGGTCTCATCTACGGAAGCGTGACCACGTGGGAGGCGGATGTGTTCGATTTTCTTGATCCGCTGTTGAAGCCGCGGGTCAAGTGAGCGGATGCGAACCGTCGTTGATGTCGATATTGCCGGCCTGGGCATCATCATCTACTCGCCTTTTGCTGTCGAGCACATTGGCGAGGGACAGGACTACCTGTCGTCGCGTTTCTGGAGTCCGGCGGACGTCGCGCGGCACGTCGTGGAATGCGGCCTCACGACCTTCGGCACCGGAACTTCGGGCCGCTTCCGCCTGATCGTGTACGACGGCGATATCGATGTCGCGGCGCTCGAGGCGGCCGAGCGCAAGATCCGGCTCGGCGTCGAGGTGCGTGACGCGCGGCTGTGTGTGCGCGACCTCTACGATCTCTTGTCGTGGACACGCCATTGTCCGAGCACGCAGCAGCTCACCCTGGCCGATGGCTTCTACCGCATCACGGCGTATACTTCCGCTCCGCCGAGCGGCGTGCTGGGCGACGGTCATGAGATCTCGCTGCACTTGGAAGCGGTATCAGAGCGGCCCGTTCTCCGATGGGATGGCGTGCCAGACCTGACGTGCGATTAGACCCCGCAGAACGCAGGGCTCCGCAGCGCGTCTTTCGACAATCCGTCTTTCACAGCCGGACCCGGAGGCACAATGCCGAGGCGCATCGCGGTCTTCTTCTACGGCCTCTTCATGGACGCCGACATCCTGCGCTCGAAAGCCATCGATCCGGCTGGGCCTCGCCGCGCGTCAGTCTCCGGATTCGCGCTCCGCATCGGTCAGCGCGCCACGCTCGTTCCAGATCCCGACGGCCGTGCCCACGGCGTGTTGATGGAACTCCAGCACGAGGAGATTGATCGCCTGTACGCCGATCCAAGTGTGCAGATGTATCGTCCTGAGGCCGTCGTCGCGGAGATCGGCGATGGATCGCGGATCGCGGCGTTGTGCTTCAACCTGCCGGTTGCGCCGGGACCCGATGAACGCAATGAGGGATACGCCGCGAAGTTGCGCGACCTCGCGCGGCGGTTGAATCTGCCGGACGATTACATCGAGCGGATTGGCTAGCGGGTCTGTTGATCGTGTCCTGGGGACTTCCGGTTTCGGATGCGGCGGAAAGTTGCGCTGGCCCTGACACCGCCGCCGAAGGAGAAGCAAGGTGATCGAAGGGCGGCCGGCGCCGGAGCGGTTGCGGTCGTCTCAGGCCTCCCGCTTCGCCGCACGGAAAAACGGCCCCTCCGCGGCTGGCCTGACGGTCCGGCGTCGGCTTGGATCGTCCGAACGACAGCCGGAATCAGGGTCGGCGACCGGGCGATCACTGCGTTGTCGGCGAATCAGCGCCGCCGCCGATCGGGACCGCTCCGAGGCCGTTTTACTCTCTCCGCTGATCGTGCGGCTCAAGGTCGGCCCGATCCGACCGCAACCGCTCCGGCGGAGTTTCGTACGTACTCTGGTGCCGTCTCCCGCGCGGCGGCGGGGCCGGACGGCGGACGACGTTGGAGCACGCCGCATCGCCCGTCTGTAGGGTTCCTTCCAACGAAGACGAGCCTGATCGAGAATCTCAACAAATCGGAGAAGGGGTGACCATGGGGACCGAAGGCGGACTTCGCTTCGTCGCGACCATCGTCGGTGGCGGCTTTGTTGGCTATGCCATCGTGGCGATGTTTCGTGGAACCCTGTACGACAGCGATGAGGG
>DATAEK010000323.1:0-3744 GCA_036258055.1 Vicinamibacterales bacterium
GTAGGCGTCGATCTCGGCAAGAATCGACAGGCAAAGCGACTCGAACACCTCCAAGCCGATCTGGCGGGCGAGCGGTATCGCCTCGTCGCACAGTTGCGCGGCCGTGTCCCAGGCGCCAGACGTCATCTCCATCTGGGCGCGGTGGAACAGGCACCTCACAGCGTCGGGGTCGGCGCGCTCTGTGGCCTCGCCGGTCAGCCCCCTCCACAGGATGCGCGACTCGTCGTGGCGGTCGGATCGGCCGAGCAGGAGCGCACGCGTGACGCGCGACGGCGACAGGCGCATTGGCAGACCGACATGCCAGGACGACCAGCGCGCGGCCGCGTAGCCCCCACTATCGAGGGTCTGTTCAAGCTCCAGCGCACGGTCGAGGAGGTCGTGCCGGATAACACCCGTGCGCGCGAACCTGTTTTGCGCCACCGCTGCAAGGGCGATCACGAGGGTCGCCGGGTCCGCCAGCTCCTCGGCGAGCGCAAGCCCTGCGTCGGCATAGTGAGCGCCGGCTTGGTTGTCCCCTGCGACATGCGCCATCCACGCGAGTTCGCAGAGGAGGTTCACCTCTTGGCTGGACTCAAGGCCGGGCTCGGCGAGGGCGGCGCTCAAGAGACTCACGGCCACAGGAAAGCCCACTGCCATCCCGCGCACTCCCGCGAGCTGGGTGAGCGCCTCGGCTCGGACTCGACCGGGTTGAGAGGAGCCGATTACTGCCTCGAGCAGAACCGCCGCCTTCTCCATGTCACCCGCATACCGGCAGTGCTCTGCGGCGGTGATGCGGCGTCGGTTGATGCTCTCGATTGCATGCACCGGCGTGAGCGCGACCGCGCGCTCAGCGAGCTCTGCCGCTGCCTGTGCAGCGCCGTGTGCACGCGCGTGGGTCGCCGCCGCATCGAGCGCTGCTGCGATCTCTTCATCGGCACCGATGGCCGCGATCGCGAGATGGCGGGCACGCTCTTCGAGATCGACATCCAGTTCGGCGAGGCGACGATGGAGCTGACGCCTTTTGTGCAGTGGCATCGCCACATAGCAGGCGGGGGCCAATAGTGGATGCGTGAAGTGGATCCTGTCGCCGTCGAGCTCGACCACGCCCTGCTTCTCGGCGAGCTCGATGTCATCGACAACGCCAGCTGCCAGCGGCTCTAGCAACGTCACCGAGGGAGCTGCAACGGCGGCGACAGCAACGAGCGTCTTTCGGACACGCGCCGGCAATACGCGCAACCGGTCCGTCACAAGGGCGTTCAAGCTCTCGGGCAGCGTGACATTCACACCATCCACGCGAACCGCGCTCCTGCCGATCGCGCGCCCGAGCTCAAGTGCGAAGAAGGGGTTCCCACCCGCGATCTCGTACACGCGCGATAGGCCCGGTCGCGTCAGGTTGAGCGCAAGCCGGCCCCAGAGGAGCCGATGGACCGCGCCGACGGAAAGCGGCTCGACCGCGAGCCGCTGGAACGCTGCGAAGGCGCGATCGAGCTCAAGTGGCGCCTCGACGGGCCGTTCGCGCACGGTCGCGAGGACGCCCACCCTTTCGCCCTCCAGCCGCCGCAGCATGAACCTCAGTACCTCGGCCGAGCTCGCGTCGATCCACTGCACGTCGTCGAGCGCCACCAGAAGCGGTCCGTCCTGGGCGAGCGTACGAACGACGGCGACGAGCGCAAGCCCGAGCAGGCGTGTGTCCGGAGGCCGTTCGTCCGACTCGCGTAGGAGCAATGCGACCTCGAGCGCACGCCGTTGGACCGGCACCAAGCGCGGCAGCGTCGCTTCCAACGCCGGTGCGAGCAGATCGCCGAGGGTCGCGAACGCGACCTGCGTCTCGGAGCGGGTCGTGCGCGCCGTAAGAACGCGGAAGCTGCGCTCGCGCGCGAGGCGTACCCCCTCGGACCAGAGCGTGGACTTGCCGATCCCGGCATCGCCCTCAAGTAAAAGTGCCTGGCCACCGGCAGGCACGGCCTCCAGAAACGCCTCGAGCGCCAGCAGCTCCTCCCGTCTGCCGATGATCTCGCCTGCCATCGCGCCTCTTCCCGTCGAGCGACCACGCTCGATGTACGTTCCGCGGTGCGTCACCGCGTCGCGTCAGTCCATGCCCGCATTGTGGACCTCGGCGGCTCAGTCGGCATTCGTCGCCTGTGCAAGCCCGTTGTTTGCCGCGGTCGGAGGCGTGAGATCGCGCCACAGCCGTCGCTAGACAGAGTCGCATGTGGGTGCCCTATTCGCTGTGGACGGGACCGAACCACAACGCAGCTCGGGAAGGCCGCCGGGTTTGTGGCCGGAGTTGATCAATTGTCGTTCTCAGACGACATCGGCTGGACATGTTCGCGTTCGCCGCTGTCGTGGATGAAGTCGATGACGATCGGCCAGAACTTGTCCGGAGCGTCCAACCAGGTGAAGTGACCGGCTTGCGCAGTGACCTCGAGCCGCGCGATGCCGTCAGGCAGAGCATCGACAATCTCTTCGGCGGCGGCGACCGGTGTCACAGGGTCGAGTTCGCCAACTGACACGAGCGTGGGAGAGCCGACCCGCCTCAGCTGGTCGACGATGTCGAGTCGGCGGATGAGTTCCATCCCGTGCGAGTTGAGCTCCAGGTTCTTTGGCGTGCCGGACTCTCGCTCCTCGTCCGGGACCCGCAGGCCGAAGGCGGCATAAACGCGAGCCCACTCTTCCTCGCTCACCTCATCGCCACCGAACGCGCGCTCCGCGATCTCAGCGACTTCGTCGCCTGCGACGCGGCGGAAGCCCTCGACCATCCGCGGTGGGTCCCACCGTGCGAATCCCGATTGGACAATGAGTCCGCCCGCATGTCCCGGGTGCCGTGCGCCATACAGCAAGACGATCGGTCCTCCCATCGAATGTCCAAAGACGATCGGCCTGTCTATCCCTACCGTGTCGCAGAAAGCGCGGACGTCATCAGCGCATGCTTCGAAGCTCCACGCGGCAGCGTCTCCCCAGGTCGACCGCCCGTGGCCACGCAGATCGAGATAGACGACCTGCGCATGCTGGGTGAGCGAACCGAAGTCGGGCTTGAGGTACGAGTGGTCATAGACTCCGGGGCCGCCGTGGATCAGCAGCACCGTCGGCCGTTGCAGCATCTCGCTCCCATCGGGCACGATTGCCGGCCCATCCGCGTCGAACCACAGTCGCGTTCCGTTCACGTCGACCTGCATCGCATTGATCCCTCCAGTAATCCCGTCGCTGACCGGACAATCACGCGTCGAGACGGGGAAGTCCCCAGAGCATGCTGTACAGCACCCGTGGGCGGCCGCCCGCATCGAACGCTCCGAACGTCACCGTTGGGTTATCCGTGTCCGTGGGGTCAACGCGGAAGGTTCGCTCATCGAGCGGGCGCAACTCAGTTTCGTCGCCCTCGTCCTTGATGAAGAGCCCGCTCCTGGAGGCCGTGACTTCAACATGCCGGTCCGGCCATGCGTAGACGCCGGCGAAGCGCGAGAGGTCTCCTGCTGCTCCTGGTGATGCATCGAGGCGCAGCGGCGGCACGCTGATCCCGAACAACGCCTCCATGAGATCGGCGAAGAGTGACCGATACATCGCACGCCCGGTGCTGCTGTTCGTCATCAGGACAACGGCGGCCTTGTGCTCCGGCACGATCCGGAGAACTGACCGCTCCCCGTTGACGACGCTGTCCCACCCCCAGACCTGACCACCCCGCCAGTTGAACCAGGCCCAGCCGAGACACCAGGAATCGAGCCAGGCATAGATCGCGGTCTCCGCCTGCACGGTACGCAAGGCAGCGAG
>DATAEK010000329.1:0-2030 GCA_036258055.1 Vicinamibacterales bacterium
GGCTGCACCGGTTCGATCCCGACGCGTCGCGGCAGGACATCCACGGTCTGCTGGGCCAGATGCTGTTCAGCGGCGAAAAAGGATTGAAGCCGACGGAGGCGCTCTCGGGTGGCGAAACCGCGCGATTGCTGTTCTGCCGCATCATGCTGCAGAAGCCGAATGTGCTCATCCTCGACGAGCCCACCAATCATCTGGATCTCGAGTCGATCAACGCCCTCAACATCGCCCTCCAGCGCTACGATGGCACCGTGCTGCTGGTGACCCACGACGAGGACCTGATGGAAGAGGTCGGCACGCGCGTGTGGCACTTCGATGGCGGTGTGATTCAAGACTTCAAGGGCACCTATGAGGAATACACCGCGTCGCTCGTCTCATAGCACAGCGACGCGGAACGAGGAACTAAGAGCACGTTGCGAAATTAAATGACCGGTCGCAGATAGTACCAACAGACGAGAGAGCACGCTAACGTGAGAAACGCTTCGTGAATACAGGGGCGACGCTCGTAGCGGACGGCCAATCGACGAAATCGATGCAGCCAGGCGATGGTCCGCTCGACCACCCAGCGCGTGCGGCCCAGCCCGCTCCCATGAGGTCGGCCGCGCTTGGCGAGTTGCGAGGTAATGCCACGAGCCAGGAGTTGGTTGCGGTGCGGCTGCGAATCGTATCCGCGGTCGCCTTGGACCAGCTGCGGTTTGCGGACCGGTCGACCGGCCCGTCCCTGCAGCGGCGGCATCGCATCGACCAGGGGCAGCAATTGGGTGACGTCGTGACGATGCGCCGCAGTCAGCCGCGCGACGAGCGGAATCCCGTGCGCGTCGGTGAGAACATGATGTTTCGACCCGGCCTTGCGGCGATCGGTAGGGTTCGGTCCAGTTTTTTTCCCCCGCGCAGCGCGCGGAGCGAGGAACTGTCGACCACGGCGCGGGCCAAATCGATCTGGCCGCGTCGTCGCAACTCGTTGAGCAGGACCGTGTGTAAACGCTTCCAGACGCCCGCGCGTTGCCAGCGGACGAGCCGACGCCAACAGGTCGTGCCCGATCCACAGCCCATCTCGCGTGGCAGCATGTTCCACGGGAGGCCGGTCCGTAACACGAAGAGAATCCCTGTCAGGACGGCACGATCCGGAATGGGCGCGCGGCCGGCATATTGCCGGTTGCGGCGCCGGCGCTTCGGGAGCAGTGGTTCGATTCGGGCCCATAAGTCATCATCGATCAAGGCCTGGGGCATGCCTGACCGCCTCGCTGTCGGTCAGGCGACCGTACCAAGCCTCGAATCGAAGTACAAGACGTCAGTCAGTTAATTTCGCAACAAGCTCTTAGTTCTGAGTTCCGGCGGGAGGCCGTGAGTGAGCCGGCGGAGCCAGCGGTGCGCCAGATGAATGCCGGTCGGGTGGGCGAACATCAGGATGCATTCGCCTGAGATGACGTCGAGCCCGAGCTCGGCCCCGACTCTGACCGCTTCCGCAGATTCGGCGCCCTGCTGCAGCCACACGTGGCGGATGCCCGCCGCCGCCGCTTCGCGGATCACGTCAACCGCCTGGGGCGGAGGCACGACCACCAGGACGGCATTCACCCGCTCGGGCAGCTCGCTCAGCCGCGAATAGCAGCGAATACCATCGACGGTCGGCGCGGACCAGTTCACCGGATACACCCGGTAGCCCTGCGTCCGCAGGCTGCGGCAGGCGGCGTTGCCGAATCCCTTGCCCGATCGCGAGACGCCAACGACGGCGATTGACGGGTTGTCGAGAAACGCTTCGATCGATTTTGCGGATGTCATAGGACCTCCTTCAACCTTAGATACCCAGGCCCAGCACCGCTATCCCGACGAGAGCGACGACCGCGCCGGCCAGCGCGTCGCCGTGCCGATCCATCCACACGCCGCGTGCGACCGTCGCCGCGGCCCGCGTCGGCAGCACGAGCGCGACCATCGTCCCAATCGTCGCGACCTCATACGCGACGATGACACTCAGCGTCGTCGGCCATCCGAGCGGGGCCGCGGCGAAGATCAGTGGGATCACGGCGACGCACGGA
>DATAEK010000333.1:0-3698 GCA_036258055.1 Vicinamibacterales bacterium
GTCCACCCGGTGCGGCGGGATTCTGGACCTCGCTCTCACCACGCGCGGCTGGCGCCGCTGCATTTCCTTGTCCACGCCCGCCGCGGCCCTGACCGCGTCCGCCCGGCGCCGTTGGCTGGAACGCGGGACCATTCGGCAGACCGAGGCCCCCCGTGCCTTCCTGCGCCTGCTGACCGAACGGAAGACCCGGCCGCCTGACGAAGACCACGCTGTTGTTGCCGCTCCAGAGCGGATTGGTATCGAAGTCCACGCTCGGTGACAGGTACTTCACGGTCCGCGTCGGCATGTCGTAGACGACCACGAAGCTGTGATCGGTGCGGGTGCTCACAAACGCGAGCTTCCTGCCGTCGGGAGACCACTTCGGCGAGCTCTGCTCTCCCCACTCTTTGATGAAGGGCTTTTCGCCGCGATCCATCTCCGTAGCCGGACGCGTGGGCGATACCTTCGCGCGATAAAGCTGACCGTCCTTGGCAAAGATGACCGAGCCGCCGTCAGGGGCGAGCTCCGGATTGGCCGCATCGGCGATCACCTTCCAGGCAGGTCCACCAGCGGTCCGTGCCGCCCAGACCGCGCGCTCGGGCCCGTTGGGATCGGCCGTGGGATTCGCAATCCAGCCGCTGCGGTTCGGCGCCGTTCCGCGCATGAAGATCGCGGTCGAGCCGTCGTCCGAGATCCGGACGCCGGAGAGGTCAATGCCGTCATCCTTCTGGAAGTTGGTCAGTCGAACGGGGCTGAAAGCCGGCGCCGCGGCGGTGTAGGCGTTGCGCTTGCCTTCCTCGAACGCGACCCACGCGACCCGATCGACTTTCTTCGCGGCGACGACTTCGAGCGGGGACGCCGGGCTCAGGAACTGCTGATACGTGGGTGGCGACTGCGGCAGCGCGGGTGCGGTCACCACCGGCCTCGACGGCAGCACCGCCATGATGCCGAAGAGTGCAATCAGCGAGTAGCGGGTCGCACGCATGTCCTTTCCCTCCCCTGGAGCTGCCCTGACGTCTTGCCCGTGGCGCTGGACGAGCCGGCAGGGTACCACAGGAGAGGAGCGCCTGGCAGGCACCCGGGCCTTCGGACCTCCGCCGCAATGCCAATCGTTGCGGAGCCCCGGTCGAGCACGTAACATGGCCCAACCTGAACCGCGTTCCCCTGAGCGGCCCGTCTGGAGATGCCTTATGCGAAAGACACTCGTTGCGCTCGCCCTGATCTTGGTCTCGCCGGCCCTGCGCGCGGCGGACACGCGTGTGCCGACGATCGATCAACTCATCGAGCTGAAACGTCCGGGTGCGGTCGCGCTCTCCCCTGACGGAAAGCGTGTCGCCTTTACCGTCACGGAAACCAACTGGGAGGAGAACGCATACGAGACCGAAGTGTTCCTCGCGGACACCGCCGGTGGATCGCCGATTCAGCTCACACGGGCCCGGAAGTCGAGCAGCGCGCCCGCCTGGTCGCCCGACGGGCGGCAGCTTGCGTTCGTCTCGGATCGAACCGACAAGCGCCAGATCTATCTCATCGATCCGTCAGGCGGCGAAGCGCGCCAGCTCACGACGACTGACGACGGAGTCAACGGATTCGCGTGGTCGCCGGACGGAAAACAGATTGCGTTCACGATGACCGATCCCAAGACGGATACGGCCAAGGATCGCGACAAGAAGTATGGGGAGTTCGAGGTCGTCGATCAGGAATACCGTATGGCGCATCTCTATCTCGCCACCGTCGCGGACGCGGCGAGCGCCGAGAAACCGCGACGATTGACGACGGGCACCTTCACGGTCGGGAGCTTCGAGTGGTCGCCCGACGGCAAGTCGATCGCGTTCGATCATCGATCGGACACCAACGCCGCCAGTTCCGGAAGTGCGGACATCTCGATCGTGAGCGTCGCCGACGGATCGATCCGCAAGCTCGTCACGCAGAACGGACCGGATTCGAATCCGAAGTGGTCCCCCGATGGATCGCAGATCGCCTTCGAGAGCGCGATGGCAAACCCGTGGTTCTTCTTTGGCAATTCCCGCATAGCGATTGTGCCAGCCGCCGGCGGCACGCCGAAATCCGTCTCGGACGCTTTCGACGAGCAACCGTCGCTCCTCTCATGGACTGCGGGTGGCATTTTCTTTTCAGGGCTCGAGAGAACGAGCTCGCGCCTCTACAAGCTGAATCCGTCCACCTCGCAGGTCTCGGCGATCAGCCCGGCATCCGGATCGTCGATCGGCAGCTTCAGCTTCAGCCGCGATGCATCGACGGTCGCGTTCGTCAGCGGTGATGCAAAGGCGTTTCCGGAAGTGATGGTCGCGCCGGTGGCAACGATGGCCAGCCACAAGCTGACGTCGTTTGGCGATCAAATCGCGGGGTGGACCGTCGGGACGCGTGAAGTGATCTCGTGGAAGAGCACCGACGGCGCGACGATCGAGGGCGTGCTGCACAAACCTGCCGACTACCAGGCCGGCCGGCGATATCCGCTGCTCGTGGTGATTCACGGCGGACCGACGGGCATCTCCCGGCCGGTGCGCGTGCAAATGGGCGGCACGTATCCGATCGAGCTGTGGCTGGCCAAGGGCGCAGTCGTGCTCGAGCCGAACTACCGGGGCAGCGCCGGATACGGTGAGAAGTTCCGGTCCTTGAACGTGCGCAACCTTGGTGTCGGTGACGCCTGGGACGTGCTCTCGGGCGTCGACTTCCTCGTGGCCCAGGGTATCGCCGATTCGTCGCGCATGGGCGTGATGGGATGGAGCCAGGGCGGGTACATCTCGGCGTTCCTCGCGACCCACGAACGCCAGCCGTTCAAGGCGATTTCGGTGGGCGCAGGAATCTCCGACTGGATGACGTACTACGTCAACACCGACATCCATCCGTTCACGCGTCAGTACCTGAAGGCGACGCCGTGGGACGATCCCGAGATCTATGCGAAGACGTCCCCGATCACGAACATCAAGCGGGCGAAAACGCCCACGCTCATCCAGCACGGCGAAAACGACCCGCGCGTCCCGATTCCCAACGCCTACGAGCTCTATCAGGGACTGCAGGACCAAGGTGTGCCGGTGAAGCTGATCGTCTACAAAGGCTTTGGCCACGGCCTCAACAAACCCAAAGCCGCGCGCGCCGCGATGGAACACAACCTGGAGTGGTTCAACCGCTACGTCTTCGGCGAGGGTGCGACGACGACGCAGTCGGGGAGATAAGACACTCGGGGCTCGGGACTCGGCGTTCGGGACTCGGCTGCGCGAAGCGCGTGAAGCGAGCGGGAGGCGGGCCCAGCGGTCAGACGGTAGGCCGCCCGTCGCAGACGGGCGGACAGGCCGAAGGCCGTCGCGCGAAGCGCGTAAAACGCGCGGGGGTGGGGCCCCGCGCGCAGTAAGAAATGCTGGCCTTGCACTGCCTACTTATCCTCGAGGCCCGCGGCGCGGCGAGCTCTCCGGAGAGCCTCCAAGGCTTCCTGCACTTCCTTGCGCGCCGCTTCCTTCGCGCGGTTGTCCTTCGCCTGTTCGTACTTGTGAATCGCCGCCTGGAGCGCCCACTGCAGGGCGACCGAGGTCGCGGCCACGACGATGCCCTGCGTGTTGCTGAACGCGGCCATTCCTTGCACATCTTTAGGTGTGACCATACTCAGGAATTCCTGGTGGGTCATGCCGCCGTACGGCACAGGTCCTTTCAGGAAGTCCTTGCCGAGGATGTCTTCGATGGTGGGCTTCTCGCCGAAGATTTCGACG
>DATAEK010000345.1:0-14717 GCA_036258055.1 Vicinamibacterales bacterium
GTCGCTCGCGCGTTACGACCATCGTCTCCGGATTGGCCGCCGACCCGACTATCTCGCCCAGCTCGTCGAGCGAGATCGTGACCGCGGCGCGCCGGCCCTCGACGCGCCAGTGGTCGATGAGCACGTTGTGGGCAATGCGAAGCATCCAGAGCAGGGCATCGGGGCCGGCCGGCTGGTGATGGCGCTGGCGGTAGGCCTTGAAAAAGGCATGGCTGGCCAGTTCCTGCGCCGTCTCACGGCCGGCCACCTGACATCGGACAAACGAGTACACGCGGCGCCACGCGCCGCGGTACATCTCCTCAAACGCCGCATCGGCGTCAGTGGTCTGATCGCGCGGCGTACTGGCCTGCACGAAGGTCGCCGGCGCGGGAAGCCGTTCTTCCATCTGGCTGAGCGGGCTTTCTTCTTTATCTAACGACGAACCCGGCAGGGTACAACGCGCCTGCGCGGATTCTTTCCGTGGATAAGTGGTTGCAGCTAGCATCGCCGGTCGCACCCACCGCCAGTCTGATATGGAATGACTCGCTGTCAAGTGAGTTGTCGTTCCGAAGTGGTCGTCCGGACGAATGGCACTTGCCGCCAAGTGCCGGACGAAAGTCAGACAGGATCCGCTGGGGGTTTTCGGGCCTGTGCCCGCCAAGCGGCCGGACTTCACGTTCCCGGCGCGCCAGTACTCCGTCTACGACAGGTGCGCGAGGACATCGGCCGAGGACGTGGCGGCCCCACGACCGTACCTCGATCGTGAATCGCGGGGCCGGCTCGAGAAAGACGGGACTACCCGTGGCGCTTCCGATAGGTCCGAACGCCGATCAGCCCGGCAGCCATCAGCACGAGGGTCGTGGGCAGAAGTCGTGTCTTCGTCTTCACGTTCGTTACTCCTGGCTTGCAGCGGAGCCGATGAACGCACCGGCCACTGACGCCGTCAGCTGGAGCACGTGGCGATTTCCTACTCCAGCACGCCATTGCACCCATCTGCAGCGCACACATTGATGCGACGTGAGCGACTTCGCACACGAGTGCAGATCGTGAAGGCAGAAAGAAGGAACGCGCTAACGATGCGCGGTGATGGTGTCGATCCCGCCGACGTAGGGGCGAAGCGCCTCCGGCACGACGATCGAACCGTCTTTCTGCTGGTAGTTCTCGAGGATCGCGATGAGCGTGCGGCCGACGGCGAGTCCCGATCCGTTCAATGTGTGCACGAACTCCGGCTTGCCAGTGCCATCGCGCCGGAACTTGATGTTCGCGCGACGCGCCTGGAACGCTTCGGTGTTGCTGCAGGATGAAATCTCGCGGTAGGTCTGCTGGCTGGGCAGCCACACTTCGATGTCGTAGGTCTTCGCTGATGCGAAGCCCAGGTCTCCGGCGCACAAAAGCATCGTCCGGTACGGCAGACCGAGCTGTTTGAGCACCGTTTCGGCGTTGCCCGTGAGCCGTTCGAGCTCGTCGAACGATTGATCGGGCAGTGCGAACGTCATGAGCTCGACTTTGTCGAACTGGTGCTGACGAATCAGCCCTTTGACGTCGGCACCGTAGGAGCCTGCCTCGCTCCGGAAGCAGGGCGTGTAGGCCGTGTAGCGCAGCGGCAACTGACGGCCATCCATGATCTCGGTCCGATGCAGGTTGGTGAGCGGCACCTCCGCCGTCGGAATCAGGAACAGATCCCACTCGCCGCCGATCTTGAACAAATCCTGCTCGAACTTCGGGAGATTCCCGGTCCCGCGCAGCGCCTCGGCGTTCACGAGAAACGGCGGCTCGACCTCGGTGTAGCCATGCTCGCGGGTGTGGAGATCGAGCATGAAGTTGATCAGCCCTCGCGCGAGACGCGCACCGGCGCCGAGCAGGACGGAAAAACGAGAGCCCGACATACGGGTCGCGCGCTCGAAATCGATGATGCCCAGCGCCGGACCGAGCTCCCAATGGGCTTTCGGCTCGAAGTCGAACACGCGCGGCTCGCCGTGGCGCCGCACTTCCTGGTTGTCGGCGGCGCTCGATCCCGGCGGCACGCTCGCGTGCGGCAGGTTCGGAATCGTCATCAGCAGCGCCGCGCGCTGCTGCTCGACCTGATCGAGCTGGATCTCGAGCTGACGGATCTGCTGTGCCCGCGCTTTGTTCGCAGTGAAGATAGGCGTCGCGTCCTGCCCCTGCCGCTTCGCGCGCGCCACCTCGTCGCCGGCGGCGTTCTGATCGCGCTTCAGTCCCTCGAGCTCGGGAATCAGTCGGCGCCGGCGGTTCTCGAGCGTCGCGAGTTGCTCGAGCTCCGCGTCCGGCTGCAGACCACGATTCGTGAGGCCTGCCCTGACCGTCTCCATGTGCTCACGAACGTAGGCGGGGTCGAGCATGGCTCAATCCTATAACGGACGCTGCGGGTCCTGAGATACGATGCCGGCATGTCCGATTCCAGCGCGCGTCCCACCAAAACCGTCATCCGCAAAGCGGTGTTTCCGGCGGCCGGCCTTGGCACTCGCTTCCTTCCCGCAACCAAAGCGCAGCCGAAAGAAATGCTGCCGCTCGTCGACAAGCCGATCATCCAGTACGGCGTCGAGGAGGCGGTCGCCTCCGGTGTCGACAACATCATCCTCGTCACCGGCCGGGGAAAGAACGCGATCGAGGATCACTTCGACGTGTCCGTCGAGCTCGAAACGTTCCTCGAAGCGCGGAAGAAGACCGACCTTCTCGCGGAGATCCGCAAGATCTCGAATCTGATCAACTTCTCCTACGTTCGCCAGGGAGAACCACTCGGCCTCGGCCACGCCGTCCTCGTGACCAAGGCGCTCGTCGGCGACGAGCCCTTCGCCGTCATCCTCGGCGACGATGTGATCGATGCGAACCCGCCGGCGCTGAAGCAGATGATCGACGTCTTCAACGACGTGCAGGGGCCGGTGCTCGCGATCGAGCGGGTACCGCGCCAGGACGTCAGCGCCTACGGGATCATCGACGGCGAAGAGATCAAGCCCGGCGTCTACCGCATCCGCGATCTGGTCGAGAAGCCGCCACGCGAGGAGGCGCCTTCCGACCTCGCGATCATCGGCCGCTACATCCTCACGCCCGACATCTTTCCGGCCCTCGAAGCCACCGTCTCCGATCGAACCGGCGAGATCCAGCTGACCAACGGGCTCCGGCGGCTGTTGAAGGACCGCCCGATCTACGGCTGCCGGATCGACGGCGTCCGCCATGACACCGGCAACAAGCTGGGATTTCTGAAGGCCGTGGTGTACTTCGCGCTGCGTCGGCCGGACCTGGCCGATGCGTTCGTGGAGTATCTGCGCGGGATCGATCTCGGGCAGGCAGCGCGTCGCTGAGGCCTTTATCAGCGCCTCGCGCCTCCGCGCTCGGCTGTGGCCGCAGGCGCTGCTGATTCAACACCTGTTCACGCTTCACCCGCTGCCCAGCACAACCATCTTGCCGGAAGGCGTGCTACGTCGTCTTCGGATCTGATTTCGTATCTGATTTCGTCTCCGACTTCGCCGACGAGGCACTGGAACTGTCGGACGTCGTTGACGATTCGGTCGTGCTCGACTCGGAGGTCTTTGAGTCGGCTTTCGACCCGCTGCCCTTGCCGTCCCCGGAGGATTTCCTCGCGTAGTCGGTGATGTACCATCCCGTCCCCTTGAACTGAATCGCGGGAGACGACAGCAGCTTGCGCACCTTGCGCCCGCAGGTGGGGCAGGTTGCAATTGGCGGGTCGGAGAACTTCTGGATCCGCTCGAAGCGATGTTCTCCGGACTCGCACTCGTACTCGTAAAGAGGCATGCGTTTACTCGATCATCTCCCCGTTCGACTCGCCGAGCAGCAGCGCCCGATGGACCCAGAACGGCACCGTGCCGTTGGCGAGCAGCATGTCATGGAACGCGCGCAGCGAGTACTTCGCGCCGGCGTGCGCCTTGTAGTCCTCGCGCAGCTTGAGGAGCATCAGTTTTCCGAGCGAGTAGAGGATATAGGAGGGATCGAACGTGCCCCGTTCGGCCTCGCGCCGCGCGCTCACTTCCTCGAGGAACGCCTCGTCGCGGAAGAAGCGGACCCCCTGCTCGACCGACATGTCCTCGCAATGCAGCCGGATGCCGACGATGAAACGGCACAGGCGGATCAGAGCTTCGGCGAGCTGCCCGAGCCGGACGACCGGATCGTTCCGCCGGAACCCTTCCTCGACCATCATCTGCTCGCAGTAGTGCGCCCAGCCTTCGACGAATGCCGTCGAGGAGAACAGGATCGATTTGCGCAGCTTCGCATCGAGCAGGCGCAGGTGCTGATAATGCAGGAAGTGCCCCGGAAACACCTCGTGGATCGAGATCGCCCACAGCGCGCCGTAGTTGAAGTCGCGCAGGTGCTCGTCCTGCCGCTCCGGAGACCACGTGGGATCGACGTCGGTGATGTAGTAGAAGGCGCGCAGCGCGCGTGCCTCGAACGGCCCCGGCGTCCACATGCTCGCCGAGGTCCAGCGATAGAACCGCGGCGTCGGCGCTACCGCGACAGGCGCGCCCGGTGGAATGGTGATGATCCGTTCGCGTTCGATGAACGTGGCCAATTCCTCCAGCTGCTGCTGCGCAACCGGTACGAGCTGACCGGCGGGTGGATGATTCTGCTTGGCTTTCTGCCAGGCGGCGATCGGATCGCCGCCATTCAGGCGCGACGCCACGCGACGGAATTCTTCCTGTGTCGTGTGCAGCTCGCGCATCGCGATCGAGAGCAACCGGTCGGGGCCCAGCGAGAGCCCCTCGTCGAAGCGGAACTTCTGCTCGAATTTCTCGCGTCCCAACCGGAACGATCCCTTGCTCCGCGGCGCGAGATCTTTCTCGAGATACTCGATGTACTGCCCGAGCGCCGACGACGCCTCGACCGACGCATCGGCCAGATCGCCGAGCAGGTGCAGATCGCCCAGATCGCCGAAGGCGCGCGGGAGGTCGTCGTGAATGAACCGGAGCGTCCCGCGGATGCTCTCGAGCCCGACCTTCACGAAGATGCCGGGCGGATCCTTGACGTTGTCGCGCGCGGCCTGGATGAACCGCGGGACCTGACGCAATTTCGACAGGACGCGCCGGGCCCGCTCGGCCAGCGGGGCGTAGTCGAAGAGCGCCTGACCGGCAAGGCTCGTCGCCAGCACGTCGGCGTAGTGCTGAATGCTGCGTTCCCAGCTCCGGACCTCTTCCAGCTCGAAGAGCCGCGACCGGATGTTCGCCTCGAGCGCGGGCCGTTCGACGCGCTCGACGTCGGTCAGCCGCGTGGGATCGATGGCCGCCAGGCGTCGCGCGAATCCGCCGAGCGAGCGCAGCTGAGCGTCGACGGCCTGACGGCTGAAGTCCTCGAGCAGGTCGTCGTGGACGTGGACGCCGTCGAAGGTCGCGTTCGTGGGATGGACTTCGTACAGGTACGACAGGTATTCGTCGACGAAATGCGGCAGGGGCTCGGCTGAATACATTTGGTACAATCGACCCGGCGGTCATGCCCGGAACGCTCTATGTCGTGGCCACTCCCATCGGCAACCTCGAGGATGTCACGCTGCGGGCGCTGCGAGTGCTCCGCGAAGTCACACTGATCGCGGCCGAAGACACCCGCCGCACGGCCCGGCTCCTTCAACACTACTCGATCTCGACCCCCACGACGAGTCTGCACGAACACAACGAGCACCGGAAGAGTCGCGTGCTCATCGAGCGGCTCATCGGCGGCGAATCTATTGCCCTCGTGACGGATGCGGGAACGCCGGTCGTCTCCGATCCGGGCGGATCGGTGGTCGCGGCGGCGCATGCGGCGAATATCAAAGTTGAGCCGATTCCAGGCCCCTCTGCGGCCATGGCGGCCCTCTCGGCATCCGGCCTCTCCGCCGATCAGTTCGTGTTTCTCGGCTTCCCACCATCACGATCAGCCGACCGCAAGAAGTGGCTCCGGGCAGTCGCCGAAGAGTCCCGGCCGCTCATTCTCTTCGAGGCACCGCACCGGTTAAAGGGTATGCTCGCGGACGCGTTGGCGATCCTCGGGGATCGCGAGGTGGCCATGGGCCGCGAGTTGACCAAGGCACATGAGGAATTGGTCGTTCGACAGATTTCCGAGCTCCTTGACGCCGATCAGGAGCCACGGGGCGAGTATACGCTCGTCATAGCGCCCGCTCAAGCTGCTGACGCCGTTGCTGATACACCCGACGCGAGCAGGCTCATCGCTGAATTCGGTGATATGACCAATTCAGGTGCGTTTGCTCCGAAGGCGGCGGTCAAAGAACTCGCTCGCCGGTATGCGATGCCCAGCCGAATAGTCTACGCGACCGTTCACAAACACCGTGAGTCTGGCGAATGACCGATTCGGCTGGCAGTCGCCCCCGACTTGACCCTGGAGAGCACGATTTGTTAGTGTCTCTGGCCGACTCGGCCCACGAGGGGCGGTATGGCCAAGCAACGTCGTGTAACGGGGAAGAAAACCCCAGCGCGATCCACGAAGACCGTTCGTCGGCCCGCAGGAGCGTCAGCACCAACCGCCCTTCGCGCCGATCAGGCCGTTCCATCCGAGCGGACTGACCCGCCCTCGCCGCCCGCATCGCCTCGCAAACCAACGTTCTACGAGGCGATTGCCCTGTACGAGACCGGCGTGCGGGCTCTCCAGAAGCATGACTTCGACGGCGCGGCGGCATCCTTCAGGGCCGTCGTTCAGCGCTACCCCGAAGAACGGGAGCTCCTCGAACGCGCCCGGTTGTATCTCCGGGTTTGTGAACGCGAGACCGCTCAGCGACCGGCCGGACCTCAGTCCCCCCAGGAACGCGTATACGCGGCAACGATGGCGCTCAACGCCGGCGACTCCGAAACGGCGCTGTCCCACCTGCAGCGGGCAATCGCACAGGATCCCAACTCCGACCACGCCCACTATATTCTGGCTGTTGCCCTATCCAGTGGCACCAGAAAAGACGACGCGCTCAGACATCTGCGCCGCGCAGTGGAACTGAATCCTGAAAATAGGTCTCTTGCCCTTCAGGACGAGGACCTCGAGGCTCTTCGCGATCACGAGGAGTTTCACGCCGTTCTCGATGCGCCCCCCGATTCTGCTCAGAGGCGACGCGCCAGAATTCGACGTTAGTCGCGCGCGTTCTGTCAGACTAGAGTAGCGCTGTCGGAAGAGTTCGCAGGCCGGCTTCCCCACCCGAACAGTTCCCGGCGATCTCCGGCGATCTTTTGTGTGATCTCGTCCCCATGCCCGACCTGCACATTGTCGTCCTGGCCGCCGGCAAGGGAACCCGCATGAAATCGGAGCGGCCCAAGGTCCTTCATGACATTGCGGGCCTGCCGCTCGTCGAACACGTCCTGCGTGCAGCCGCTCCGCTCCATCCGTCCACGACGACCATCGTGATTGGCTATCAGGGTGCGGTCGTGAGAAGGCGACTCGAGGGCCGACCGGGCCTGGCCTTTGCTACGCAAGAGCCGCAGCTGGGTACGGGTCATGCGCTTCTCCAGGCGGAACCGCATCTCGCGGGGGCTACGGGAACCCTGGTGATGCTCTCGGGCGATGTGCCGCTGCTGCGCACCTCCACGATCGAACGCCTGGTGCGACATCACCAGGACGAGGGGGCAGCCGCAACCGTGCTGACGGCTTCAGTCGATCCGCCCGACGGCTACGGCCGGATCCTCCGGGACGCGGGCGGGCTTGCCGCAATCGTCGAGCATCGCGACGCGTCGCCAGAGGAGCGTGCGATCAAGGAGATCAACAGCGGCATCTATGCCTTCGATCTGGGGCCGCTCTTCGGCGCCCTGAGACGCATCGGCTCGGCCAATGCGCAACGGGAGTACTACCTGCCTGATCTCGTCAAGATCTACCGGGCGGAGGGCAGGAGGGTCGCGACGGTGTTGCTCGACGACCCGCGCGAGATTCTCGGAATCAACAGCCGCCGGGAGCTGGCGGACGTGGCGGACATCATGAAGACGCGAAAGAACGACGAGCTCATGGCGGCGGGCGTGACGATTGTCGATCCGGCCACGACCTTCATCGAACCGGATGTCGAGATCGGCGCGGACACGGTGATCCATCCTCAGGTCCAGCTCCAGGGAAAAACGCGGATCGGGTCGGGCTGCGAGGTCCAGTCGTCGGTCCGCATCGTCGACTCGGTGATCGGCGACAACGTCTTCATCAACAACTTCTGCCTGATCAGGGAGTCGACCGTCGGCAACGGCGCGCAGATCGGTCCGTTCGCGCATCTCCGTCCCCAGTCCCACGTGGGCGAGACTGCGCACATCGGGAACTTCGTCGAGCTGAAGAAGACGACGCTCGGGCGCGGATCGAAAGCCAACCACCTCGCCTACCTCGGCGATGCCACCATCGGAGAGAAGGTGAACGTCGGCGCCGGGACGATCACGTGCAACTACGATGGCGTCGCCAAGCACCCGACGGTGATCGAGGACGGCGCGTTCATCGGCAGCGACTCGCAGCTCATCGCGCCCGTGCGCATCGGCCGTGGCGCGTACATCGCCGCCGGTTCGTCGATCACCGACGACGTGCCCGCGGAGTCGCTCGCGATCGCGCGAGGAAAACAGGTCAACAAGGAAGGCTGGGTCACGCGCAGGAAACGTTAGCCGACTGCCGACTACAAGGATCAACGCTATGTGCGGAATCATCGGTTACATCGGATCCAAACAGCTCGTGCCCGTCCTCATCGACGGTCTCCGGCGCCTCGAATACCGCGGCTACGACTCGGCTGGCGTCGCCGTCGTGCGCGATGGATCGATTGAGTTGCGACGGAGCGCCGGCAAGCTGTCGAAGCTCGAGGAAGTGATCGCGACCAACCCCGTAGACGGCGAGTACGGCATCGGCCACACCCGCTGGGCCACGCACGGCCGGCCGACCGAAGAAAACGCTCACCCGCATCGCGACTGCACCGGCCGCATCGTCGTCGTTCACAACGGCATCATCGAGAACTATCTGGACCTGAAGCGCATCCTGCAGAAAGAGGGGCACCGCTTCGTCACCGAGACCGACACCGAGATCGTCGCGCACCTGGTTGAACGGGAGATGAAAGACGACGGGCTCGAGAACGCCGTGCGGCGGGCGCTGCTGCATCTGCGCGGGCTCTTTGCGCTGGTCCTGATCTCGGCGGACGACCCGAACAAGATCGTCACCGTCCGCAACGGCCCGCCGATCGTCGTCGGGCTCGGTGAGGACGAGTTCTTCGTCGCGTCCGACATCCCGGCAATCTTGAGCCACACCCGCGACGTCGTTTTCCTCGGCGACGAGGAGATGGCGGTCATCACGCCATCCGGCGTCGAGTTCACCGATTATTCGGGCCGGGCGGTCTCGAAGAAGAGCACGCGGGTGTCGTGGGATCCGGTCATGGCGGAGAAGGCTGGATACAAGCACTTCATGCTCAAGGAGATCTTCGAGCAGCCGTGGGCGGTCAAAGAAACCGTGCTCGGGCGCGCGTCGGTCGAATCGGGCACGGTGTTCCTGCAGGAGATCGAGATTCCGGATCAGGTGCTGCGCGAGACCGAGCGCATCGTGATCCTCGCGTGCGGCACTTCCTGGCACTCGGCGCTGGTCGGCAAGTTCCTGATCGAGTCGCTGGCGCGCGTGCCGGTGGAGGTGGACTACGGATCGGAGTTCCGTTACCGGGATCCCATCGTGTCACCGAAAACGCTGGCGATCGTGATCACGCAGTCAGGGGAGACGGCGGACACGCTGGCGGCACTCCGTGAAGCGAAGAAGAAAGGGGCCCGCAGCATCTCCATCTGCAACGTCGTCGGCAGCATGGCGACGCGTGAAACCGAAGGGACGGTCTACACGCATGCCGGGCCTGAGATCGGCGTCGCCTCGACCAAGGCGTTCACCTCGCAGCTCGTCGCGCTCCATCTGCTGGCCCTCTACCTCGGGCAGATCCGCAACGTCCTCGCGCCGGAGGCCGCGCGGCCGCATCTCGACGCGCTGACGCAGCTGCCGCTGCTGCTCGAGCAGACGCTCAAATGCGAGCCGCAGACCGAGGAGATCGCGAGGCGGTTCTATCAGCGCAGCGATTTCCTCTACCTCGGACGCGGCATCAACTACCCGATCGCGCTCGAAGGAGCACTGAAGCTCAAGGAGATTTCGTACATTCACGCCGAGGGGTATCCGGCGGGTGAGATGAAACACGGCCCGATCGCCCTCATCGACGAGCAGATGCCCGTCGTGACGATCGCTCCGCACGATCACGTGTTCGAGAAGATGATCGGGAACGTGCAGGAAGCCAAGGCGCGAGGCGGGGCGGTGATCGCGCTGACCGACGAGGGGAACGACGGCATCCACGAGCTGCTCGAGCCGTCGCAGGACTTCTTGATCACGGTTCCGCAGTCACACCCGCTGCTCACGCCGGTGCTGATGGTCGTGCCGCTGCAGCTGCTCGCGTACCACATCGCCGTCCGCCGCGGATGCGATGTCGATCAGCCGAGGAACCTTGCGAAGAGCGTGACGGTCGAGTAGAGCGCGTCAGACTCCGTGGCCGTACCCGCTCTCCGCCGGCGTGGCGAAGACGTCGGGAATCGGATGGAGTGATGTTGATTGCGTCGCGCCAGTGCCGCGCAGGCGCCCCAGCATGATCGTGAGGTCGCGATCACTCACGATCTTCTCACGGTCGGCGAGCGCGATCACTTCACGGTAGATTCGATCGAGCTCGTAGCGGTCGAGCGTGACCCCGAGCTGCTCGCACCGGCGCTGGACGGCGTGGCGGCCCGAGTGCTTCCCGAGCACCAGCGTGGCCTGCGGAACGCCGACTTCTTCCGGCCGCATGATCTCGTAGGTTCGGCGGTCCTTCAGCATCCCGTCCTGATGGATTCCGGCCTCGTGCGCGAAGGCGTTGCGCCCGACGATGGCCTTGTTGGCCTGGACGCCTTCGCCGGTCAGAGACGTCAGCAGCTGGCTCGTCGGATAGATCTGGCGCGTGTCGATGTTCGTCTCGAAGGGCAGCCGATCCTGCCTGACCCGCGTCGCCATCACAATCTCTTCGAGCGACGCGTTACCTGCGCGCTCGCCGACGCCATTAATCGTGCACTCGACCTGTCCGGCGCCGGCCGAGATCGCCGCGAGCGTGTTCGCGACCGCCAGCCCCAGGTCGTCGTGACAGTGCGCGCTGAACGTCGCAAAGTGCGCGTTCGACACGCGCGTCAGGATGGTCCGGAAGAACGCACCGACCTCGTCCGGGGTCGAGTACCCGACCGTATCGGGCAGGTTCACCGTCGTGCAGCCCGCGGAGATCACCTCTTCGACCACGCGGCAGAGGAAGTCCATATCGCTTCGCGTCGCGTCTTCCGCCGAAAACTGCACGTCGTCGGTGTAGCGGCGCGCGCGGTGGATGGCCGCGACCGCGGCGTCGAGACAGGCCTCGCGCGTCATGCGCAGCTTGCGCTCGAGGTGCAGGTCCGACGTCGCGATGAAGACGTGGATCCGCCGGCGTGCCGCCGGCTGCAGCGCCCAGCCGGCGCGGTCGATGTCGGCGGCGGTGCAGCGCGCGAGCGCGCCGACGACCGGGCCGCGGACGTGCGTCGCGACCATGCGTACCGCTTCAGCGTCCGCCTCGGACGCGATGGGGAAACCCGCCTCGATGATGTCGACACCCAGCGCCGCGAGCTGATGAGCCATCTTGAGCTTTTCGTCGATGCGCAGTGAGAAGCCGGGCGCCTGCTCACCATCCCGAAGCGTCGTGTCGAAGATCCTCAACCGTGTCGTGGACATGGGTCCTCCCCAGACTTCCTTTGTAAACCGGGGGCCGACCACCCGTCCAATTTATACTTCTAGGGTTATGATAAGAGCTGATTATGCTGCGCGGGAATGGCGCAAGGGGCTGAAACGGCATGCAGTTGCAGGATCTGAGTACATTTTTGTCGGTCGCTGCCGAGCGCAGCTTCTCGGCCGCCGCAAAGAAGCTGCACCGGACTCAGCCGGCCGTGAGCCAGGGCATCCGGCGGCTGGAGGAAGAGCTCGGGGAGCGGTTGTTCGACCGGTCCTCGCGAAACGGCACGCTGACCGAGGCCGGCCGGCTGCTGCAGGACTATGCGGCACGGCTGATGATCGTTGCGGCCGACGCGCAGTCGGCGATTCGCGAGCTCCAGCAGGTCAGGCGCGGCCGGATCGTCATCGGCGCCAACGAGGCCGCCGTCCACTCGCTGCTGCCGTTCCTGGAGCGATTCTCGGCGCAGCATCCGCAAGCCATGGTGGACGTGCGGCGCGTGGCGTCACGCCAGATCGCGACCGAGCTGCTCAATCGCAGTCTGGACTTCGGGGTCCTGACATTTCAGCCCAGCGGCAAGGGGCTGCAGGCCATTCCGCTGTGGCGCGACGAGCTGGTGCTGCTGACGCATCCGGGACATCCGCTTGCGTCCCGCCAACGCGTCTCGATGGAGGAGGTCGGGCGGCAGGTCGTGATCGCGCACAACGATCCGTCGCCGGCGCGCGAGCGCGTATTGCGCCTTTACGAGCGCCGTCACGCACCGATCAACATTCACATCTCGTTGCCGAGTCTCGACGGGATCAAGCGGGCGGTCGAGATGGGGCTTGGTGTTGCCGTCCTGCCGAGGCGTTGTGCGCTCACCGAAATCTCGCGCGGGCACCTGGTGGCGATTCACGTGCCGGGCCTGAGCTCACCTCGGCAGGTGCGGCTGGTGTTCAGGAGGGGCGGCGAGCTCTCGCACGCCGCGCAGGCCTTTCTGGAAATCGCACGTCAGAGCTGATGTCCTTTGCCCTTTACCCGTTCTCCTTCCCGTTTGCCTTTCCCATTTGCCATTTACCATTCAGATATGGCAGCCGTGCGGCGACCGCTTCAACTTCTTCGAAGCGATCGAGCAGCAGACCGGTTGCGTCCCAGGACCCATCGAGAAACGATTCGCGCGCTGCGGGCGGAAGCCTGATCGGGAGCGACCGACCACCAGCGTCGACGGTCTGCGCCTCGAGATCGATCGTCAGGATCTCGGACGGATTGGCCTCGACGAGATCCATCAACCAACCGACCGTCTCGGGTGACGCCGAGACGCAGGGCAGCCCCAGCGTCGCCGAGTTGCCGAAGAAGATTTCCGAATAGGACTCGCCGACGAGGGCGCGAATGCCGCGGCGGCGGATCGCCTGCGGTGCGTGTTCGCGCGAGGAACCGCAGCCGAAGTTCGCGTTCACGATCATGATCGACGCGCGCTGGTACTGAGGCTTCGACAGCGGGTGGCTGCCGGGTTTCTCAGCATCAGCCTGCACCCGATCGTCGGCAAACAGGTGCTGCTCGAGCCCTTCGAATGAGACCGATCGCAAGTACCGAGCGGGAATGATCCGGTCGGTGTCGATGCTGGCACCGCGGATCGGCAACGCCGTGCCGCGAATCTGACGGATGCGCTCAATGGGCATAACCGGCCACACTCCGAACGTCGACGATTTCGCCGGCGATGGCCGCCGCGGCGACCATCGCTGGGCTCATGAGCAGCGTGCGCCCGACCGGGCTTCCCTGCCGGCCCTTGAAGTTGCGGTTCGATGACGAGGCGCAGATCTGCCGTCCTTCGAGGCGATCCTGGTTCATCGCCAGACACATCGAGCACCCTGCCGCGCGCCATTCGAATCCGGCATCGATGAACACGCGATCCAGCCCTTCTCGTTCCGCGGCGACGCGCACGGCCTGTGATCCCGGCACGACGAGCGCCGAGACGTGCGGCGACACGTGCTGACCGCGCACGATGCGCGCGGCCTCGCGGAGATCGGAGAGCCGGGCGTTCGTGCAGGATCCGACGAAGGCCACGTCAATCTTCGTGCCTTTGATGGGATCTCCCGCGCGGAAGTCCATGAACGCGAGCGCTTCCGCGATGCCGGCGCGCTCGGACGGCGATGCGTCGGCCGGCTTCGGCAGTCGCTCGTCGACGTACACCGATTGGCCGGGGTTGATGCCCCAGGTAACCGTCGGGCGAATCGCACCGCCGTCGATCGCGATCTCGTCATCGTAGGGCGCGCCCGGATCGGACGCCTGCTCGCGCCACCAGGCTGCCGCCGCGTCGAACGCCTCACCGGCCGGTACAAATCGTCGTCCGCGCAGGTACTCCACGGTCGTCGCGTCGGGATTGACGTATCCGGCCCGCGCGCCCCCTTCGATCGACATGTTGCAGATCGTCATCCGCTCGTCCATCGACATGCGGTCGATCGCCTCGCCGCCGTACTCATAGGCATACCCGACGCCACCCATGACGCCGAGGCGACGGATGATCTCGAGAATCACATCCTTCGCGTACACGCCCGGTGCCAGCTGGCCTTTGACGGTGATGCGCCGCAGCTTCAACGGATCCATCGCGAGACACTGCGAGGCGAGCACGTCGCGCACCTGCGACGTGCCGATGCCGAACGCCACCGCACCAAACGCGCCGTGCGTCGACGTGTGACTGTCACCGCAGGCGATGGTCATGCCTGGCTGGGTCAGCCCGAGCTCGGGTCCGATCACGTGGACGATCCCCTGCGATCCGCTGGCGAGATCGAACAGGCGCACGCCGGCGTCGCGGCAGTTGCGCTCGAGCGCGCTCAGCATGTCCTCGGCCATCGTGTCGAGGAACGGCCGCGCCTGATGCTTCGTCGGCACGATGTGATCGACTGTCGCGACCGTGCGATCCGGAAAGCGAACGGTCCATCCGCGCGCCTTCAGCATGTCGAACGCCTGCGGGCTCGTGACCTCGTGGACGAGATGGAGGCCGACGAAGAGCTGGGTCTGGCCGTTGGGCAGGCGGCGGACGGTGTGAGCGTCCCAGACTTTCTGGAGGAGTGTGGAGGGCATG
>DATAEK010000348.1:0-5759 GCA_036258055.1 Vicinamibacterales bacterium
ATGCCATCGCAGCTCCCTCCTCCTGATCACGTAGGGGGCACCGGGGACGGGAGACGGGCTCCCATCCGACCTCATTTGTGAACAAGATGCTGCGGCTGCGGGCGATCAATACCCCTCGAATTTTCAATTGTCAACGAAGTATTTAGCGTTTGACTTAAATCAACATCCGTCACTGAAACTTCTGAGTTTCTGATCTGAAATCGGCACCAGATGTGCCACAATTTCAAAAACTGAACACTTTAGCGTCGTACTCCTGAATGTCGCTGACCCCTGGATCGAAGTCCGGTCCAGAACTGAAGGAGAGCATCGAATGCCCGTTTACAGCTCTCATCTGCTGCGCTACGAGCAACTCCGGCTGGGCGAACGCATTCGTGAGGCCCGTCAGGAGCGGGGGCTGACATTGAAGCAACTCGCCCATCGACTGGAGACGTCGTCGGCGCGGCTCTCACAAATCGAGAACGATCGCCTCGGTCTCGACGTCGAGGAGTTGCTGGAATTCGCGGATGCGTTGGAGCTCCCGCTCGATCGGTTCGTGCCGGCCGATGTCAGCCTGCCGTATCAGATCGCGCGCGACTCCGAGATCCGGCTTCGCGCGCCACGGCCCACCGTGCTCGCGAATCCCGACGGAGCCGCGGTCACGTCTCCGCATTCATACTGGCCGCTTGCCAACCTCTTCGTCGGCCGTCATCTCGAACCGATGCTCGCGCGCATCATGCCGGTGGACGAGCAGGACCTGCACTTCTGCTATCACCAGGAAGAGGAGTTCGCGTTCGCGCTCCGCGGAAGCCTCGAGTTCCGCATCAAGACGCCGGAAGGGGAACATCGCGAAACGCTGTCGCGCGGTGACTGCATCTACTTCCGATCCGATCTGCCGCACTGCTTCCGTTCGCTCGACAGTCAACCGGCCGAGAGCATCCACGTGTTCTGTCCTCCCGCCGTGTCGGTCGATCCGGATGGTGAGGGGGCGTCGTATCGGGCGATCGCGTACAACGGCCGCAACGGATCGACCGACGTCGAGCGCCGGGTCGCCGACAGGCTGCGGCTGCTGCGCGAGATTCACGGGTGGTCGCCCGAGCGGATTGCCCGCGCGACCGGGCTCAGCGAGCGGCAGGTCCTCAAGATCGAGCGCGGCGATCGGGCGGTCCCGTTCGAAGTCGTCATGACGCTCGCGCGCGCGTTCGGAAAGCCGCTTCGCGAGTTCATCGGCCTGGCGGGCGTTCGCGCGCCGTACTACGTCATTCAGCGATCGAAGGACATTCCATCGATTCCCGCACGCCGCCGACGCACCCCCGTCGAGCGTCCGAACGCCGCTCCGTCAAAAACCTGTCAGCCTCTGGTCGCGGGATTCCCGGCCAAGGAGATGTATCCGTACTTTCTCCGGTTGCTGAACGTCGACCTCGAAACGCTCACGCACCACGAACACCACGGTCAGGAGTTCATCTATGTCCTCGAAGGCGAGCTCGAGCTGACGACGTACTCCGGAGATCGGTCAGTGCCCGAGATCCTGCGCGCCGGGGACTCCTGCTACCTCGATTCCACCGTACCGCACCTCTTGCGCAGCTGGACACGGAATCCGTACTCGGAGACGAGCGCGGAAGTCATCGATGTGTTCTGGTGTCCGCTGGGTGAGGCGTATCTGTTCCAGTCGTGATGGCGCGGCCGCGACTCCCGCGAACGCGCCGGCAGACCCAACGTAGTGACCATTTCCGGTGCCATTCACACATCTGAAACTTCACCCGACGCTGCTCAGAGGGATCAAGGAACTGGGCTTCGTCCGCCCAACCCCGATTCAGGCCGAGGCCATACCGCCCGCGATGGCCGGACGCGATCTGATCGCGTGCGCGCAGACCGGCAGCGGCAAGACCGCGGCGTTTCTGCTGCCGATCATTCACCACCTGCACGACCAGCCGCGCCGGACCACGAGGGCGCTGGTCCTCGCGCCGACGCGGGAGCTGGCCGCCCAGATCCTCGACGACCTGAATGCGCTCGCCGTGCACACGCCGGTCACCGGCGCGGCGGTCTACGGCGGCGTCGGCATGGGTCCGCAGGAGCACGCGTTCCGCAGCGGCGTCGATGTGATCATCGCGACGCCCGGGCGGCTCCTCGATCACCTGCGCAATCGATACGTTCGTCTCCAGCACATCCATCACCTCGTACTCGACGAAGCTGATCGCATGCTGGACATGGGCTTCCTGCCCGAGATCCGCCGGATCCTCGCGCACCTGCCGGCCCGCCGTCAGACGCTGCTCTTCAGCGCGACGATGCCGCCGCCAATCGCGGCGCTGGCGCGGGAGATGATGCGCGAACCGGCAACCATTCAGATGCAGCGACAGTCCGCGCCGGCCAGCGGGATCACGCAGGCGGTCTACCCCGTCCCGCAAGAGCTCAAGGCGCCGCTCGTCGTCCACCTCCTCACGCAAGGAACGATGACGCAGGCGCTCATCTTCACGCGGACGAAGCACCGTGCGAATCGTCTCGCCGATGCGCTCGTGCGCGGCGGCATCAAGGCGGAGCGCATCCACGGCAACCGATCGCAGTCGCAGCGCACGGCGGCGCTCGAGGGATTCAAGGCCGGCCGCTTCCCCGTCCTCGTCGCCACGGACATCGCGGCGCGCGGCATCGACGTGGACGCTCTGGGACACGTCGTCAACTTCGACGTGCCGCAGGCGCCTGACGATTACATTCACCGCGTCGGTCGCACCGGCCGCGCCGAGGCCACGGGTGAGGCGTTCACGCTCGTGTCGTCCGACGAAGAGGGATCGCTGCGGGACATCGAGCGCGCGATCGGCCGGCGGTTACCTCGCGTCACGGTCCCGGACTTCGACTACACCGCCCGATCGCCGGGCCGATTCGAATTGCCGCTGGCGCAGCGAATCGCTCAGATCAGAGCCAGGAAGCGGGAAGAGCGCCAGCGTCAGCAGGTCAACGCGGCGCGCCGTGCGGCTGCTCGGCGGGGAGCCCCCCAACCTGCTCCCCCTCCGGCTGCCAGTCGAACTGCTCATCACCCGTCCGCGCATCGGCCTGGTCCGCGTCGAAGACGCCGGCCATAGCCGATCGAACCCGGTCACGTTCATGCGCTTCTGACCGCGCCGGTCGCGGAGCAGCCCGTGGAGTGCCCTTTCGGGTATCTGGTAACATGAAGGGTTCCTCATTCTCCAATCTGACCCTCAATCACCGATCCGATGATCTCAGTCCACAACGTCTCGATGCGATATGGGTCGAAGGTGCTCTTCGACGACGTCTCCGCCACGTTCTCGGCGGGCCGCCGATATGGCCTGACCGGTCCGAATGGCGCGGGCAAGTCCACGTTCATGAAGCTCCTCACCGGCGAGCTGCCGCCGCAGAATGGCACGGTCGCCCGACCGGACAAGCTCGGCGTGCTGGGTCAGGACCAGTTCGCCTTCGATCGGTTCCGGGTGATCGACACGGTGATCATGGGAAACGCCCGGCTCTGGTCCGCCCTGGAAGAGCGCGAGGCCCTCTACGCGAAGGCGGAAATGACCGACGAGGACGGCATGCGGCTCGGCGAGCTCGAAGCCGTGGTTGGCGATGAGGACGGCTACACCGCCGAAAGCGACGCCGCGATTCTCTTGCAGGGGCTCGACATCCCGGAGCGCCTCCACGAGCGGACGATGGCGCAGCTGCAAGGCGGGCAGAAAGTCCGCGTGCTGCTCGCGCAGGCGCTCTTCGGGCATCCTCAGGGGCTGCTGCTCGACGAGCCGACGAACCACCTCGATCTCGACTCGATCCATTGGCTCCGCGAGTTCCTCGTGCGCTACGAGGGCACCCTCATCGTCATCTCGCACGACCGGCACTTCCTGAACGGCGTCTGTACGCACATCGCCGACATCGACTACGAAACGATCATCACCTACACCGGCGGCTACGACGACATGGTCCTTGCGAAGACGCAGATCCGATCGCGCGTCGAGTCGGAGAACGCGCAACGCGAGAAGAAGATTGCGCAACTGAACGACTTCATCGCGCGCTTCGGAGCCGGCACCCGGGCCAGCCAGACGACCTCGCGGCGAAAGGAAGTCGAGCGGCTGCAGACGACCGAGCTGGCGCGATCCAACATCCAGCGCCCGTACATCAAGTTCTCCATGAACCGGCCGTCGGGCCGCTTCGCGCTGGAGTTCACCGACGTCGCGAAGGCCCACGGCGGCGTGCCGGTCATCGGCGGCTTCAGCGGGATCGTCAATCGCGGCGAGAAGATCGTGGTGATCGGGAGAAACGGTCAGGGCAAGACGACGCTCCTCAAGGCGCTGCTGGCGGATGCGCCAGGCATGAACCCGTCGCCGTCCGAGATCGATCGGGGCACCGTCCGCTGGGGCCACGAGGTGTCCGTCGGCTATTTCCCGCAGGATCACACTGGCGCGATCGAGAAGGGACTCACCGTCGTCGAGTGGCTGCACCGTTTCGATCCGGATGCGGCGCGGCAGGACATCCACGGCCTCCTTGGACAGATGCTCTTCAGCGGTGAGGACGGGTTCAAGCCGACCGACGCGCTGTCGGGCGGCGAGACGGCGCGGCTGCTCTTCTGCCGGATCATGCTGCAGAAGCCGAACCTGCTCGTGCTCGACGAGCCGACCAACCACCTGGACCTCGAGTCGATCAACGCCCTGAACGTCGCGCTTCAGCGATTCGAGGGAACCGTCCTTCTCGTCACGCACGATCAGGATGTGATGGAGGAGGTCGGAACGCGCGTGTGGCACGTCGAGGCCGGAGCCGTCCGCGACTTCAAGGGCTCGTTCGAAGAATACGAGGCGTCGGTCGTCTAGCAGTTCGACAGGCGCAGGCTGGGCAGGGTCCGCGGGCGGTGTAAATGCGGGCCGCCGGCACCGGCGGCCCGCGTCAGCTCAGGCCGCCGACGGATCGAACTGAATGATCCCGAACGGGTTCTTCTCGGTGTCGAGGAAGTAGGCACACCACCCGATTCCGGGGATCCCCATCTTGGGCGCGGTGACCGTCCCACCTGCCCCCAGAATCACCTTCGATGCGTCATCGACAGAGGCCACGCTGATCACGTTGGTCGGTGGCTGCGCTGGATGCTGCCGTGCGCTCATCCCGCCGTCGATGCCATCGCCCTCGCCGGTCTTGATCATCCAGTAGGGCATCGGACCATCCCATTTCTCGAAGCGCCACCCGAAAGCCTTCTCGTAGAACGTGATGCACCGCGCCGTGTCGTCGGCGGGAATCTCGAAATGGACCACTCGCATGGGGATCCTCCTTCGAGGTCCCATTACCCGTTCCCGGGCCGGTCTTTTGGCGACGTGCCGGCTGTGGGCAGGGCCGGAGCGTACGTTCCGGGCCAATTCGGCGTTAATGCTAACGATCGGTAAAAAGTTCCCGAGGCGGGAATATCCCGATTGAAGCGCAGGGACGAATGTGGTTAGCTTAGGGGCTAAAACTCAACCGTAAGCATGCTGGTGGCGCACGTCCTCCCGTCGATCCGGAGGCCGACCGCGGGGGACGCTGCGCGAAGTCCATCGTCGATGGCGATGCCCATCATGTCGCTCCCCCATGGCCTTGGAGAGGTGTCGCAATGGGTTCTTCCACTGTCGCCCGGACTGCGAGGGTGCGGCTGCGCGCGCCCGCGGGGACCCCAAAGGGAAGATCGGCGGTACTCCTGTTGTGTGTCTTCGTGCTGCTGGCGACGGAGACGGGGCAAGGCCGCGCGACGGCCACCAATCCCCTGAGGTTCTTCAAAAACTACTTCGTCACGGGCGATCACGTCGTCGCCGGTGTCGGTCTGAAGA
>DATAEK010000351.1:0-23525 GCA_036258055.1 Vicinamibacterales bacterium
CCTTCACTACGTCGCGAACGTCACGACGCCCACGATGGTCATGACCGGCGAGGCGGATCTCCGCACGCCGATGGGCCAGAGCGAGGAGTTCTACCGCGCGCTGAAGATGCTGAAGAAGGACACGCTGCTGGTGCGGATGCCCGACGAATTCCATGGCTGGCGGCGGCCGTCGCATCGGCTCCTGCAGCAGCTGTATCTGCTCGCCTGGTTCGACAAGCACAAGCGGTCAGGCTCGGTGACGTCTTCGTCTGGAGGGTAGGAGCGCCTTGGCTCGAGGCCGGGCCCGCGAGGGGTGGCTGAACGCCAGCCCCTCGCGGCTAGGTCCTCGAAGCGCCAAACGTCCGACGCGAAGCTGGACACTAGGAGGGTTTCAAAACCCGGGCTGCGGGTCCTGGCCGCGAACAGCCCCACCGGGTGCTCAGCCGAAAAGCACTTGTCACGAGGAACGGCCTCCGCGCCCGGCGGGGCAACCCCGTTCGCGGCCACCCGCGGGTGGTTTTGAAACCAGTTCTAAACTAAGGCTTGAAGCTGTCGGCGTCGCTGTCGAGCGCGATCACGGCCGCTCGACTCTAGCGCGCACCCCGGTGCGTGCTGTTGTACTCGATGAGCCACTGCTCGCTCATCGAACCAGGGTCGTTTCGGCCTGATCCGCGCATATTGACCGCGGCGAGCAGAAGGGCTAACCCGAGAACGACACCAACCATGAGGAGCATGCCGGCACCCTCCTGGTCACCGAATTTGCGACGTGTCTCGACTGATCGCGATCGGGCCAGAGCCCCGCTGGACGGTCAAAGTGAGTCTGAACATCTGGTCAGCTGCGTACTCTCGCAGCCGCTTCAGCGGTCACGCCTCCGGCCACCGATTGGTCGAACTCACTGCGCTCGGGAGTTCCATGCTCATCGAGCCACCGGAGCAGACCGCGAATACTCCCCGACGCGAGCGCAATGCTCGTGTCCGCCGCCCCGTAGTACAGGTTGATCGTGTCGCCGTCGGCCCCGAGCGTGTAGCCGCACGGAAACGTCACGTTTCCCACATCCCCGTGACGCTCGTAGTCGGCTTCCGGACCAAAGATCCATGAATCTCCGCGCAACAACAGGTGTTCAGGCGCCTCCAGGTCGAGCAGCGCCACTCCGAGCCGATACAGGCACCCCGCGGCGGTGCGTCGGACGCCGTGATACAGCATCAGCCATCCCCGCGGGGTTTCAATCAATGGGGGCGACAATCCGATCTTGTTCGCATCCCACCAGCCCCCCTTCCTCGCCTGAAGCACCATCCTGTGGCCACCCCAGTTCTGCAGGTCCGGCGAGTACGAGATCCAGATGTGTGCGCCACCGCCAGTCACTGGTCGATGCAGCAGGGCAAAGCTCCCGTTGATTCGGTGCGGGAGAAGTGCGGCGTCCTTGTCATCGGGCTGCATCACGAGACCAAGCCGATCGAAATGCTTGAAGTCGCGCGTGAGCGCCAGCGCCACCCCAGGACCTCCTCGGCTGAAGGCGGTGTAGGCGATTGCGTATTGTCCGAGCTCCTTCACATAGGTGATACGCGGATCCTCGATCCCCCAGAGTTCCTCAGGGTATCGCTCCGAATCCGGCCACAGTGTGGGCTGCGGGTCGATCACCCACCCATCGACGCCGTTGACCGAGCGCGCCGCGCACAGGTGGGACAGCCCCCGCCGATCTTCGGCCCTGCACAGCAGGAGCGTCGTCCCATCCTCGAGCCGGACGGCTCCGGCGTTGAAGACGGTGTGCACTGGATACGGCCAGTCGGCCGCACGCAGGATCGGGTTGTGTGCGTGCCGGTGGAAGAGCGTCTCGTATGCAGTCGAGGACGTCACAGGGTGGCTCCCACGAGCAGGGGCTTCATCACATCGACGCGCTCAGTGGAGTGCATATCAACCAACGCGAGCAGGAACGACAGCGTTGACTCCGCTCCTTGATTCTCGTTGGCCCGATCCGCATGCAGCCCGTCGCGGCATCCACCCGTGGACGGATCGTAGAGTGATTGCTGCAGGTGATTCTCGCCGAGGAACCAGTTGAACGCGCGCTGCGCGTGGGCCACCCACTTCGGGTTCCCGTCAATTCGGTGGGCCTCGAGGCACGCCGACACCATCGCGCCGGCTTCAACCGGCTGCTGATCGAACGCCGCCGATACCGAGCCTCGCGTATAGAATCCGTCCGATCCTATCGGCGCAAAATACCCCTCGTTCGAACACTGGACCGACGCCAACCACTCGAGCGATCGGCTGCCAGTTTCGACCATGTCTGGCCGCTCCAGCCATGCGCCGGCGACGATGAGCGCCGCCGGTATCTGGGCGTTGCAGTAAGTCACGTAATCCTCGAACCAGGGCCAATCCGGCCGGCTCACACGCTTGAACAGATCCATGAGGCGCTCGGCGAGTCGCTGCCCGACTGCCTGCACCTCCCTGTCCCCCTGGAATGCGCGCAGATACTCATCGATGCCGAGGAGCGTGAACGCCCAGGCCCGCGGACTCGTGAAGTCCGACACAACCGGTAAGGCCGCATGGAAAAGATTGCCGGCGAGGCTCTGACGACCTGGATCGCCGGAGCGTCCAACGACCGTCCCGAGCGCCTGCAACGCTCGCCCGTGACAGTCCTCCGATCCATGTTCCTCAGTCCATCTCCGCGAGTACTCGAAGAAGTTCCTGAACCGCCCGGTGGGCTCATTGAAGGCGTGGCTCGCGAATGCGAGATAGCGTGACGCAAGTGCCCGCACGCGGTGGCCGTCATCCGGGCCCCCTTCCTCGATCCTCGCCATGAGCTGCAGCGCGCGGGCGTTGTCGTCGAGGCAGTAGCCTTCGCCGTACCGCGGCACGCAGAATGTCGCGTGCTGCAGCATGCCGGTGTCATCGGTCATCAGGTGCACGTGCTCGAGCCTGATGTCGGGCAATCCGGCCTGCCGCTTGGCGAGCGTTTGTGCCTGGAACGATGTGCGGAGGCGATCCGCATGCTCCACTCTGGCCTGAGCGAAGCTCGCGACATATCGGCGCGCGACCGCGGGCCACAACATGCTGCGGCCGTAGACCGCCGCCCGTTCGCAGAGGCTTCGGCGCCGGTTGTCGTCTCCCAGCAGATCGATGACCTCGCGGGCAATCGCCGCCGGATCGCGCCAGGGCACGAGGACGCCTCGGCCCTCGGCCAGCAGCTCGCGGGCGTAGAGATACTGCGTCGAAATGACGGCCTTTCCCGCGCCGAGCGCATAGGCGAGCGTGCCGGACGCGATCTGCGCGGGCTGGAGATACGGCGTGATGTAGATGTCGGTTGCCGAGAGGAACTCGACGAGCTCGTCCTGACTGACGAACCGGTCGTGGAAGATCATGTTGCCGTCGACGCCCAGGCGCTGCGCGCGGTGCTCGAGCATCAACCTGTAGGTCTCGCCTTGTCGTTCGATGACGTGCGGGTGAGTCGCGCCAAGGACGACGTACACCGTATCGGGATGGTGCGCGCAGATCTCGGGCAACGCGTCGATCACGTACTCAATCCCTTTGTCCGGCGACAACAATCCGAACGTCAGGATGACGGCCCGACCCTCGACGCCCAGCCGATTCTTGCTGTCGCCGCTCGGGGGCACCGCCGGAATGCCGTGCGGGATCAGATCGATTTTGCTCTCCGGAATGCGGTGTACCTGACGGAGCAGTTCCGCGCCCCGCTCGCTCATGACGACCAGACGCTCCGAGAGCCGCGACAGTTCGTCCAGTACGGTCCGCTGTGTCGGGCTCGGCTCGGCCAGGATCGTGTGCAGCGTCGTTACGATCGGCATGCGCAGCTGGCGTAGGAGCGTCAGCACGTGGCTGCCCGCCCTGCCGCCGAAGATCCCGTATTCGTGTTGCACCGACACGACGTCGACGCCGGCAACGTTGAGGAAGTCCGCGGCGCGGCGATAGGACGCGATGTCGCTCTCCGCGATCTCGAATCGCACTCGAGACGGATAGTCGTGTCGACGTCCCGCGTCGTTCATCGCCAGGACGAAGCAGTCGGCATCTGGCAGCGCCGCCGCCACTCCGTCGGCCAGATGGCTCGTGAACGTCGCGATGCCGCATCGCCGCGGCAGATGATTGCCGAGCAGGGCGATGCCTCGGATGTTTGCGGTATCCTTCATGTCCTTCCCGTACTCACCAGCCGCCGCGGGTGGCAGTCGACGCGGCGGTCATGAGGCATCCGTCGGGTTGGTGGCTCCAGCAGACCCGCTGCGCGATCCGATGACTGGTGGCTGGCGTTCTGTTTCGTAGAGCACGTGCGCAACCGACCGTGTTGAGCGGCTCGAGCGAAGGGCCGTTGTGGAAACGACCAACAACCCGATCACCACCGCGACGATCGACGCGATCGTGGAGCCTGACACAGAGTCGGCACCGAACGCGATCCACGCAGAACCCGCCACAGCGGTACCCGCAACGAGATAGATAACGAGGGTTCGTTTGTCCAAGATGGTATCTACACTTTCAAAGGATTCGGCAGGTTGCGTCCGCAGCCACCAAAACGGTGCTGGGTCGTGCGAGGGCGTCGACGGAACGGTGCAGCTCTCGGGAAGCTGGATGAGACTCTCGTCAACCGTGCTTGAGGATTTCGAGCACGAGCCGGATCAAAAACCCCAGCGGTGCCCCGCCGCGAGTCGTGACGTCACGACCCTTCGCATGACGTCACAGTACACGTTTCAGCCGAGCCGGGATGTGCACAATAGAACAGACGCGGGCTGTCGAATCCTCGAACCGCACGCGCATCTGACGGCTGTGGTCAGGGTTTGAAGGCCGTTTTGTTCACTTGCCGGACCGTTTCCTCCCTCACGCGATCCTCGTCGGTCCGACTCAGCTGGCGCGCTGTTTCTCGTGCGGGAGCCTCTCGTTCATCCAACAGAGTCGCTTCGGCGTTGGCGAGCGTGGTGAGACTATCCAGACGTTTTGAAACCAAGACCAGGCCAAATGTTGACAGATACTTGGACCGGAACAGGACTATCGAATATTGCGGATCTTCCCAATGCGCCACGATCTTGTCGTCGGCATTCGGGCCAGGCGTCAACGGCGCCATCCCGGCGACAGGGATCGCAGCCACGCCGTACGTGGCCGAGATGGCCTCGACGAGGTCTTCAGCCGTCAGTCCTTCGGTCCTGCTTCGATCGTACGACACCACGACTCGAGAGAGTTGATCGTTATAGAAAGTAAAGAGGATCTTCTGCACCGAATCGCCTTCGTCCGCGCTGGCCCCGAGGCGTGGGGGCAACCACATGAGCTCCTGAATCAGCTCCGGACGTTGATGGACGATGCGCGGCTCTGGTGAGATGCCGGCGTGTCGTGCGACCGTGGTAACGCTCATGCCGAATTGGAAACCGCGGTACGTGGACAGCTCCGGCCCCGCGCTCAAGGATGTCGTCGAGATCACGATCCAGGCCGTAGATAGCAAGAAAACACGAGTGATACCCATCGAAATTCTCCCTCGGGGACGTGTTGGCGTTCGATGCGAACATAGCGCTCAACATCCTTCCCGATCGTGCTGGCAACGAGCCGTGAGGGCGCCCGGAGGCGCCCTCACCAGCAAGGACCCGCCTCTGCTGCGTCAGGCGGTCGCGTGACCAGCGATCTTGTGGAAGGTCGAACTGGACACATCGTACGGTTGCACACGGGGCTCATCCTGAATCATTGGTTGCAGCGTCTTGAGCACTTCCGCGTACGATCCACGGGCATACGCCTCCGCGTTCTCTTTGGTGTCCCAGAGACTGATTCCGATGGCGTCCTCCCCGCCGGCGGCGGCGACGAGCGCGATTTCATCCTGGAAGCCCTTCTGCTTCCGGAGTAGCGGAAGGATGTCCTTGTCGAGGGCCCGTGTGAACTCGGCCGAGCGACCAGACTTGAGACGGAAGGAAACGTGTCGAGCAAACATGCGAACCTCCAAGGGTTCTCGTCGCTCTAAGGAGGGGGACCAGATGAACCTGACTTAGTTCAGGAGTCTGAAGACTGAGGGGGTATTGCCGCCAATCTGCTACCACTGTGCGCCTGTTTACCATTTCATGTCAAGCACATCAGTAGAATTACCTTCATTTATCAACCAGACTTGGTTAAGCTGAAGTTCTTGGATTTTCCTCTCCTCATTCGACAACGCCTCAAGGACCTGGGAATCGGCCAAAAAGAACTGGCCACCACTGCCCAGGTGACCGAGTCGTACGTGTCTCAACTGCTGAACGCGAAGAAACCTCCTCCAGCGCCTGAGCGTACGGACATGTACGTGCGGATGGAGAAGCTGTTGAAGCTCCCCGCCGGTCAGCTGGCGACGCTGGCGAAGCTCCAGCGTAAAGACGTCCTGAAGAGGAAACTGACGGATCCGCCGGTACCGCTGTTCGGCGAAGTCCGGGCGTTGATCCTGCGGAAGTGCGCACCGGACGCGGAAAAGACAATTCGTTCGATGTTCGAGAAGGAGGCCTTCGGCGCCCTCGAGCGCCTCGTCACCCAGAAACTGCTGGACGTGGTGAAGCGAGTGACGAGGGCGGAGGTCGAAGATGAAAGCTGGCTGCGGCTGGTGGCTCGACTGCGCCATCGCAGTTACGAGGAGCTTCGCGTGATCGTGCTCGAGTTTCTGGAGACCGACATCTTCAGCATCTCGGCGGACAACTGCGTCACGTTTCTGGATCCGCTGATCGAATCCTGGAACATCGACCTCGCGACGTTCGCGATGGAGATTGTACTGAACCGCCGCCTCGCGCCAGAGCACTTGAAGAAGATTGAGTTCGTGGAACGTAAACCGTCCGGAACGATCGACTCTGAGCCGGGGCTTCAGGCATTTCTGCGGGATCCGTCTCTCAGCGGGAATGTGACAGCTGAGGAGATCGAATTCCTGAAGGCGCTGAAGTTCACACGCAAGCGACCCACATCGCTTTACTACTATCGGGAACTGCAGAACCTGCGGGACCCGCTCCATTTCCGCCGGGCCTCGACCGGGCAGGAAGGTGCATAGCCAGACAGCTGGTGGATTGTCGGTTGACGACGAGCGACGTCATCGTCACTTGGGGTCGGCCGCCTGATCGGCACGGTACTCCGTAAGCCACCGTTCGGTGACGCAGCCAAGATCTGACGTAGTGGCGGCGCGCAGCTGGGTGACAAGAACCATCACAACCACCGCAACTCCCACCATGAGGATCCACACGTCTCGCCCCCTTCGATCATCCTACGTCCTGCTCCTTCGTAAGACTGTACCGTTCTGAACATACGCGCCTGGGTCGGTGATGTCTCCGGCCGACGTCCCACCGGGCGCAGCCAACCGCGCGGTGTTGACCCGTGCCGCCTCCTCGAGAACGTGCGCCACAGAGCGCGTCGGACGAATCGCGCGCAGGACCAAGATCGCCAATGCCAACAGCACGACTATCCCGAGTACGCCACCGAGCGAGATCGAAGGCATGGAGTCGCCTCCCTTTCAAATCCGTGCAGCAAAGACCACGTCACGAATGTGACGGATTATCCGGCTCGGCTGCGTATCACCGAACGTTCGATTGTGGACAAATCCATCGGGCACTCTCGCTGGTCCTGCCCATCCTCGTACCCTCCTCGTCGGATACCGGTGCGTCACGTTGACATGAAGGTGCGCGTCGCGAGCGATCTCGAAAAGCGCGATCTGACAATCGTTCGTCAACAGACGCTCCGCCTTGAAACGCCCGATGGCCGTTTCCAGTGCTTCAACGTCAGCCGTCCAGGAGTCGGTGAGGAGTGTGTGCCTGCTGGTGATCGCCATACGAGCGCTCCGGCGACCGTTTTCTGACGCATTCGCCACGGGCTCGTTGTTGCCGTTACCGTTGCCGTTGCGCGATTTTCGAGCCATCTCTGTACTCCTTTGCGCCCTCGTGACAGCAGGATCGTCAGCCTGGCTGCCGCCGTGACCATGGCTTCAGTACATGCCACCGCCCATTCCGCCGGCCGACATCGCTGCGTGCTGATGCTGTTCGGGAATCTGCGAGATCACCGCTTCGGTCGTCAGCAGGAGCGACGCGATCGACGCCGCGTTCTGCAGGGCCGAACGGACCACCTTGGTCGGATCGATCACCCCCGCCTGGACAAGGTCCTCGTAGTGCTCCGTTTGTGCGTTGAAGCCCTCTTCGTCCTTCATCTCTTTTACGCGCTGCACGACGATCGAGCCTTCGTAACCCGCATTTGTCGCGATCCATCGCATCGGTTCCTCGATCGCCCGGGTGATGATGTTGATGCCGATCTGCTCATCGCCAACAGCCTGTAGGTTGCGGAGCACTTTCGACGCCCGCAGGAGCGCCACCCCGCCGCCCGGTACGATGCCCTCTTCGACGGCCGCTTTCGTCGCGTGCATCGCGTCCTCGACGCGCGCCTTCTTCTCTTTCATTTCCGTCTCGGTCGCGGCCCCGACCTTGATGATCGCCACCCCGCCGACCAGTTTGGCGAGTCTCTCCTGCAGCTTCTCGCGATCGTAATCGGACGTCGCGTCCTCGACCTGCGTACGGAGTTGTTTGACACGACCCGCGATCGACGCCGAGGTGCCCGCGCCTTCGACGATCGTGGTGGTGTCCTTGTCGATCGTGACCTTCTTGGCCTGACCGAGGTCTTCGAGACTCATGCTCTCGAGTTTCAGACCGAGATCCTCGGTGAGGGCCTTGCCGTTGGTCAGGATGGCGATGTCTTCGAGCATCGCCTTCCGGCGATCTCCGTAGCCCGGCGCCTTGACTGCTGCGACCTGAAGCGTGCCCCTTAGCTTGTTCACGACAAGGGTCGCCAGGGCCTCACCCTCGATGTCCTCGGCGATGATCAGCAGCGGGCGGCCGGCACCCGCGACCATCTCCAACACCGGCAGGAGATCCCGCATCGCGCTGATCTTCTTTTCGTGGATGAGAACGACAGGATTCTCCAGCACCACTTCCATTCGTTCGGGATCGGTCACGAAGTAGGGCGACAGATAGCCGCGGTCGAGCTGCATGCCTTCGACGATGTCGAGAGAGGTGTCCGTGCTCTTGGCTTCCTCGACCGTAATGACGCCGTCTTTGCCCACTTTGGCCATCGCTTCGGCGATGATCCGTCCGATGGTCTCGTCATGGTTCGCCGAGATGGTTCCGACCTGAGCGATCATCGGCCCGGTCACGGGCTTGGACATTTTCTTGAGCGCAATCGTGATCGCCTCGACGGATTTCTCGATGCCACGCTTGATGGCCATGGGGTCGGCGCCTGCGGTGACGTTCTTCGCACCTTCGCGGTAGATCGCCTGCGCCAGCAGCGTAGCCGTCGTGGTGCCGTCGCCGGCGATGTCAGACGTCTTGCTCGCGACCTCCTTCACCATCTGCGCGCCCATGTTTTCGAGCGCATCCTTCAGCTCGATCTCCTTCGCGACGGTAACGCCGTCCTTGGTGATCGTGGGCGAGCCGAATTTCTGGTCAAGGATGACGTTGCGTCCCTTCGGGCCGAGAGTCACTCTCACCGCGTTTGCCAGACGATCGACCCCGCGAAGAATCCCCTGCCGCGAGGCGTCGCCGTAGACAATGTGTTTTGCCATTGCGTGTCGTCCTGTCGTTCAGCGGTCAGAGCGAGATACTCCTCGCATCCGGCTCGTCGAAGCGGAATGTGCGTTCCAAAAGACTGAGGATACCCATGTCCCCCACCAACCAGCTGTACACAATGGAACAGTCGCTTTGAACAGCCCCGGGTCGCGGCATCCGGCAGCGGTGAGGATGTGCGAAACGTGACAGTCAGGTCCTGGCGTATCCGCTATTCTGCTCGTGTACGGTGACAGGGAAGGCTTTTCAGCGAGCGGAGGGCGTTCCGAACCGAATGCCGATAAGGCTCGATTCCAGAAGCACGGAAAGCACAGGGGCCATCATCGCCAGCGAATTCGGGTGCTGATGGCTGGCGTCCGGAAGAGGACGAACGAGCACGCATCCCGTGCGGCCCATCGAAGGGTCACCGCCACGTTCGCGGACGCAGCTTCGGGCGCCGCGTCGGTGGCCATGCACGACGAACGCATATGGACACTGTGACGATCTCCGTGAAACATGTCGCGTCGCAGCGCGACCAGCCGTGCGCGGTCTGCGCCGCCATGTTCATCCCTGCTGAGGACTCCGGCTCCCGCGTCTTGTCGATGAGCCTGCCGCAACAGGAGACTTTCGGTGGCTTGCTGTGCGGTGGGTGTTATTCCAAATGGGCGCACGGAACGACCGTTACCCTTCGTAAGAACGTCTCTCGATGACTACCGGATTAACGGCTGCACCATTCCAAGAACTCACGCTCGAGGCGGAAGGAGCACAATCGAACAGACGTGGGTGAGTGATCCAGCTCGATAAACCACGTGGACTCAGGCCGGCTCACGTCGTCTGTCCGCGGATCTCAGTGTGCTCACTCGTGCAGCACGACGCTGAGCAGAGAACTGTCGATCTTGAGCCCGCCGTTGTACTCGATGAATCCGAGTTTGCGGAACTTGTTCATGAAGAAGTTCACGCGCGAACGCGTCGTGCCGATCATTTCCGCGAGCATTTCCTGCGAAAGCTTCGGCAGCACCCGCTGCGGCTGCTCCTGTTCGCCGTAGCGCGCCAGTAGAAGCAGCGCTCGAGCGAGTCGCTTCTCGCTGGAGTTGAAAAGTTGATCGACGAGGTCCTCCTCAATACGAATGTTCCTCGCGAGCATGTGGGAGAGAAAACGATCCGAGAACCCAGGATTGTCGTGCAGCCGCGCGGTCATTTCTTGTCTGTCCAGGACGAGGAGCGTCGTGGGCGTGAGGGCCGTGGCGGTGGACATGCGTCGTGGCTGACCGGCCAGGCACCCCTCGCCCAGGAAATCGCCGCGCTCCAGCAACCCGACGACGGCCTCTTTCCCGGCTTTTGACACGACGGAGAGCTTGACCGTCCCTTTGCGAATAAACATGACGGTCGTGCTCGTGTCCCCCTGGGCGAAGATGACGTCGGCCGCCTTGTAGTCCGTCGCGTGCTTCACGACTCCGGCCGCTTCGATGAATTCGGCTCGAGCGACGCGGCGTGGGCGCTTCCTTGTCTTCCCCATCGATATCCTCCCCGGGCGGATTATCCAGCCGGCCCGAGTGCCGCTACCGACCGAGCCCATCACCGCATGCAGCCGCGAATATTGACAACACCGGTGGGGCACCAATGATCCGATACCGGCGCCCTCCAGAATACCGCGCAAACACCGTCGGCTCATCAGGGCGCTATGCTGAGTGTACCTGAGGCAGGCAGGAACCGCTATGAGTTGGTCGGCGCCCTCAGCGCGTACCCGCCCCGGGTCGTCGGTCGTTCGAGCTCGCCGTCGTTGTGCAATCCGAGACATCGCCGATTCCGCAACGGGCGCACAGTGGCGTCTTGCCGTGCTCACGCCGGTCGCTGGCACGTGCACCTCGGCAGCACACGATGACGACGTTCAACACTCAGGAGTTTCTCGACGACGAGCAAATCGCCAGGAGAATCGTGGACTATCGGCACGGACAGGCTGTCTTCTCGCAAGGCGACGCCTGCGCGCATGTCATGTATCTCTGCAAGGGAGCAATCAAGCTCTCGGTGCGCTCCACAACCGGGCGGGAAGCCATCGTGGCGATCCTTGGGCCGGGCGAGTTCTTCGGTGAAGCCAGCCTGGCGGGTCAGCGGACCCGAGCCGGGAGCGCGACCGCTATCGCGGCGAGCACCGTCCTCCTGGTCGACACGCACAACATGGTTCGACTGCTCCGTCGACACCGCGCGATGTGCGATCGGTTCATCGCCCACATGCTGGCCAGAAACGCCCACATCGAGAAGGCCCTGATCGATCAGCTGTTCGACTCCTGCGAGTAGCGTTTCGCGCCTACGCTGTTGCTGCTCGCGCCGGGAACTATCTTTTCTGAAACAGGTTTGGCGTACCGGCGCGCAGAACGCCGGTGAGCACGCCAGCGGTGAGTGCGCCGCCAAGGAACACGAGCACACTCGTGGCTATCCCAGTCGGTGGGGACAAGGCGAGAATCAGACAGAACACGACGATCCACACGGGAACCACGAATGTGTGCGTATGAACCGCTCGGCGTAGCGGACTTCTAGGCAGTCCTGACGTTCTCGCCTCGAGGACCCTTCGGGCCCTGCCCACGTTCGAACGTGACTGACTGCCCTTCACGGAGGTCATCGAAGGCCGTCTGGGCGCACGCCGAGTTGTGAAAGAAGTACTCTTTCCCGTCGCTCGCCAGAATGAACCCGAATCCCTTTTCGCTGACGAGGCGTTTGATGGTGCCGTTCATCGCCATTGCAGAACTTCCTTCTCTCCATGTGATTTCAACGCGCTCAGGTCAGGTTGGATGTTGCTGGAGGTCTTGCAACGCCTTCCCGAGGGCCGGTCGGCGCTGGATGGACGCAGGCTGGCTTACGTGAGGAGGAGGTAAGTATACCGCGTTTCGGGGCGAGCACAGGACAACCGCGTCGAATGCCGGCTTTTCTCCTTGAGCTCCTGCCGGTGCTGAAGCTGATGATCTCGGCGCGAGCTCGCGAGCGGATGGACCCGCGAACGAGCGCGTCGCCGTGGGCTATCGCATGCCGCCGGCGGCGAGCGACTTCAACATGTCGATCGGCAGGCGAGTGCCGGCGCGGGTATTCGCGGCGCGGATGCGCTCGGGCGTCAGCCCGTGATCCCGCAGCATGATCAGATCGTCAAGGGTCAGGCGGTCGTATCCAAGCGCCTTCAGGTCTTTCGCGTACTCAGGCGTCACTCCGTGGTCCCGGAGACGAACCAGGGACTCCATCGACTGCCCACTGTAGCCAAGACCCGTGATGGCCCGCACGTACTCGACGCTTACCCCGTGATCGCGCGCCTGCACGAGCTCATTGATCGGCAGCGCGTACCCCAGCTGGCGCATGTCGCGCACGTATTCTGGCGAAACTCCGTGATCCCGGACGCGAATCAGCTGATCGAGCGGGAGCTTACTGTGGCCCGTCTCGCCAAGCGCACGAACGAATTCAGGACTGACGCCGTGGTCCCTCGCGTTGATCAGGTCGTCCAGGGGGAGCGATACGTAGCCACCGTCGCGCATGCCACGCACGTAGTCCGGACTGACGCCGTGATCGCGCGCGCGGCGGAGATCATCGGCGGAGAGGCCCTTGTAGCCCAGTTCCTGGAGCTCACGGACGTACGCAGGAGTGACCCCGTGATCCCTCAGCGTGATGAGCGGCTCCAGCGATCCGAGGCGGTACCCGAGCGCGCCCATCTCTCGCAGGTAGGTGACCTGCACGCCGTGCTGACCGGCGCGAACGAGCTCCGCCGTCTCCGGCTTCGAATACCCCTGCGTGTTCAACTCGTCCACGAACGCGAACCCGATGTCGTGCCGCGCCATCTGGTACTGCTCGCGGACCGAGGGCCGGGCAAAGCCGCGCTTCGCCAGTTCCGCGGCAAAGTTCGGGTCCGGCGCAAACCCAAACGTGCCGGCTCCCACGCCATTGCGAATGACTCCCTCGAACGTGAACGTGCCCGCGTCGCGTCGCAGCCGGAACAGAACAGGGCCGCCACTGCCCGCGAGCTGCGCGGCCGTCAGTCCCTCCAGACGATCGATGGGGATGTTCGAGTCCGACGATGAATTCAGCTCGACCAGCCGCAGACGGACCGTGCCTTCCGAGCTCGTCGGACGGACTTCCCAGGTGCCGGACTGGTTCTCCTGTGCAAGACTTGCGGCCGCCCTCACGAGGCGGACGACGCGGTAGGCGGAGTCCCTGAGTGAGTCGTGCACTTTCGTCAAGTACGGATCGAGCTGTGCGTCTTTTTCTGAAACTTCCAACCCGGACGCCAGCGGTGGAGCGCTCTCGGCGTCACGATCGGCCGCGACGAGAGACGGCACGGCCACGGCCAGTGGACCGAGCAACACCGCCGCGATTGTTGCGATCGCACAAAGGAGGCGGAACGATGGAACGCGCCGGTTGCGGGTGTCGTCGAGCGCGGCGAGCATGCGGCCTTCGAGCTGGTGCGGGCGGGCCATGCTGACGGCCAGGGCCGGTGCACTGCGGCCGCCCAACGCGTACGCGATCTCGAGCAGGTGACCGGCATAGTCGCGGGCCTTCGTTCCGGCCGCAATCACCCGATCGTCACAGGCGAGCTCACGCTCGATGCGCAGCCGGCGGGCGACCCGCCACACGGCGGGATGGAACCAGTAGGTCGCGCAGGCGGCACGCGCCAGCGCTTGCGTCAGGCAGTCGAAACGGGCGACGTGCGCGAGCTCGTGAAGGATCACGGCTCGTCGTCTGTCGTCCGACCATGTTGCCGCCACGAGCGGAATGACGATTGAAGGACGCCATATGCCGAACGCGACCGGGACGTTCTGCTCGAGACTCCGCAGGAGTCGGACGCGTCGGCGGACCCCCATCCTGCCGGCGCAGTCGGTGAGCAGGCGCGTCCAGTCGTCGTCCTGCACCGGGATCGCGCGACGTACAAACCGACACGCGCTCGCGTGTTGGAATGTCAGGCGAATCAGGATTCCGATCACACCGGCGACGTACAGGCCGAGCAGCGCAGACGACAGTGAGAGGCCGTCGGCGTGCGGCAACGACGGCGATGGCGCTGGACTGCCGGCGAGCGCAACGGAGAGGCTCGCCTGATCCGGTGAAGCAGCGACGTGATTCACGATCGGCATCACCGGCGCGTCGGTCGCCGCCGTACGAATGGTGACCTTCCACTCCGGCAGCACGAGGGACAGGGCGGGGAGCACGAGCACGCTCACGATGGCGAGCGTCCAGACCAGGTGTTTCGTCGCCGCCGACGCCCGGCGGCGCAACACCAACTGGAGAATGGCGGCGGCCCCCAGCAGCACCGATGCCTTGACGGTGATCGAGAGAACAACGGACGCCGCGGAATCTACAACGAGCGTATTCATCGCTCGTCCTCCTGTTCCCGCGCGCGCTTCAACAGCTGGCTCAAATGCCGGTACTCGTCGGCCGAGAGCGGCGTCGACGTGATGTCGAGCAGCGCCGCCACCGCGGAGCCCGGGGAGTTGTTGAAGAACGTGCGCACGAGCTGCTTCAGCGCGGACCGGCTCGCATCCTCGGGCTTGACGGCCGGAGAGTAGGCGTAGCGCGGCCCGTCGTACTCGCGGGTCAGCAGGCCTCGATCGATCATGATCTCCAGCAGCTTGCGCACGCTGGAGGGGCTCGGCGCGTCTGGCAGCTCGGCACGAATCTCCTCCACCGTCGCGCGGCGGCGTCGGTGCAGGATCTCCATGATCTGGCTTTCGCGGCGCGTGAGATCGAGGCGTCTCGGCTTCGGCATGAGTGACCCGTTGAGCGAATAATTTCGCCTCGCGCGAATATATTCGCCCCTGAACGAGCGTGTCAAGACCCAACCGGCCACGCAGGTCAGTGGCGTGTGCGACTGCGCGCGCTTCAGAGCAGCGGGTCTGGCGTTTCGCGATACGATGACCCGCCCGGCAATCGCTCGCCTGAATGGGTGGCCACAGGTCGCAGAAAATCCTCGAGAATCACGGGATCTTCGGGAGGCCCTGATGAAGCGCGTTCACTTGATCGTCGTTCTCAGTCTCGTGATCGGCGTGGTTGTTGCGGCGCAATCCCGTCCGGGCAACAAACCGCGCGCGCGCGAGCTTGGCATCAGCGCCCTGATCGGCGGAACGCTAGGCTCGCTCGACGCGATTACGGATGTGGCCGGCGTCGAGGTCGGTCACACGACGCTGATCTCAGGCGAAGGAGCCCTCGTCGTTGGCAAGGGCCCGGTTCGAACAGGCGTGACGGTCGTGCATCCCCGGGGCCGCCAGAGCGCCGACCCCGTGTTCGCCTCGTGGTTCACGCTCAACGGCAACGGTGAAATGACCGGCACGACCTGGATTGATGAAAGCGGCTTTCTCGAAGGTCCCATAGCCATCACGAACACGCACAGCGTCGGCGTGGTTCGCGACGCCATCCTGAAGTGGCAGGTCTCGCGACCCGGACTGCAGCCGTGGGGATTGCCGGTTGTCGCCGAAACCTACGATGGCGGGTTGAACGACATCAACGGCTTCCACGTGCGCGACGAACACGTGCTGCAGGCGCTCGATGGCGCGCGGAGCGGGCCAGTTGCCGAAGGGAACGTTGGCGGCGGGACGGGAATGATCTGTCATCAATTCAAGGGCGGCATCGGCACGGCATCTCGCGTCATCGGCACCGATGCCGGGGGGTTCACCGTCGGTGTGCTCGTGCAGTGCAACTACGGCGGGCGTCCGAGCTTTCGCGTGGCCGGTATGCCGGTCGGACGCGAGATTGCTGATCTGCTCCCCTGCCGGGTCGGCGACGCTCAGAACGATCGTGGCGTCACCCGCCGATGCGATAACCCCGGCGCCGGTGGAGACACGGCGGATCCCGAGCAGGGCTCGATCATCGTGCTCGTCGCGACCGATGCCCCGCTCATGCCACATCAACTGAAGCGGCTCGCCAAACGCGTCGCGCTCGGCATTGGCCGGATGGGCGGAAACGGCGGGAATTCATCCGGCGACATCTTCCTCGCGTTCTCCACGGCCAATCCAAAGAGCGCCGCCGCACCCGATCGGGCGCGCGTGGAGTTGATGGCAAACGCGAGAATGAACGCGCTGTTCGACGCGACCGTGCAGGCAACGGAGGAATCGATTCTCAACGCGCTCCTCGCAGCCGAAAGCATGACCGGAGCGAGCGGATTGCGGGTCTACGCCTTACCGCACGATCGCCTGCTCACGGCGCTGCGAAAGTACAACGCGTTGAAGTAACGACTCATCTTATCCGAGGGGGCTTCGCCCCTCGGACTCCTCTACACGCGCTCTCGCGCGCCGCTTCGCCGGCGCGCTTCCACCTCCGCTGAAGCTACGGTGGACCTCGCCGAAGCGCCTCCGGCGCAGAGGCGGGCGCGACGCTCGCTCGCACCTCGGAACGAGCATCAGGTTTGTGAGACAGCTTCTAGTCTGGGGCCTACTGCTTTGTGTAGACGCTCACGTTGTGGACGGCCTGTCCCTTCGGATCCGTGCCAGTCCCCGTCAACGTCATCGTCTTGCCGTCGGCGCTCAGCGTGTACTTCGAGGTCACGACGACCTTGCCGCCTTTCTTGTACTCGGTCGTCCCGGCGGTCGGGCCCGTCTGGGTACTCGCGGCAGTGTCGTACGCCGGATTGCCGGTGACCGGGACGTCTTTGCCATCCCGCTGCGTGGTGAAACCCCACTTCATCGGCGATCCATCGGCATTCACGGCATCGACCGACACCTTGATGCCTTTGCCCGCGGGTTCGACCAGCACCGTTGCGCTCTTGGGCGCCGGCCCCGGCTTGAAGCTGGACTTCGCCACATCCAGGTTCCACGTACCGATGATCGGATCCGTCGTCTGCGCGTTCGCCGCCGCCGCGACGAGCAGTGCCGCGACACCCAGGAGCATTCTCGCGATCGCTGGTTTCGCTTGAATCTGCATCTCGCCTCCAGTGAGACGGGACGATACGTCAATCGTTCGGGAGCTGTCCAGCCGCAGCGAATCGGCTGGTGTCATCGTGACGTCCGAGCGCCGTGTCGACGCGAGTAGCTTCGACCTGGCCACCGGCCGAGAGGAGGGGAACTGAGACACGAGCCTGGCGCGTTGACATCGGCAGCCTCACGCACTACGTTTGGCTCCCGCGGAGGCCACCGATGATCGAGACCAAGATCACGCTGCCCGAGTCCGACATCCCCACCCACTTCTACAACATCGTCCCGGATCTGCCGTCGATGGTTCCGCCGCCGCTCCATCCAGGTACGCGGCAACCTATCGGACCCGAGATGCTCGCGCCGATCTTCCCGATGGAGCTGATCGCGCAGGAGGTTTCTCGGGCTCCCGCCGTGGCGATCCCGGACGAGGTCCGGGAAATTTACCGACTGTACAGACCCACGCCGGTGTTCCGCGCCAAAGCATTTGAAGCGGCGCTCGATACGCCGGCCCACATCTATTACAAGGCGGAACACGTCAGCCCGGTGGGCAGCCACAAGCTGAACACCGCACTGGTGCAGGCCTACGTCAACAAGCAAGCCGGCGTGAAACGGCTCTCGACGGAAACTGGCGCCGGTCAATGGGGCAGCGCGCTCGCCTGCGCGTGCCGCCTGATGGGACTCGAGTGCATGGTCTACATGGTGAGGGTCAGCTACGACCAGAAACCGTACCGGCGCATCATGATGAAGACCTACGGCGCCGATGTCGTCGCGAGCCCATCCAACCTCACCGAAGCGGGTCGTCGGATCCTGGCTCAATCGCCGGACTCGCCGGGTACCCTCGGGATTGCGATTTCGGAGGCGATCGAGGACGCGGCCAAACGCGACGATACGAAGTACTCCCTCGGCAGCGTGCTGAACCACGTGCTCATGCACCAGACGATCATCGGCCAGGAAGCAATGAAGCAGATGGAGATTGCCGGCGAGTACCCGGACCTCGTCATCGCCTGTCACGGAGGGGGCAGCAACTTCGCCGGCCTCGCGTTCCCCTTCCTCAAGGACAAGTTGAACGGCAGCCGCAAACGCCTGCGGGTCGTCGCTGCCGAACCGGCTGCCTGTCCGAGCCTCACTGCCGGCAAACGGGAATACGACTTCGGTGACACGGCGGGCACGACACCCCTGATGATGATGCACACGCTCGGGCACGGCTTCGTCCCGGCGCCAGTGCATGCCGGCGGCCTGAGGTACCACGGGTCTGCGCCGCTCGTCAGTCACCTGCTTGCGGCGGGCCTGATCGAGGCAGAGGCTTACGAACAAGGCGAAGTGTTCGAAAGCGCACTCACGTTTGCGCGCTCGGAGGGAATCATTCCTGCGCCGGAGTCGGCGCACGCGATCCACAGCGTCGTCAAGCACGCCCAGGCGGCGCGCGCAGCAACCGAGCAACCCGTCATCCTGTTCAACCTGTCAGGTCACGGCATTTTCGACCTGGCGGCGTACGACTCGTTTCTCTCCGGGAGAATGGCCATGACGGCGTAGGCCTGATCGACGGGGTTTCGCTGCGGCTGCTTGACGAGCAGGGGCCGCCGCACACCGCGATCGTCGACTAGCCGTCTTGACCGCCGAAAACTCGTGAACTTGAGTCAAGTTTTCGGCGGTCAAGCGGCGAAACATCAAGCAATGCCACCTAGCGAGGCGGAGCCTCGATGGTCTGAGGCGGAGCCTCGCTAGAACCTATCTCACAAACCGAGACGCGGCCGGTGAGATTCGTGGAAACAACGTGCGAGTGAGCGTCGCGAGCGAGCCACGCGAACGGCCCGCCTTCGCGCCGAAGGCGCTACGGCGCGTCCGCCGGAGCTTTAGCGAAGGCGGAAGCGTGTCGGGGAGTCCGAGGGGCGAAGCCCCTCGGATGAGACTAGTCCGCCTGCGTAACGGGCGGCGATCAGGAGGCCGGAAGCCGCGCCTCGAAGAGGTCAGCGGCGGTCGATGACGACCGGTCCACGAGGGCAACGACTTCGGACAAGAGCCGCACATGGAACGGAGAAAAGACCCCAGGGTGCGACGAGTAGAGGGTCAGCACGATTCTCGAGCCATCCGTGCGCGGACAGCATGCGGCAACGGCGCAGCAGAGCGATCCGGCCGCGACATCGAACAGATCGAGCGCCGCGTCCGCATTAATCATCGGCTGCTTCACCGCCGCGACCCAGCCGCTCAGGCGCTCGCCAATCGGAATCGACAGGTGCGCAAGCGACCGGTCATGCGCTCCGGCTGTCGCAACGGTCACCAGTCGTTGCTCGGTATCCTGCACAACGAATACCGCAACGGAATCGACGTAGGGCACTGACCTCAGCGCCGTTGCGACCACACTCCACGGGTTGCCGGACGCGGACACACGCGAGAGCGCGACCCCCAGCCCCAGCACGACGGCGACCTCGTCTCGCGTGGCGCCGTCGACAGGAAACGGCACAGCCGGTGGCGACATCGCCGGCGCGAGTCCCACCTGTTCGCCGCGTCCTGAGTCCGAGGCCTGGAGCGTGCTCGGGGCGCAGACCGTCCGGAATGCCGCGACGACCGCCGGGTCATACATGGTTCCCGCACGCGCCTCGATGATCGCGAAGGCGCTGTCGCCGGACAGAGCGCGGCGGTAGGGCCGGTCGGACGTCAGCGCGTCGAAGCAGTCCACGACCGAGAGAATGCGGGCGCCAATCGGAATCGCCTCGCCGGCAATCCCGTCTGGATAGCCGGTGCCATCCCAGTTCTCGTGGTGATGCCGGACGATCGGGACGACCGGATACGGAAAGTCGATCTCCGACAGGATCTCTGCGCCGACGCGAGCGTGGGTCTTCATGCGCTCGAACTCCGGCGCCGTCAGCTTTCCAGGCTTGTTCAGGATGTGTTCCGGAATCGCGAGCTTGCCGATGTCGTGCAGCAGCGCCGCCGCCTCGAGCGCTCTGACCTCGATTTCGCCGGTCACGCCCATAAGCCCGGCGAGGTCCACGGCCCAGCGCTGCACGCGACGGATGTGGCCGTGGGTCACCGCATCCTTCGCGTCGATCGCGTGTGCGAGTGCTTCAATCGTGGACAGGTGCAGACGATTCACTTCGGCGAGGTGCTGCAGCTGGTCTGCGACACGGCCGGTGGCGTTGCGATACGCGAAGTGCAGGATGAACGCGAGCAGCAGCGGGACCGACAGCAGGACCAGCCCGTAGGTGCCGAGCTGCAGCGCAAACACGACGAACGCGGCGCCAAGCCCGCCGCCAATGAACGTGAACCACAGGTTCTGGAAGTGCGCGCGCCAGATGGTGATCACCCCGGCGCGCTCGTGCAGCGCGATCGCGACGGCAATGGCGAACGTGTTCAGCAGGAAGTACAGCCCGGCAAAGAGCAGCAGCCAGGGGCCCACGACCTCGAGTCCGCGCGGATGCACGTAGAGAGGCGCGACACCCGACGCCGCGAAGAAGACCTGCGCCGAGACCCACATCGCCAGCGGCGGCCCCGCCGCGTTGAACAGAATGCGCTCGCGCGGCAAACCGGCACGGCGGAGACGCGCGGAGATCGCGAGGCTATCCAGGGCAACGATCACCGTGCCCGCCGCCGGTCCGAACACCACGGCTGCCGTCAGGGTGAAGACGTCGGAGATCGAGAAGTTCACCGGCGCGCCGGGGATCTTCAGAACCGCGGAGCCGGTGAACAGCGTGAGGACGGCCAGCACCCACCACTCCGTCGGCGGTGTCGTCATCGAGATGTGCTGAATCGACCATCCCAGGATCAGACAGCCGGCAGACACCACGGCAGCCACGTACGGTCTCGAGCGAGACCCTGCTGCTCGAGCGACGCGCGAGGACAACGACCTATTCTGTCGCGACCTGTCGCGAAACGGATCACGCTGAACCGCCGAAATTCCGGCTGATTCAGGCGATACGGTGGCGGCTGTTCCGTCCAGGGACATGCTGTTGTTCCATGACGTCACGCGACCGCCTCTCCCAGCGGTCGTGGACCCCAATAAACGCTTTTTCTACTTCAACTTACATTTCTTGCCGGCGCGGGACTGAAACTTGCCATTGCACTCCGGTGCAAAGCAAGACCCACACCGAGGACGCACTCAATGAATGAGCCAATGTTCCGACGCCGTCGATCGCGAGGCGCGTGGCTGCTGGCCGCGACGCTGGTCACGGCGCTGTTGTGCCCGGTTGTCAATCAGGCCCATGGGCCCGACGTCAAGAAGAAGAAGACGCCAAAGCTGGATCGCGTGCTGCAGCACGCGGCGGACGCCGGCGATCTGTCGCCGCAGCGCGTCATCGTCCGTACCCGCTCGGGCCGTACGGCGGTCGTTGCGGACCGGATGAAGAAGCGCGGTGATCGCATCGAGACGGACCATCGCAGGCTGGAAGCGTTCACAGCGACCGTCCGCGGCGAAGATCTGGAAGCGCTCGACGCCGACCCGGATGTCGAGAGCGTGTCGACCGACGCGATCATCACTGCCAACGGTGACGCCGAGAGCTCGTCGAACAACGCCGAGGTCGAGAATCTGCTGACCACGTCGCTCGGGCTGGGCAAGACGAAGTACGAGGGGGATCACGTCGGCATCGCCGTCATCGATTCAGGCCTCGAGGAGAGCGAGGATCTCTCGGGCGGGCGGGCGGATCGCTTCTTCGACTTCACGACCGACGGCCGGGCTGCGCATCCATACGACGACTACGGTCACGGCACCCACGTCGCGACGCTCATCGCGGGCGAGGGCAAGAGCTCCGAGGTCGAGGTCACGAAGATCGATAGAGGCAAGCCAATCCGCGTGAAGGTGAGACGCTTCAGCGGCATCGCGCCGAAGGCGCGAATCATCAGTCTGAAGGTCTTGGATGGCAGCGGCGGCGGTTACACGAGCTCGGTGCTTCAGGCACTGGAATTCGCGATTGAGAACCGTGACAAGCTGAAGATCGACATCATCAACCTGTCGCTCGGTCATCCCGTTTACGAATCTCCCGACACCGACCCGCTCGTGCGCGCGGTCGAGGATGCGGTTCGCGCCGGTATCGTCGTCGTCGCGTCAGCGGGCAACTACGGTATCAACCAGGAAACCGGCGCAATCGGGTACGCGGGGATCACCTCGCCAGGCAATGCCCCTTCGGTCATCACCGTCGGCGCGGTAGACACGCAGGACACGGCCGACCACGGCGACGACCTGGTCGCCACTTACAGTTCGCGCGGTCCAGCGTGGTACTCAGGTCTTGCGAAGCCGGATATCGTCGCACCCGGCAGCCGCCTTGTGGCGGTCGGCGCCTACCGCGGGCAGTTGTACAGGAATCATCCGGAACGCCGCGTGATGGGATCCCGATCCGACAAGGCGCCGCGGTATCTGCGCCTGAGCGGCACGAGCATGGCCGCCGCGGTGACGAGCGGCGTCATCGCGCTGATGATCGAAGCGAACCGCGACACGCACGATGCGCCGCTGACGCCGAATCTGGTCAAGGCAATACTCGAATACACGGCGCTGCCGATCGTGTCCGCCGATCCACTGTCACAGGGAACCGGCAGCCTCAACGGCGACGGGGCCGTGGTGCTCGCAGAAAGCATCGACCCCAGCGTTCCCATGGGCACATGGTGGCTGGAGGGTCCGGTATCGCCGCTGACGGTCATCGATGGTGAAACCCTTACCTGGTCGCAGACGGTTGTCTGGGGCAACACCGTCGTGTGGGGGAACACCGTTTATGAGAATCGGATCACGTGGGGACAGACCGTGGTCTGGGGCACAACGGTTGTGTGGGGCTCGACAGTGGTCTGGGGCACGACCGATCTGGTCTGGGATGATCCGTCGATCTGGAGCCAGACGGTAGTCTGGGGCAACAGCTTCGTGGGAACCTCGAACGGAGGTTCGCTCACTCCAACGACCGTTGTCTGGGGCAACCTCGTCGACCAGTGAGAACCGCGATGACTTTAGCTGGCCCTCTCTGAGCGCCGGGCGAAGAGGCCCGCGGGTGAGCGCTTCCGGCGCGCGTCGGCTGCGCGATCACAGTTCAGCCGGGTTGTACGCCGTGGTCTCCACTCGGTCAGCCAACGCACGCGCGAGTTCGGCGTGCGCATCGCCCTTGGCGCGGCGCCGACAGACATTCTCGGCATCGTGTTCAAGCAGGGGATGCTGCAGATCTTCGTGGGATTGACGGTCGGGCTCCTGGGGGCGTT
>DATAEK010000352.1:0-9616 GCA_036258055.1 Vicinamibacterales bacterium
CCGGAATCAGCGTGAGCCACGAGCTATTCACCGTGTTGTCGGCGAATCAGCGCCGCCGCCGCTCAGGACCGCTGCGAGGCCGTTTTAGTTACGTTCGCTGATCACGCGGCTCAAGGTCGACCCGATCCGACCGCAACCGCCCCGGCGGAGTCCGCATGCTCGTTCAGTGGTTTTGATACTCGCGCGGCGGCAGGTCCGGACGGCGGCCGACTCTTGAGCACGCCGGTGCGCGGGAGATATAACCGAGAACCCGAGAACCCGAGAACCCGAGAACGATGCTACTGCCCCACCGGCATCACCCCTACATACTTCGCCCTCGGCCTGATCAGCTGTCCGGTGGCGTACTGTTCGATCGCGTGGCCAATCCAGCCAATCGTCCGGCCGATGGCGAACAGCGTCAGCGGCGAACCCGACGGCAACCGGAGCACGCGCGCGAGCGCCGCGAGGGCGAAGTCGATCGTCGGTTTCTCGCCGGTCGCGTCGGCCGCTGCCGCGGCGACATCGAGGACGAACGCCAGCTCGGCGGACTTCGCGTAGCGCTCCTCGAGCAACGCGATCAACGCCACGGCTCGGGGATCGCCGTCTCGATACAGCGGATGGCCGAACCCCTCGAGCCGTTCCCCGCGGCGCAGCCGCTCGCCGACGGCACGGCGAAGCCGTCCTGAGCCGCGCAGCGACTCCAGCATCGCCTCCACCCGCGCGCTGATGCCGCCATGCCGTACGCCCTCGAGCGCGGCGAGCCCGGCAATCACGACCGCGTACGGATTCGAGCCTGCAGATGCCACGCACCGCGCGGCGAAGGCCGACACGTTGAGCTCGTGATCCGCGCACAGAATGAGCGCCGCGCGCAGCAGATCCCCTCCGCGATCGCTCGCCCGCCACGCGCGGGCGAGCGTCCGGTCGATGGTGGAGGTCGCCGCAGTTGTCGGGGCGGCCGCCGCGGTCATCAGGTGCAGGATGCGCCAGCCGCACAATGCCGCATTGGCCGCACGAAGATCCGATGCGAGCAGATCGTGGACCGACGCCGCGGCCAGCACCGACTGGGCACGGGCGACGAACGGCAAGTCGTCATCGGTGAGTCCGGCCGCTGGAGTCTGGTGCTGAGCGGCCGCCAACGCGGTTTCGAACCGCCCGGTCCAGATCAGCGATGCAACGTCCGCCACCGAGCGCGAACGCGCGAGCGTGACCGCGTCGTGGCCGCGATAGTAGAGATGGTGATCGTCGATCAGCGCGATCGACGACTCCAGAATCGGGAGTCCCCAGTGGAGCGCGCGCGCCGCCGCCTTGTCGGGATCGCGGCGCTCCTCGCTTCGCCGCTGCAACCGTTCCACGTCATCGCGCGCGTAGCGCCGCTCGCGCGACGATCCCGGCACCGACTCGGACCGCACGAAGCCACGGCTGACGTAGGCATAGAGGGTCGCGCGGCTGACCCGCAGCGCGCGGGCGGCATCAGCCGCAGTCATCCAGGGTCGGTCGGCATTCATATTGATTCATCAATCAATGTTGACATGATTATACATGAGCGCTACGGTGGGATCATGATCAACAGCGGACTTGATGGCATTGTCGCCGCGGCCACCGGGCTCAGCCTCGTCGACGGCGAACGCGGCGAGCTCGTCATCGCCGGCTTCCAGGTCGGCGAACTGGCCGAACGATCGACCTTCGAAGAAACCACGTGGCTGCTCTGGCACGGTGAGCTGCCCTCTGCGCGCGAGCTCGACGCGTTCCGCGCCGAGCTGACCGCCGAGCGCGGGCTGCCGGCAGCGACGCTGTCGTTGCTCCGCGAATGCGCGCACGCCGGGGTCGATCCCATGGACGCGCTGCGCATCGCGGCGGGCACGATTTCCCTGACATCCGGCGATGCCCGCGCGATCGTCGCACGGGTACCGACCATCGTCGCGGCATTCGAGCGGCAGCGGCACGGCAACGAGCCGATCGCGCCGCGGCGCGACCTCGGTCACGCCGCGAATTTCCTGTACATGCTGAGCGGCGAGACGCCGGACTCGGAGCACGTGCGCGGGCTCGAGACCTATCTCAATACCGTGGTCGACCACGGGCTGAACGCCTCGACCTTCACGGCGCGCGTGATCACCTCGACCGGATCGGACCTGGTCTCGGCGATCGTCGGCGCGCTGGGGGCATTGAAGGGGCCGCTGCATGGCGGCGCGCCCGGGCCGGCGCTCGACATGGTGTTCGAGATCGGCGATGCCTCACGAGCGGAAGAAATTCTGCGCCGGAAGATAGAAGCGGGCGAAAAGCTGATGGGATTCGGGCATCGCGTCTACAAGGTGCGGGATCCGCGCGCCGACGTCCTCGCGGCGGCCGCGGAGCGGCTGTACACCCGGGCCGGCGACATGTCGCTCTATTCGCTGGCGCGCTCGGTCGAAGCGGCCGCCATCCGATTGCTCGAGGAATACAAGCCGGATCGACGGCTGCAGACGAACGTCGAGTTCTACACCGCGCTCCTGCTCCACGGGCTCGGACTGGAGACCCCGCTCTTCACGCCGATCTTCGCGATCAGCCGCGTCAGTGGATGGATCGCGCACGCGTTCGAGCAGCGGCGGGCGAACCGGATCATCCGCCCGCAGTCGGAATACGCCGGCCCGCGCGATCGAAAGTGGGTTGCCATCGCGGACCGGCCCGATCACGCGTACGACGCCACGCGGGCGTGAATTGGCACGTTCGCAGTTCGATGCAGGTCGAGCGGTCGCCGTGACAAAACGGTGACGCGTGACGGCGTGCTGCCAGAGGCGGTGTGTGCGAAGATGCCACCGTCAGGCATGGACGATCACCATCGCAACGCGGCGACGGATGGCGCGGCGACCGAAGGATTGTCCTGGGCGCGTGCAGACCGGCTGCTGATGGCCGTCGTCATCGCACTGGCCCTCATCTACGCCGCCTGGCAGGTCCGTCAGCAACTCTTCGACGGCAGGCGCGCCGCGACGAATCTCAACGCCGCCGCCGCGGGTTCGGCAGCGCACGCGTCGCAACAGCTCTCACCATCGACAGCGTTCGACTACGCCCGCCTCATCGACGACGAGAACTTTCACGTCCTGCTCGGCCTGGCCTATGGGAATTCCGGCATGCTCGACCAGGCTATCTTCCACGAGCGGGAGGCGCTGCGAATCAACGGACGCAGTTTGGCCGCGCTCAACAACCTGGGGTACTACCTGTTCCTGAAGGGAGATTTCCCCGGATCGGCATCGGTCCTCGAACAGGCGCTGTCGATCGATCCGCGTTCGGACCTGGCGCGCAACAACCTTCAAGCGACTTACGCGAGGGCCATTGAAACGGCCGCCACCGACGAGGAACGAAAACACTGGCAGAGCCGCAGGCTCGCACTCGGTGCTGGAAACGTCGCCGCTCCGGCGGCGCTCGCCCCGCCAGCCAAACCTAAGTAGTCTGAGCGGCCTGACGGACCGTTCGCCGATTCGCGACGAGTGAGATCGCCAACCCAATCAACGCCACGGCGGAGATCATCAGTCCCCAGCGATCGACAGCCGTGCGCTCGAATCGAGCCTCGATCAGATGCCGGCCAGGTTCGACGGTCACCGCAATCCTCCCGTCGTTCGGCACAATCGGCACCGGCCGCGAATCGACCGTCGCCACCCAGCCGGGAAAGTCGGCCACCTCGAGTTGAATGCGTGCGGACGTCGACGCATCGACGGTGGCCTGCAGGCGATCGGTGCGCGCAGTCCAGGATTCGACGCGGGCATCGCCCGCGATCGGATGGGCGCGAACCGCCGTCCAGGGCGTCGCCAACACGCCTCGCACGTCGAAGTAGCCAGGCGTCCCGGGACGGAGATTCTGACGCGCGATGCGCGACGGGGTGAACTGTTCGTTGACGACATCGGGTAGATACGACTGCGGTCCTACCAGCGGCAAACCAAGCGTCAGCGCGAGCGCCGTCGCTGTCAGCGGGAGCCGTTTGAAGGCGACTCCAGCAGCGGCGGACGCGCCGAATGCTGCGATCGCGAGCGCGCGCCACGGAAACGAGATGGCATGCACCACCGGCAGCGCGTCCCATACCGGCTTCGAAAGTGCTACCGAGAAGAACACGCCGACACCTGCCATTGCCGCGAGCGACCACGCACGTCGACCGCGGGCCCAGGTCAGCACGCCAACGATTCCCGCGAGTTGAAGCAGTCCGATACGAAACGACATGCCATCGTCCGGTCCCGGTACGGAAAGTCCGAACCCCCAACGCGACCAGAGCAGTTGACCGAGGGTCGCGAAGTGGTTCGCGTAGTTGAACGCAGGCCCGGCGACGGTTTCGCTCACCATCAGGTATCGACTCTGCGCGAGCGCAGGCAGGATGAACCAGGCCGCGAGGCCGACGCCAACGCCAATTCCCGTCAACGAGGCGCGAAGCGTGCCGCGTCCAATCGCATACACGAGCAGCGCGACGGCGGTGAAAGGAAACAGGGCTGGATGAGACAAAACGAGCAGTCCCACTGCCAGCGAAACAGTGCCGACCGCACCACGTGAAACGCCCAACGCCGCGAGCGGCAGCCAGGGGAGCGCGGCCATCTCCAGAAATGCGTGTCGGACGTAGGCGTCGAGCATCACGTACGGAGAGAGCACGTAAGCCGACGCCGCGACCAGCCCCGCCGTGTCTCCCCAGCGATCGCGAACGAACGCGAACATCAGTACGGCCGCCGATATGAGGAACGCGAGCGCGGCGAGGTTCGTGGATGCGATCAGGCCGAAGCCGATCAGATGGAAACCTTCGGCAACCCAGAGAAACACCGGCGGGCCGAAAACGAAGAACGGTGTTCCGCGACCGAAGTCGAAATCCGGTGCCCAGCGTGGTGGAATCTGACCGTCCCGCAGCGAGTGATCGAATTCCCCGAGCTGGGTCACGTACTCGACCGCATCGTGACCGGCAAGCTCGCGGGTCTGAAGGAGCGGCCGGCCGGCGACGATCGCCAGGGCTATAACGATTGCGACGCGGGTGGCGAGCGGCGACCACCGCACGAGAGGCGGGAGCGGCGCCGCGCGTTCGGCGAGCCCGTCAGCAATGGGACGGATCGACACGAGCGCGAGGACCCCGACGATGATCAGCGGCCAATGAAGTGCCGGTACGTAGGTAAATCGAACGATGTGCCGCCCTTTCGGAACTTGCACAGCCGCGAACCCCGGGGTCACCGGAAAAGGCCGCGCCGGCTGTCCGTCCACCGTGGCTTGAAGGCCCGGATGAAAGCTCACGCGCAGGATCGCAGCGGCCGGCCGCTCGAGCGTAACCTCGACGGCCCACCGGTCGAAGATGCGCGCGATTTCGCCCGGCCCAGAAGGGTGACGAGGAATTGCGGAAGCGAGCCGGTCCGGTTCGAGGAGATCGAACGGCAGTACCGGGATATCCGCCGGCTGTTGGTGACCCAACGTAAGCGCAGGATAGAGGTCCACGGATCCCAAACCGTGGCGCAACCACGCGAGCCCCACGTCATAGAGACGATGCGCTGGCGCGTCAACGGCAATGGGCACATCGGCCAGGCCGAAGTACGACACGCCGGGGATCTCGTGGACTCGATACCTGCCGATGCTGACGAGCGTTCGCGAAAATGGCGGCGGCCGGCGGCCCGCTTCCATCACGACGTACCGCACACCGAAGGCCCGGCACATCGCTTCGTCATAGGGATCGAACCAGAGCTGGACGTCACCCGGCAGGCTCATCGAATGCCAGAGAAATCCGACTGAGTCGATGCCATGCGTCAGGAGCAGCGCGTTCAGCGGCACGCCGCCCACCTTCAGGTTCAGATCGGGAAATCTGGGAAGGCCGACGTACGCTCGTCCACCTTCGAGGTGCTGCAGTTGATCCAGGAGCGGTGCGAGATCGCGATCGCGATCGAAGGCTCGCTTCGAGTCAGCCTTCAATCCTGCGCTCCAGCGAACGTACGCGGCCCGCTCGCGCGCGGCGGGCGCAAGGAGAACGACCGCGACCGCGGCGGCAAGGATCATCCGGGCGCGGGATCTCCCGGGCCGCAACAACCGGAGCACGAATGCGAAACCGACGGCCGCGAGCGGAATCGCGAAAAGCTGGACACCGCCGATGAACCGGTGCAGCGGAATCTCGCGCGCGAACGGCAGGACGTCGATCAGCAGGCCCCACGTCGGCCGGCCGAAATAGAGCACCAGCCAGCCGATTCCCAGCGACGCGAGGATGAGTGGGCGCTCGTGGCGATGCAGGAACGCACAGACGATGCCGATTACTACAAGAAGCGTCACGATCGGCACCTGCCGCCGGTAGTCGAACAGGTCGCCTCGTACGAGGTAGGTGACAACGTTGCGCGCACCCAGCGAATCCCACTTGGTCGGATCCTCCCAGACGCTGTGATTCGCGAACGCGGCGTCCCGCAACGCCGGAACGAAGAACCATGCCGCGGCGGCGAACGCCGTCACCAGCAACAGTGCGAGCCGGACGGCTCGACGCGAACGATCGACAGCGGGAACGATGAACGCAACCGTCGAGAGCGCGACGATGTAGCCGTAGACGAGTTGGGAGAGAAAGGTCGCCGCAACGAGCAGCGCGGCCAGGGCCAGGCGGCGGCCGGACGTGACGGCCCGATAGCTTTCGGCAAACGCGAGCGGCGCCAGCACGGAGGCGAAGAGTTGAGCGTAGAGTCCGCTTCCGGCCCACAGATAGGACTCGAACCCCAATCCGTAGAGCGCCGGCGCAGAGACCAGCGGCGTCAGCAGGGCGGTGGCCGCCGACGTCAGCGGATCGAAGCCCATCCGGCGCATCGCGCCGTACATCGACAACGGCAGCAGTGCGAGCAGGACGCCAATCGACCAGCGATAGATCGTCGCGATCGCTACCGTTCGTCCCAGGAGGCGCGAGACGACAACCAGCGTGAGGTGCGGCAGCGGCTGGTAGTGGTGGAAGACCGGGAACCCGAGACCGACATCCGCGAACCAGAAGTCCAGCGCCGACTCCGACCGCGACAGCGACTCATCCGCGCGGACCGCGAGCGCCTGGTGGAGCGCGGAATCATTGAGATCGGGACTCTGGATTCTGAGCTCGGGAATCAGCGCGAGGAAAACCACGAGCGCGGTGGTCAGTGCGACGCCCAGCGCAGCCAGCTCACGAAGTGCCGGGGAGGATGACCGGACCTCCGATGCGTGGCGGGTGTGCTGATTCGCAGGGCTCACTGGGACGGATGGACTCGCGTCGCGGCAAGCATCTTACAGCGCGTCATCATTTCCCGAGTCAGTCTGGCCCGATCGGTTATGCCACGATAAGAAAAAGGAACTTGCTACTGTTCAGCCCGCGTCTCTAGACTCACTCGTAAGAAATCACACGCGATCCTGTCCCCGTGGCGGCGTCGGACACCTCGCTCGCCTGCACCGCACTGAAGCCGCGCCGTACGCCCTTCCGGAGACCTGGAGGAGGGAACCATGAAGACGTTGGCTGTCGGCCTCCTGCTGCTGACCTGCGCAGCAGCGGAAACGTTCGCCCAAGTGACGGAAGGATCGATCCGCGGCTACCTGCGTGACGAACAGGGCGGCGTGCTGCCGGGCGTGACCGTCACGGCCACGAGCCCAACGGTCGCCGGCACTTACACGGCCGTCACCGATCAGGACGGGCACTATCGCCTGTTGACCCTGCCACCCGGCACCTACTCATTGACCGCGACGCTCTCGGGCTTCTCGAAGTCCCTGCGCGAAGACCTGATCATCCGAGCGGGTCTGAACCTGACCGTCGACATCGTCATGAAAGTCGGTGTGCTGGAAGAGACGATGACCGTGGTGGGTGAGTCTCCCCTGCTCGAGACCTCCAACCCCGGACAGGCTGTGAACGTGAGCGGGGAGATGGCGCAATCGATCCCGCTGGCCGCCCGCCGTCACTGGTCCGAGTTCCTCCGGTTCACGCCCGGCGCGGTCGTGGGTGACGGAACGCAGAACACGGCCGGCACGTTCTACGTCCATGGCGCCGGCTTCAATTCGTACGTGACCACGGTCGATGGCAGCGACATGAGCTCCGCGCAGAATCCCTGGCCCGGCTACTCGGACCTGCCGGCCGGCACGGTTGCCGACGTCCAGATCGCCACGAGCGGCTTGGACGCCTCGACGCCGCTCGGGTTCGGTGTCTCCGCGAGCGTGGTGACGAAGTCCGGCACGGATAGTCTGCATGGAACCGGCACATTCGCGATGACACCGAAAGCGTGGACCGCCACGAACACCCCCGGCGGGACGAGCGAATACTTGACGCTGGTCCAGCCCGAGATCGCCGGCGGAGGCCCGATTCTTCGCGGCCGCTTGTGGTTCTTCGGGTCGTATCGCTACCGGTCCGGCACGTTCGGGGTTGGCCGGCCGGCAGATCAGGTGGCGGACATGAAGGCGCTGGATCCGTCCTTCGAGCCCTTCGACAAAGACATCAGCGGGCCGATCTGGTTCGGCAAGGTTACCGGCCAGATCAACACGATTCACCGGATCGAGACCTTCGTCAATCGCGACACGACTACGTACGACATTCCCGGCTCGTTCGACACCGACAAGTTCCGGCGCGAATTCATCGGCGGATGGGGCTACTCGGGGCGCCTCTCGTCGGTCTGGACGAACTGGCTGACCAGCCGGGTCGGATTCTCCTGGAACAACAAGTCGTTTGGCAGGTGGGCTTTCCGGAACGATCTGCCCTCGCGACGGGTGTTTCAAACGGTGCAGGCCGCGAGCGGCCGGCTCACCGGCGTGACGCAGCGGGCCACACTGGACAATGCGGAGCAGACGATCGACTCGCCCTACTACAAATGGACGATCACCGCCGACTTCAACGCCTACAAGGGCGACTGGCTCGGCACGCACGACATCCGGTTCGGCACCTGGCTGCAGCCGGTCATGCACATCGAGAACATCACGCATTACCTGAACGGCGGGTTCACCACTCAGGATGAAGTGCTGCGCGATCCCGCCAATGCCGCCGCCGGGAGCATTCCCTACCGTCGGCAGATCTTCGATGGCGATCAGATCACCAGCGGCCTCGGCAACTTCGCCGACTCTGCCTTCTACATCCAGGACTCATGGCGACCGGTGTCGAGAGCCACCGTCACGCTGGGTGTGCGGGTCGACTGGGTCAAGCGTCACGACGAGCTCTTCGACATCGAAACGCAGAACAGCGTCGACGTCGGCCCACGCCTCGGCGTCAACTACATGCTCACGTCGGACCAGCGCAACCGTTCCTGGAGTCATCTCGAGGGAACGTGGCAGCCGAGAGATCCCGCGTCGTTCATTCAGCCCGACGCGTTTCCACTAAATCGGGGGATGGAGCTCAACGACAATCGGGTTGCGAACTATCGATCGCCCCGTCGAATTCCAAGATCGTGTGGGTGGGAACCGGCGATACACGTGGTGCCCGCAGTTCGTTCCGCGGTGATGGCATCTACAAGTCCGAGGACGCCGGCGAGACATGGACCAACATGGGCCTGCACGACTCGCATCACATCTCGCGCGTCGTCATCCACCCGACCAATCCGGAGATCGTCTATGCTGGCGTGATGGGACATCTCTACTCCGCGAACGAGGAGCGCGGCGTCTTCAAGAGCGACGACGGCGGCAAGACCTGGAAGCGGTCTTTTTTCGTGAATGACAAGCTGGGCGTGATCGATCTGGTCATGAACCCGCA
>DATAEK010000357.1:0-11688 GCA_036258055.1 Vicinamibacterales bacterium
GCGTCCATTGTCGTCTGGGTGAGCCGCGCGACCTTGCCGAACGCCGTCTGCATTCCCGTCGCGAAGACGAGCGCCCTGGCCTCGCCCGCGGTCACGGTCGTGCCGGCGAGGAGCACGTTTCGGCTGCGAAGCAGGTCGTCATCGCTGGTGGTTTCCGCGTCTCGCGAGATGGGACGGGCCTCGCCTGTCAGCGTCGCGATGTTCACGCGCACGCCGAATCCCTCGAGCAAGCGGCTGTCGGCCGGCACATCGTCTCCGGCGCTCAGGAAGATCACGTCACCGGGGACGACATCTTCCGCCGGAATGATCTTCGCCGTTCCGTCGCGCTGGACCCGGACCTGATGCGGCAGCAGCTGCTGCAAGGCCGACATCGTTTCTTCGGCACGGTACTCCTGCCAGAAGGCGAATACCCCGTTGATACCGATGACCGCGACGATCGCCAGCGCGAGCGTGGCCATGCCCTGGCCCGGCATCTGAACGTCGGCAACCATGGCGAGGATCGCTGCGCCCCATAACAGCGCCGCAAAGAAAAGAAATGCGTGAACTGGGCGAGGAATCGAACGATGAGCGGCGACCCGGCAAGCCGCTCGATTCGATTCGGACCGAAGTCGAGTCTTCGGGCGGAGGCCTCGGCCGCGGACAAACCCGCGGGACTACTTCTGAGGGCTGCGAACGCCGCATCCAAAGGGAGCTGATGGATCAGCACCGGGACCTCGCGGGCAGGAGCGACGCGCGGATCGACACTACTTCGACGAGCAGTACACCCGAGCGGTCACCGCAAATCGCATCGAATCGTCGGTCGGCCTAGCGTGTCCTGTGACACCTGTTCCAACAGCTGGGCGAGCGGGCCACCACGATGCGACATCGACTTGAGGCGACAGATTGCTTCGCGCTTGATGTATTCCGGACAATGAATCGACACCACTTCGCCTTCGAGGTTTGTCACGCGTGTAACGCCCCCATGAAGGACCGAACACCAGACAGTTTCAATCGCCATCCGAGTCCTCCAGACCGGTCGAGCTCACCGCCGCTTGCGGGTTCACCCGAAGAAAGCAGGCAGATTCCGTACCGCCGGTTTCTCGGGCAAACGGCGCAGTCTCCTCCAGTGTGTGGGGAAAAATCCATATCGTCGCGGCATCTCACCCGCGGACTAGCTGGCTGACGTTCGAAGCCACGCGCGCATTCTCCCCGCGGTCATCCAATGCCGCCGCGATTGCTCTGCGTTCGTCTGACGCAAGCCGTGCGTGGACCCCCAGCGCAGCGTCACTGAGCAGCCTGGGTGATGACAACCACCTTATCGCGCACGGTGATTCGTCCCTCACGCGCCGGGCCGCTGTTGGGCGCAACCGTAAACGTCACCGGATTGTCGCCGGCTCGCGGCATGCTGGTCGTGACGGTGATCCAGGAAACATTCGATGTGGCCGTCCACACACACCGATCCTGCGTGGCGCTGCCGCATGTGTTCGGTACGCTCTGCTGAATCACGTCAAAGGTGCCGGACCCTCCCGAGGACGCGAAACTGATCGAGCTGCGACTCACAGCGTACGTGCAACCCGCCTGGGACACGCGGATGTTCTGACCGGCAGTCGGCGTGGGCCATCGCACCATGATGATCGCGTCTCGCGGAGCGTCGTAGTTGTCAGAAAACGAGATGGTGATCACACCCGAGCCGGTGCCGGATCCACCGCCGGGAAGCCCCAACCAGGACGCACTTGAAGCGACCGTCCACGAGCAGCTCGCCTGAGTGGTGACCGACGCGGTCACGCTTCCGCCAGGCATACATGGCGCGAACTCGACTGGCGCAACCGAGTACGTGCAGACAGCAGCGACATCACCGGACTGCTTGACGGTAAACGTTCGATCGGCCACCCCGATCGTTGCGGTGCGATCGGCGACGTCGGAGTTGCGTGTGACGGAGTACGAGACACTGCCATCGCCCATGCCAGATGCTGAAGTGACCACGAGCCAGGGCGCATTACTGACGGCGGTCCATGGACAATCGGACGGTGCGCTGACGGCGAACGTGCCGCTGGCCGCGTCCTTGCTGAACTCGGCGCTCGCGGGCGAGAGCGCGTACGCACAGACCGTCGGCGCGCGACCTTCTTGCGTCAGCGTGTGTGTCTGACCGCCAATCGTCAGCGTTCCGGTTCGCGTCGAGCTGCCGGCATTGCTTGGTACGGAGTACGAGACGGTTCCGGCGCCGCTTCCGCTGGCACCCGCCGTGATCGTGATCCACGTCGCGCTTGCAGTGGCAGTCCAGGAGCATCCGGCGGGAGCCGTGACGGTGACGGAGCCGACTCCCCCTTCCGCGGTGAATGTAAGAGTCCCAGGCGAAATCGCAATGGAGCAGACGGGCGTGGGTTCCGTCGGACCACCGTCATCGCCCCCGCAGCTTCCCAACACGATTCCGAGCGTCCCGAAGAGAACGCCTATCTTTATGAATCGGCGGTACATGAGTGCACCTCTCGCGGGAACCTGAGCAATTGTTGGACCAGCCAAGAGCGGCTGTTTCCGTGCGAAAGTGCGGGCGGGCTGCGGAACTTCCCGCGTCGGCAACTGGAGCTCGATCACGAGGAAAAAATCACCCAACCGTCGCGACTTTTTCCGCTGTGACCCGCGTGATGGGGGGACTGATGCTGATCTCAGAACCCATCGAGGGTCTACTTGCACAGTCACGCATCCGATGATTTCGTCGGCCAGCTCACGCGACCCGCGACCCTTGACGGCCTGGCCCCGCCTTGAGGCGCTCGCGCAGGAAGAGGCTCACAGTCTTAAGCACATCTTCCGGGGTACCGGACGCGTCGATGTGGTGCCACGCAATCGGACCGATGTCTTGAACCAGCTGGCGGCGGATGACGTCGGCGTCGGCGTCCGATGGATCGAGATGGCGGCGTCTGGATCGTGCGATCAACTCCGACTCCGGTGCGTCAAGCCACAGCCCAATGAACGGGACGCCCGCCATGGCCGCTGCCCGCTCGATGCCCTCTCGATCCGCCGGACGAGCGAACACCGCGTCCGCGATGGCGACATGACCGCCGCGCCCGACTCGAGCAGCACGATCCGTGACCGTCCCATACACGCGTTCAGAGACTTGCGCTGTATAGCCTTCCGGGCCCAGACGCTGGAGCGCGTCGACGCCGCACAACCGCTTCCGGATCTCGTCGCTGCGAATGACGACTGCTCCAGGGACCGGTCCGACTGTTGGAGCGAGGGCGTGAGCGAGCGTCGACTTTCCGGATCCCGACCGTCCGCCGATGGCCAGAAGGCAGGCCGCCGGTGGGTGTAGCAGCTGGCGGGCGAAGGCCAGATAATCTCGGGCCGCATCGTTCAGCTCGTGCTGGCGCTGGGGATTGTGTTGCAGGTTCGCGGCCGTTGCACTCGTCTTCGCTCTGACCGCGGCGCGGCACGACAGAAACAAGGGGACGAGCGCCACGCCATCGAAATCCGCTGTTTCGGCGAGATAGGCATTCCACACCGTATTGGCATGGCGCGGCAATCGACGCCGCCATAGATCCATCAGCAGGAACGCCAGGTCGTAGAGGACATCGATGCAGGCGATTTCGTCGTTGAACTCGACCCCGTCGAACAATGTCGGACGTCGATCGAGCAGGACAATGTTTCGAAGGTGGAGATCGCCGTGACAGTGTCGCACGAGGCCGTCGCGGCGTCGCGCCTCCAGCCGCGCACTGTGGCGCTCGAGGGCATCGCGAGCAGCGGCCGTGAGGCTGGTACACGCGTCGGGTTCGAGGATGCCCGCACCCTGTTCGGCGAACCCATCGGCATTGCCGTCGATGACCCACGCCATCCCAGGGCGGCCTCCGTGATCGCGGCGATGGTCGGCCGCCAAGTGGAACTGCGCGATGATGGTGCCGAGCGATGGCATCAGTGCCGAATCAAGTGCATTTCGCGAGGCGAGCCGATCGAAGAGTGCATCCTGATCGAAGCGGACCATCTCGACGAGCCAGTCCACTGGGTTTCCTGGTCCCCCCAACGCCAGCGACCCGTCCGCTCGACGGATGACGGGTACGACACCGCGATAAAGCGAGGGTGCGGTGCGCTGGTTCACGCGTACCTCCGCCTGACACATCGCTTTGCGCCGCTCGACCGTGGAGAAGTCCAGGTAATCGTATTTGACGGCTCGCTTGAGCTTCCACGCACGCATCCCCGCCAGGAACACAATGGAGGCGTGCGTCTCGATGCACTCGACGAGCGCGTTTGCATGTGTCGAGCGTGAAGACAGGAGTGACACGACCTCAGTCTGGTCTTGCGTGATCATTGGTCGGGAACTCCGCAGGCGACACGACAAACGGCCCCGCCGAAGCTCAACCTTCCGCATTCGCCTTCACGAGCGGCACCGGCCGATTCTGGGATCGCATCACAGGACGACTCTGGCCGCGGCGCATCGGTGCAATCTCCCAGCCGGGGGTTTCGTACCCGCACCAGCCACAACGCATCGACACCCGTGAGGGTTCGAAGTGCATCAGAAGGCGATGACCGTAAAGGCCACAAATCCATTGATGCACGTTCTGCACGCAAATCACCCCCTTCCCATGTCGAGAGCAGGCGGACGACATTCCGCGGACCCGCCGCACGCCGACTCTTCGACAGAAATGCGGGCGTCACACGGATTGCGATATCACGGACTTCGCCGAACGCCTGAGAGCTCCGGCTACCATCTCGTCGGTCACCTCCGCGAAATCATCGAAGAACTGACCTACCGCATAGAACTCGTCGGCCGACCACAGACAGACGACTTCATCCGCTTCGCCTTCCAGGCTTGCGAGCGAGGCTGGTGGCGCAACGCCGATCGCGGCGACGACGCGTTGTGGCCGCCGTGCGCGGATTGAGCGGATCGCCGACAGCATCGACGCCCCGGTCGCAATCCCGTCGTCCACGATGATGACGATGCGGCCTTTGGGATCGATCGAGGGCTGCGAACCCATATAGTGCTCCCGTCGCCTGCGGAGGATTTCCCGCTGAGTGCGGACTTCCGCGCGCAGATACTCGTCGGATGCGATATCGAAATACCCCCCCTTGAATACTGTGCCGCCCTCGTCGACGGCGCCGATGGCCAGCTCCGGCTGGCCCGCCGCGCGCAGCTTGCGCACGAGCACGATATCGAGATCCCCGCCGAGCGTATCTGCAACGATTCTCGCCATCGGCACCCCGCCCCGCGGCACACCGAGCACCAGAGGACGCTGTCCGCGATAACGGGCAAGGCGGTCGCCGAGCAATGTCGCCGCCTCTTCGCGGTTCTCGAAGCGCATGGCATCGACCTCCTGCCACCTTCCTTCTTTCGAGTAAGCAACCGGACTGCCACGAATTTGGCGAAGGCATCGTGACACGTGCGGGAAGGAGCATTTCACGCGTGTGCCGCCGACAGTTGTGCGGTTTGCGGAATCCCGTCGAAAGCCGGTTGATGTTCAGGTGGTCGGTCTGATTCGAATGAGGTCGGCGCTGCGGAATGGCTGGCACATCTGATGCTCCCTGCGACCTTGAGGATCGCGGACGGGATCAGGACCGGGCAGCACAGTCTCAGTCTCAGGATGGCTGGCGTCCGATGAGGGGAGATCATGATTACGATCAAGAATGTTCTCGTGGCCACTGACTTCGGGGAGGCAGCGCAGGCCGCGCTCGAGTACGGCCGCCACCTCGCGCGGCTGTCAGGCGCGAGATTGCATGTCCTTCACGTCGTCCGCAACGTCTTCCTAGACGCGCTCGCCGTCGAAGGTGAGACGATTGATTTGGTGGCCATCCAGGACGCGATCGAGCGGGCGGCACGCCAGCAGCTCGACTCGCTTGTCCTGGCACACGACCGGCTCGCGGGCGACGCAAAAACCGTCGCCACGACGTCGAACTCGCCCGCTGTGGCCATCGTGGCGTACGCGGAGGACAACCACATCGATCTGATCGTCCTCGGTACGCACGGCCGAGGTGGCGTGGCACACCTGCTCATGGGAAGCGTCGCAGAACGGGTCGTTCGCACCGCCCCCTGTCCGGTGCTCACCCTCAAGAAGCCGGAGCAGGAGTCGAGGCCGGCAGAAGGTCTGGAAGCGGCGGCCCGTGCCTGACCGAGGCGGCTCGCTCGTCGCTATGGCGATGCAGACGATTGAACTTTCGCGCTCGGAGTGGCGGGAGTGGCTCGATCGCTTCACCCAGGTCCACGTCGGCTGGCTCGTCTCGGTCGACGTCCTCCGGCCAGATCTCGGAGCTCAGCGGGAGATCGACAATCTGCCGCTCATCGGAGTGTCCGCGGATCGAGTCGAGCCGCACGGTACGCTTGTGATCTCCGTCGGCAGGTCGCCGACGCTGCATCTCACGCACGTCGTGCATGACGTCACGCGACTCCATGTCGAACGGACCGACGCCGGCGCCGACGCTGCGCTGCAGATCGAGTCGAGTGATGGATCGAAAACGATCCTGAGATTTCGTGTCGCGGCGCTGCCGGAAATGTTAGACGGCACCGAAATGTCGCCCGAGCCCGGCCGTCGCCGGCTGCAATCGACGAGACCGGGGGGACGACGTCTCGCCCAAGGCCGTCCTGACAGGTCTGCCTCCGTCAGGCGGCTACGACCTGCGGGACAGGATGATGGTGCCCGCAAATCGCCTTCAACGCACACACGACAGCTTCGTTGCGCACGCCCTTTTCGACGCCGGCGGCAAGAAGGATGTCGTTCATCGATAGAATCCCCAGCACCGTATTTGCGAGACCGATGACGGGCAGCCGGCGCACGCGGTGCTCTTTCATCGTTGCGAGTGCCGTGCGCACGTCGTCTTCGGGCGTGCATGTCGCGACGGTGTTCGTCGCGACGGCACCGACCGTCAGATCCGCGGCACGCATGTTTCGAGTCGCCAGCGCGATGTACATGTCGCGATCGGTGACGACGCCCAACAGCCTCCCATCGTCCACGACCGGCAGAATGCCGCAGTCGGCTTCCCACATCAGGTTTGCGGCCGCCGCCACCGTCGTGTCAGGCGTGCACGTCCTGACGTCCGTTGTCATGAGATCTTTGACTTTCATGGTGTCCGTCCTTACGCCGTCGGCGAAAGTCGCCTTGACGTCCTGGAACTTCACGCCGTCGGGCAGCGGAACGGCGCGATAGAAGCTCCCGCAGGCCAGCTCACATCGATAGAAGCCCTTCTCCTGCTCTTCCTCCTCGCTCTTCCGCTCACCCGAAATCTCGAGATAGCCCTCGGGAAACTTCTCAACCAATCAGCTCGAGGGTATCGCAGTCGCTGATTCGCGCTCGAGCCGAACCGCTGTCAGCTTGTACTCTGGCGTCCCCACGATCGCATCCCGATGCGGGCCGGTGAGGTTGTTCAGGAACACGTTCGTCGTGTGGAACGTCGCGAACGCCTGGCCGGGGCCGATCCTCCAATTCCGTCGAACCGGCAAGATCGCTTCACCGTAACGGCTGGTGACTTTCACGGGATCGCCATCGTCGAATCCCAGTCTCCGGGCATCGACCGGAGAGAGATCGAGGACGTCCGTCGGCCGCAGATTGCCGAGCGGCGCGCGACGGGTCATCGTCCCGGCGTTGAACTGGTAGAGCGATCGCCCGGTCACCAGCAGGAACGGGAACTCTGGAGAGGGCTGTTCCAGGCTCGGCTGCCAATCGATACAACCTAGCGCTGCCCGCTTTCCCACCGCGAACCCGTCCGCGTGAAGGCGCGTCGTCCCCGGGTGCTCGTCCGAGGGACAAGGCCACTGCAGCCCGGCTTGCTCGAGCCGTGAATAGGACATCCCGCGCGCCCCTTCACAAACCGTGCGTACCTCGTCCCAGATGTCCTGCGCGCTGCGAAACTCGAATCCCTCACCCCGGCCCATCAGATGCGCCAGATCACAGATGATCGACCAGTCGGTCCTCGTATTTCCGACCGGGTCGATGACCCGTCGCACGCGTTGAATCCTGCGCTCCGCATTCATGAACGTCCCGTCCTTTTCGAACGACGAGCACGCAGGCAGAAAGACGGAGCCGAACTCCCGGGCGGTTTCCGTGAGGAAGAGGTCCTGCACGATGACGAGATCCAAGGCACCGAGCGCGCGTCGCGTCTCGGCCGCGTTCGGATTGGTGAGGAGCACGTCGTACCCGATGGCCCAGAGCGCTTTGAGCCGGCCGGCAATGGCGGCATCCATCATCTGCAACAAATTGAGCCCGGCCGACCGCGGCAACTGGCAGGTCCAGGCCCGGTCGAACGCGGCGCGCCCGCGATCGATCGGGGTCGATCCGGGGAGGACTCCGGGATCGCAGCCCATATGGGCGGCCCCTTGCACGTTGTTCTGACCACGCAAGGGATTCACTCCGGCGCCGGGCCTTCCAATGTTCCCCGTCAACAGCGCGAGATTCACGAGCGCGATCACTCCCTCGGTTCCTTGCACGTGCTCGGTCACGCCGAGGCCGTGCACGCTGAACGTCGGGCCCGCCGCGTACGCGCGCGCGGCCTGGCGGATTTGCGACGCCTCGAGACCGCAGATCTCCGCCGCACGCTCGGGCGTCCAGGCTTCGATGAAGGTGGCGAACTCGTCGATGCCGCCTACGCGCGCGCGCACGAACGCGCGATCGACGAGACCTTCAGCGAGGATCGTGTGCGCCATCGCGTTCAGCACCGCCACGTTCGTACCCGGCCGAACGGGCAGATAGGGGTTCGCGTATTCCGCCAGTTCGATGCGTCGCGGATCGATCACGACGAGCCGCGCACCTTGCCGGACGGCCTGCTTGATACGAGCGCCGACGACCGGGTGGTTCTCGGTCGGATTCGCCCCGCAGACGAGAATCGTCCGCGCCATCTCGATGTCGTCGAACGAGCCGGTCGCCAGGCCGACACCCACCGTCTGTTTCAAGCCGGCCGCGCTCGGCGCGTGGCACACACGGGCGCAGCAATCGATGTTGTTCGTGCCGATGACCACGCGCGCGAACTTCTGCGCGAGATAGTTCTCCTCGTTCAGCGCGCGGGCAGACCCCAGGATTCCAATGCTTTCGGCGCCGTGCTGGTCTCGAACCTGCGTCAGACGATTCGCGGTAAACGCGAGCGCGTCCTGCCAGGACACGGGCGTCCACTCGGAGCCGGACCGAATCATCGGCTCGGTGACCCGATCCTGTGCGGTGACGAAGTCGAACCCATATCGTCCCTTGACGCACAGGTGGCCTTTGCTCACGGGAGCCTCGAGGACAGGCTTGACCGACAGGATCCGGCCGTCCCGTGTGCCGACCGACATCTCGCACCCTGTCCCGCAATAGGGGCACGTGGTTCGCGTCCAGTCCGTCGCGGCGCCGAGTGCGATGCTCGATCGATCTTCCAACGCACCGGTCGGGCACGTATCCACGCACGCACCGCAACTCACGCAGGAGCTCTGACGAAGGCTCGGTCCATCGGGACGGACGCACGTATCCAGGCCCCGGCCGCGCACGTGCCAGACGAACTGACCCTGAAGCTCGTCACAGATCCGCACACATCGATAGCAATCGATACAGCAAGACATATCGATGGTGATGCACGGATGAGATGCGTCGACAAGCGCCGGGTCCCGCTCTCCGTTCGCTGCACCGGCAAGATCGAGCTCGCGCAGCCAGCGGTGGAATGCTTTGTCAGGGGACCCGGTTACCGCATCGGCTGGATAGCCGCGTGCGAGCGATGTCAGCAGCGTCCGACGGTACTCGGCGAGCTCCGGTGTGTTCGTCTCGATCTCCATCCCGTCCCGCAGCGCCGTCGTGCACGCGGGAGCGAGTTTCGGCATGCCGACGACCCTGACGAGGCAGGATCGACAGGCGCCCGAGGGTACCAGGCGGTCGTCATGGCATAGTGCGGGCAGCTCGACGCCGAGGTCACGGAGCGCCTCGAGAACGGAGCCGCCGCCGCGCAGCACATGGCGCGTACCGTCGATGATTACCTCGACGGCTGCGCCCGGCGAGGCTTCGTGCCCCGATCGCGCAACGTCCATCGCTGGCTCCTGGCGACTGGCCGCTCGGCACCCTTCCCGAGCAAATCGAGCAGGTCCGAGACGGTCACAATCCCGACGAGGCGCCGTTTGTCCAAGATAGGGACCGCACCGATGGCACGCCCTCGCATCAGATTCGCGGCTTCGCGAACTGTCAGATCAGGCGTGCCGGTCACGACGTTTCGGAACATGACGTCTTCGACTCGCCCAATGCCTTCGGCCTCGCCGCGTTGGAGCACGTCGTCGGTGACGACACCGATGACCGACCGACCCTCGACCACGACGAGATGGTGAATTCGGCGCAGCCGCATCAACGCGCGCGCGCGTTCGAGCGACTCCTGCGCGCCTATCGTTTGCACCTGTCGACTCATCACATCTTCGAGGCGCATGATGGTGCTCTCCGTTTGCTGAGTGAGGCGGCTCAGCGTTCGATCGGTTTTCCTGTTTCAGCGTTGCAGACGTTCTTGATGGTTCTCAGAACCGCTTCCCCTGACAAGCCCGCCTCACCCGCGTTCATCACGAGGTCGTCGATCGAGAGCACTCCCTTGACGTGCCCGGCCCGATCCACCACGGGCAGCCGGCGCACCCCGAGATCGCTGAATATTTTCAGCGCCTTGTCGATAGGATCGTCCGGCGCGCACGACACGACCGACCTCGTCATGGCCTCACGAACGGCGAGCTGCCACGGGTTCCTGTGACGATCCGCGACGGTCAGCGAAATATCGCGGTCGGTGATCAGGCCAATCAAGTGGCCTCCGTCGTCGACGACGGGCAGACAGCCGCGGTTGTGATCGGCCATCATCTTGGCGGCTTGGCCGAGCTGTGTGGTGGCGCGGCATGTTGCAGGGGGAGAAGACATCACATGACTGACATCCATGGTCGTGTTCCTCGTGTAGAGGCCCTCGCAATTGCGATGCCGCGCGGGTCCACGAACACGAAGCGCTCGTCATCTTGGTGAAAGGCGACGTCCCGACACTGCCGGAAACACCAGTCGCTCGTGCATCTGCACCGAGATCGAGACCGCTTGCAGCGGGAATTTTCTCGTGCGTACGCGGACTATTCCACACGAGGTCAGGAGCCATCGCGAGAGCGGTGCGTGTGCTCCTGCTTCGGCCCACTTGAGGTTGGCTCCCTTACGGAAATCGCACGAGCAATGCCGTGCCGGCGCTTGACGACGTCGTCGACGAGCCGCCAGTCGATGTCGGCGCACGCGCCGGCCGCGTCGGCGATGCGGTGTACGAGCGCTCTCGGATCCGCTGGCCCTCGCCGGTAGGCGTCAGGATGCACTTCGAGAAAGAGGCCCTCGTTTGTGCGCGCGAGAAGTACCGGCTCATACCGGACATGCCCGGCGGCACCGACGTCGACCTTCGGAAACAGCGCGGCGATATCATCCGGATGCAGCCGGATGCACCCGTGCGTCACGAGGCCGTAGATGCTGGAGGTTGACGGGGTGCCGTGTATGCCGACAGAGAGAAAACTCAGTCGGAGAAAGTAGTCGCCGAGCGGATTGTCCGGCCCCGGAAGGACGGTGGTAGTGACGGGCTTCCCTAACCGGCGCATCTCCTCCTGAATCGATCGCGGCACGTCCCACGTCGGATGTTCTTCCTTCTCACGATTGTGAACGCCCCGAACGGTGTCGGCCAGTCTGGCCGTCCGACTGCCACCGGATACGCCGAGTACTCGCCCTGTTGGTCGGCATGGAACAGCATGCGTTGCGGGATGTTGATGACGAGCTCATTCGACATCACGGC
>DATAEK010000017.1:0-14383 GCA_036258055.1 Vicinamibacterales bacterium
CGCGGTGAAGTCCTTGTCGGCAGAGGTGACGAGGGAGCTCGTTGCCAGCAGATATATCTTCGCGTTCGTGTTCGATTGATCCGAAACGAAGAACGGCCGGAACCTGGTGCGTGGCCGGTGCGTGACGTAACCGGCCTCGAAGTCACGCAACGGCTCAACCGCAATTCCCGACCACCCCAGGACGGTGTCGAGGTAATAGGTATTGCTTCCAAATTTGTAGTCGTTCGCACCGACATCGACGAAGAACCCGCCACGGCGGTCGCTGAAGAAATCGCGAATCAGCCACTCCTCGAGGTTCAGCGAATCGTGATTGGGTCCGTACTTCTTGGCGAAGGACTCGCCTTCGTCCGTCACTAATACGGAGGTCCGCGGCCGTGTGTGCTCGATCTTCCAGGTCATGACGCCAACGATCGACGCGAGGAGGATGACTTCGAGCAGGTCGAAACGCCATCCGTTCCCTTTGGCCATGACCCTGTCTCCTTGAAAGACGCACACGACCGCTGCCCGCGACCCACGCGGCATCTGGTTCCGTCTGTCTGTTGGCGATGGCGAGAGTGGTCGCGCGATCTACCGTCGGCCCGGCAACACGCTGAGCAAGGCTGACACTTCGGTTATCCGCATCGGGCCGCCGACGATGCGGGCTCTGACTGTGTACTGGCCAGGCGCCCGCGTCGAGAACGTCGCCTTCGCGATGCTGTCGCGTCCAATGGGCGCAGTCGAGACCGTGTGGCCATCGATGCTGAACTCGATGAGTGCGGGCGGATCGCTCCGGCCATTGACGAGCGCGCGCAGCGTGACGCGATCGCCGGTCATGACCACTTCCGGATTGAGGATCAGCCGGAGGATCTTGACCGGACCGCCCTCGATCTGGTCGTCGTCGCCGCCGCCGCCGCCGCCGAACGCGGGCGACCGTATCGTTCCAGCCGATCCGCCTCCCTGGCTGCCCCCCGGCGACCGAGCCGGCGCGTTCGCGCCGCCGCCTCCACCTACCAGCGCGGGCTTCGGAGGGTCCGGCGGTCCTGGGGCGCCCGGCGTTCGCCCTGGCGGGATCCCGGTTCGCGACGTGCCTGAAGGCCTCATTGCGTCGCCGGCGCCCCGCACGGCCTTCGAGAGTCCTACGGCGTCGTCAATATCGCCGGCTGCGCCCTTGGAATCGTCGAGCGTGAAGAAGAGGGTGTGATAGCCCCGCGCTTCAGCCGCGGCGAAGACGCGCTGCGCCTTCGCGCGGCCGCCGATGCTCATCGAATAGGAAACGCCAATCGCCGCGACGCACGCGAACACGAATGCGGTTGCGGCCGGCCCGAGGCTGTCGGCGATCCAGTCGCCGAGCGTGCGCTCGAGGACCAGCAGCACGAATCCCGCGATCATCAGGCCGAGGACGTCCACACCTGTGCGCGTGAGCTGCACGGTCACCGTCGCAGCTGTGACGCACAGTCCCGCCCAGAGTACGGGACGAGAAAGTCTCGGCTTGTGAAGCGCACGCGCCATCGAACAACCTTCCCTTGGGTTCGTCGGTGGCTAACTTACGAGTTGCGCTGCCCATTCCACGAGTGATCGCAGCATCATCTCGAACCAGCCCAGTGTCGCCTTGGGCCCTCCCACGACGATGGTCAGGAACAGGACGAGCATGATCAACGGAACGGTCGTCATCATTCCGTCACGAGCGCCGCTGCCTGAAGTCCGCATGATCCTCCCTGGGTGCTTGACCGTCCTCTACGACGAGAATTGCGTCCGACCGGTTTGTTCCTTGCCTGATCGAGCCTACTTCGATGGCGCGAAATACCCGCCGACCGTCCGGATCGTCGCCTGCGGCTCCGCCTTGATCTTGATCTCCACCGAGCGCCAGCTCCCATCGCGCTGGATGTGCGTCGAAGTGAAACCGAGCACGTAACGACGCCGGAGATCATCCACGACCTTCCGGTATTCCTCCGAGAGCTGGGACACGTCGGTGGGAAAGAACGCGCGTCCGCCCGACACGTCCGCGATCTTCTGCAGCACGTCGTGGTCCACGTTGGTGCCGAGACCAATCGCGAACACCATCGCGCCGCTGTCCTTGATGTATTTGAGAACGTCTTCGATTCGCCGCGTACTGCCCGCCGCCGTTCCAGCGTTGTTCTCGTCGCGGCCATCGGTCATGACCACGACAACTCGCCGGCCGTCTGCGTACTTTATCCGAAGTAGGGATTCTGACAAGGCATCAAAAAGCGCCGTCCCGCCGTTGGCGCGATACTCCTTGATCGCCTCGCGGCTAAAGTCCCGGTTCGTCGACAGATCGTGGGCGAAAGTCGCGCGATCGCCGAACAGCAGGAGCGCCAGTTTGTCGCGTTCCTGGAGGGCCTCGACGAACTCGGTCGCGCTCGCGACCACATCTCCCTCTTTCTTCTTCATGCTCCCGCTCGAATCGAGCGCCAGCACGATCGACACGGGCTGCACGGCTTCCTGGAACGTCTCCACGGACTGCTGCGCTCCGTCCTCGAACACCTCGAGGTCGTCCTTCGTCAGATCGAGGTAACGGCCCGTTGGATCCATCGCCGTGAATTCGATTCGGGGGCGGATTGGCGGCGGCTTTGGTGCGAAGTATCCCGGTCTCGTCTTGATGATGTAGTCCGCGACGCTCGTCTGCACCGTGATCGCGCGCCACGAGCCGTCAACCCGTTGATCCCGGGGCGTATACGTGAGCAGATACCGGTTCTGCACGTCCTCGGTCAGCGTGTCGTGCACTTCGGCGAGTTGCTCGTCCCGCGTCGGGAAGAAGAATCGGCCGCCGGTTTCGAGCGCGAGCTGCCGCAGGAGCCGCTCTCCTTTCAACGAGATGCCCGCCACGCCACCGATCCCGACGACGTAGAGCGTCGCGCCCGTGGAGCGGACCGCTGTCAACGCCTCGGCGAAGTCGGTCGTGCTGTTCTCGTCGTAGCCGTCCGTAATCAAGACAATCGCTCGCCGCCCCTCGGCATTCGTCAGGCTGTGGGCCACCTGCGTCAGCGAGTCGAGGATCGCCGTCCCGCCCCCGGGATGAATCGCCTGGATGCCTTCGAGGATCGTCGGGCGGTCGTTGGTCGGCCCGGTCACGGCGCCGACCCCTTTGGTGAAGGGCGCCACGATCATCCGGTCGAGCGGCGTCATGTAACCTGACAGCGTCGCCGCGGTCCTCTGCACGAAGTCCATCCGCCGGGACATGCTGGCGCTGCTGTCCACCATCAGCGCGAACGTCGCCCCCACTGCCTCCTGTCTGACGACATCGAGCGTCTGCGGGATCCCGTTCTCGAGCACCGAGAACTGGTTCGGCGACAAACCTTTCACGAAGCGCCCCTTCGCATCCTGGACCGACGCCTCGAGGAGCACGCTGTTGACTTCCGAGACCTCCGCCACCTCGAACGGCTCGAGCACCACTTTGTCGCGAGCGGCGTTACCGGCCCCATCAGAGACTTCAACGGAAATCTCGCGCCGTTCGAACGGATTGTCGTCGATCCACTCCGCCGCGTACGGCGGACCCTGCGTGACCGAGGTCAGAAGCTTCTCGTCGACGTAGAACCGGACTTCCGCCGGCATCACGTTGGGTAGATGGTGCACCTGCGCGACGATGCGAACCGTCCCCGGAAGGCCGGTCCGGCCCAGAGGGGACGTGATGCGAACGCTCAGCGCCGGGTCCTGCCGTGCCAGGGCCGTCGCGGCCGCGCAAAGCGTCAGCAGAACGACGGGCGCGAGCCTCCGGCACGGCATGGCTGCGAACGACATGTCTTACGCGTACGTCGGTGGGGCTTCTCGGTCATCCACGAAATACGCGGCGCAGGCTGCCTCGAGAAGCTCCGGTGAAACTTCGGCCGGCTGGCCGAGATACTCGGCCAGCGACGTGACCTGGCCGATCAGATCACGCGGGTGGCAGCCGCGCAGCTGAATCTGACGCGGCTTGAAATACGTGGCCAGGAGCCACTCGATGACATCGGGACGGAATTCCAGGTGCTGCTCGCGGCAGCAGTTCTCGAAGATCTGCAGGAACTCCGCCTTGGTCGGGCTCTCGGCAAAAATCTTGTAGTGGATACGGCGCAGGAACGCTTCGTCCACGAGCTCCCCCGGCCGGATGTTCGTGGCGAACACGATCATCGTCATGAACGGGAAATCGAATTTCTGACCCGTTTGCAGGGTCAGGAAGTCCACGCGGCTTTCGAGCGGGACGATCCAGCGGTTGAGGAGCTCGCGCGGCGAGCACGACTGACGGCCGAAGTCGTCGATGACCAGCACGCCGCCGTTGGACACCGCCTGAACCGGGGCACGGTAGAAGCCGAGCGTCGGGCTGTAACTGAGCTCGAGCTGATCGAGCGACAGCTCGCCGCCGACCATGACCATCGGCCTGCGGCAGCGGATCCATCGGCGATCGCGCTCGTTCCCGAGGTCCAACCGCTCGTTCGCTTCTTCCGGCACTGGCTCGTGATTGACCGGGTCGAAGAAGCGGATGATGCTGCCTTCGACCTCGAGCGCATGGGGCACGAGGATGTCGCCGAGCAGGAGGTTGTGAATCGCCTGCGAGATGACGGTCTTGCCGTTCCCGGGAGGCCCGTACACGAACATCGAGTGCCCGGCGTTGACCGCGGGTCCCAATTGATCGAGCACGCGCTGGCTGATGACGAGATGCGAAAACGCGGCGCGCACCTTGGCGCGATCGACCTGGTGCGGGACAGAGGCGCGGAACGCTTCCATGTACTTGCGGTATTGCTGGAGCGGAACGGGCGCGCAGCCGACGTAGTGGCTCTGCTCGAGAAACAGCATCGCGCGGGAGCGGCCGATGTCGGTGATCCGGTAGTGATACGAAGGAGCGCCCAGCGCACCGCCGGAGATCTCGACCTGGTGCTGCTGCTTGATGCCCGCGATCACCGGTTCGAGCGCGAGGAACGGCAGGCCAAGGCGCCGTGACAGCTCCGTGCCGGTCAGCTCGCCCGAGAAGTGCAGCGTTTTGAGCGTGAGCTGGGTGATGAGATCACGGGACAGCCCCGCTTCCTCGAGCGTTTTGGGGGCACGCAGGTCGAGCGCGGTCGACTCAGCGGTGATCATTATGGCTCCAATCCAAGGGCGGCCTTGCGCGCCTGCACGGCCCTCTGCCGCGCGATGACGAGTGACGGTTGTGCGGCCGCGGCCCGATCGAATGCCTCGGCAGCTTCGGGATACCGGCCGGTCGCGAGACGAAGCATACCGACGTTGTACTGCGCCGACGCGGAGCGGCCCGCCATCAGACGCTCCTCGGCGCCGGGGAAATCGCCTTCAATCGCCTGGGCGAGCGCCAGGTTGTTGCGCGCGACCTCGAAGTTCGGGTCGACGACCAATGCCGCCGAGCAGTAGCGGACGGCAGACTCGGTTCGTCCTCGTTCCAAATCCAAGTAGCACAGGTTGTTGAGCGCGAACGCCGCGCGAGGGTCGAGCGCCACGGCGCGCGCGTACGCGACTGCTGCGCCCGATGGATCGCCGAGCGCCTGCAGCACGGTGCCGAGCGTGTTCTGCAGGTCGGCCGATTTGGGATTGCAGTGCAGCCCGCGATACGCCTCGCTCAAGGCGATCTCGGGCGATCCCCAATCTCGCCAGATCCGCGCCATGCCGTCGTAAGCGACCGCATCGCACGGCTCGAGCGCAGTCGCGCGCTGGTAGTGCCGGAACGCGTAGTCGAGCACGCCAGCCTCACGATACGCCGATGCGACGAGGCGATGGGTCTGTGAATCCTCGTGCATCGAGAGCAGCAGCAGCGCTTTCGCCAGCTGGGGGTCGCTGCTCTCGATCGTAGGAAGGAGACTCGACTTCGGCTTCGCTTTCGCCTGGAGCGAGCGGACCTTCCGCATGAATTCCTGCAGCGACGGCGCCTCGGGCGCGACGTCGGCGTCGAGACTGACCTTCGGCTCGCCCGGTTTCACGAACCGCGACTCGAGCCCTTTGCCGTGCGTCGCACACCCCGATGCCGCAATCAGTGCCGCGACCGTCACCAGCGATAACCGCCGCGGCACGTTTCCCATGATCACCATGTGATGAATCCCGTCACTGTCCCGACATCGTCGCAGCCGATGCCAACACCCCTGCTGTCAGTCGTCGTCACGCCCCAGCCGGCTGCGGCGCCGCACTAGGTACAGCACCAGGAAAACGCCTGCCAGAACCATCAACGCGATATTGAGGCTGCTCATCGTCTGCTTTCCCTCCCGGCTCTACGGAGCCTGACGTTCCACTACGTCCGGTTTGAACAGTCGGAAATACTCGATGACCGCGGGTCCCAGGATTGCCACGTACAGCGCCGGAAACAGGCAAAACACCAGCGGGAACACGAGCTTGACGCCGATCTTTCCGGCACGCTCTTCCGCTGCCTGCCGCCGTTTGGTTCGAGCGACTTCGGCGTGCGTCCGGAGCGCCTGCGCGATGCTCGTGCCGAAGCGATCCGTCTGGATCAACATCGACACAAGCGACCGGACCTCATCCACCTTGGTGCGCGAGGCGAAGTTCTTGAACGCTTCGAGCCGCGGCTTGCCGGCCCGCATCTCGGTGCTGATCAACCGGAACTCTTCGGCGAGCGCGGGATACGTAATGTCGAGCTCGTCGCTGGTCCGCATGATCGCCTGGTCGATGCCCGATCCCGCCTCGATGCAGACGATCATCAGGTCAAGCGCATCCGGAAGGCCGTTGCGAATCTGCTTCTGCCTGAGGGCGGTCTGCCGCCCGAGCCACACGCTTGGGAGCACGAAGCCGAAGGCGGCGCCAAGCAACGCGAAGTACCAGCGCGAGAAGCCGAACACCATCAGGGTGAGGCCGCCAACAATGAACGGCATCAGGGTCTCGGATGCGCCGTAGACCACCGCCGCCGTCAGACTGCGATAGCCGGCAGTCGAAAGGCGGCGCCGGAGCCGCGTCATCTCCTTCGGCGATTTCGGCACGATCTGCTGGAACCGCTTGACCCACGGCGCCGGCGCCTCGGTCAGGTGCAGCTGCGCGAGGATCCCTTCGCCGCTCCGCTGCGACAGGCGCCGGATCTGGCGCTGTTCGGGCGTGGTCCAGTTCAGCGCCAGCGACGCTATTGCGGCGGCCCCGAGCGCGACCGACGCGAAGACCGCAATCAGAACAAGTGGCAAATCAATGGACATGACGGCCTCAGTACTCGATCGTGACGATCTTCCGGATGATGAACACGCCGACAACCTGCAGCACGAGCGCGCCGACGATCATCTGGATGCCGAGCGGATCGGTATAGAACTTCCTGTACGTCTCCGGGCTCGAGAAGGCGAAGAACAGGCCCAGGCTGACCGGCAGTGCGGACAGAATCCAGCCCGTGATCCGCCCGTGAGCCGAGATGACCCGCACCTGGCGCTTCACGCGGAAGCGGTCACGAATGATCGACGACAGGTTGTCGAGAACCTCGGACAGGTTGCCGCCGGCTTCACGCTGTGTCAGCACGGCGGTCACGAAGAACCGCGCGTCGAGGATCGGAATGCGATCCGCGAACGCCTTGAGCGCCTGCGGCAGCGGCATGCCGAAATTCTGCTGATCGAACAGGAGGCGGAACTCGGGGCCGACCGGGTCGCTCATTTCGTCGGCCACCATCGAGAGCCCGGTTGTCAGCGCGTGACCGGCGCGCAGTGCGCGAGCCAGCAGGTCGATGGCCTCGGGGAACTGTTCCTCGAACTTGAGCATCCGCCGGGTGCGCTTCGCTCGCACCAACCCGTACGGCACGAATGACATGAAGACTGCTGCGCCCAGCCCCACGAGCGGCAGCCGCAGGAAGGTCGTCACCGCAATGTAGGTCAGGCCGGCGAGGCACGCCGATGCCAGCAGCACCGTGCTGACCGTGATTCTGAGCCCCGACTGCGCGATCGTCCGCTGCATCGGCTCGACGACGCGGGTGAAGCTGCCCAGCACGCTGTCGAGGATGCCGACTTCGCTGAGCTTCTCTTTTTCCTTGAGCAACGCGGCGGCCAGCTTGCGAGGCCCGCTTGCCTTTTTCAACCGCTTCTTGAGCGCGAACTGCTCTTCCGAGTCGGCGCGCTCGATGAACAGCCAGTAGAGGCCGTAGACGATGCCGAGAACGAGGACGAAGGTGCCGACTACAAAGAACATGGCCAGAGTCCTCTCAGGCGACCGCTTGCACGTGCTCGAACATGTCGATCGGGAGCCGGATGCCCATCGTGGCCAGTCGTTCCGCGCACTTCGGCCGGACCCCCGTCGCACGGAAGCGGCCGGTGACCTTGCCTTCCGGCGTCAACCCGGTCCGCTCGAACAGGAAGATGTCCTGCATCGTGATGACGTCCTGTTCCATCCCCGTGAGCTCCGAGATCGCCGACACCTTGCGGGTGCCGTCCGGCATTCTGGAGATCTGGATGATGACGTTCACCGCCGACGCAATCTGCTGCCGGACCGCGCGGTCCGGGATGTTCAGGTTCGCCATCGCCACCATCGTGTCGAGACGATACAGACAGTCGCGGGGACTGTTCGCGTGGATGGTGGTCAAGCTGCCATCGTGGCCGGTGTTCATGGCCTGCAGCATGTCCAGCGCTTCCTCGCCGCGGACCTCACCCACGATGATGCGATCCGGACGCATACGCAGCGCGTTGACGACGAGCTGCCGCTGCCGGACGGCGCCCTGCCCTTCGATGTTGGCTGGGCGCGTTTCGAGCCGGACGGTGTGGCGCTGGCGCAGCGTCAACTCGGCGGCGTCCTCGATCGTCACGATGCGCTCGCGCTCGGAGATGAAGCTCGAGAGCGCATTGAGCAGGGTCGTCTTGCCGGCGCCGGTGCCGCCCGAGACGATGACGTTCAAGCGGGCCGCAACGGTGCCCTTCAGGAAATCGAGCATCGGTTGGGTGAGGCTTTGTCGATCGACGAGGTCCTGCGCGCCAATTCGATCAGTGCGGAAACGGCGGATCGAGAGCACGGGGCCGTCGAGCGAGAGCGGCGGGATGATCGCGTTCACGCGCGAGCCGTCCTGCAGCCGGGCGTCCACCATCGGGCTCGACTCGTCGATGCGGCGGCCGACCATGCTGACGATGCGCTCGATGATGCGATAGAGATGCGCGTCGTTCTGGAAGACGATCTCCGTCTCCTCCAGTCGCCCTTCGCGCTCGATGTACACCTGGTTGTACCGGTTGACGAGAATATCCGAGATGCCGGGATCGCGGAGCAGCGCCTCGAGCGGCCCAAGTCCGAAGATCTCGTGCAGGACGTCGGTGATGAGCGAGTCGCGCTCGAAAAGACTGAGCGGCGTGTTCTGAGTCTCCCGATCGAGCAGACCGAGGATGAGATCCTTGATCTCCGGCTCGGCGTCCTCCCGCCTGACGCGCGCGAGGCGCTCCAGGTTGAGGCGTCCGAGCAACTCGTGGTGGATGCGACCTTTGAGCTCCTGATACTGCGGGGACCGCATATCCGCCGCCGTCGACTGGAACGACGCCGGCGATGGGAACAGACTCGTCATGACCTGGACTCCTGGGATGTGCCCTTCCGGTTGCCAAAGAGACTGAAGCGGCTTGCCGGCTTCTCCTTCTCTGGCTTTTCAATACCCGCGAGCGACCGCGCGAACTTCACGAACGAGCTGGCGAGCTCGTTGTGATTCTCGAGCGTCACCGGGATCCCGCGATTGAGGGCCTGCAGGGCCCGCCGATAGTCGCTCGGAAAACTGTGCTTGACCGACGACCCGACCGCGCGCTCGACGTCCTCGTGTCCGATGTCCGCGAGACGATCGGCGCGGCTGACCACGACTGACAGCTTGTCCTTGCCGTAGCGCTGACGCAGCGCCGAAGCAATCCGGCTGGCGCTGCGAACGGTTGCGAGCTCCTGGTTCGCGACGACCACGATCCGCGAAACCGTTTCGAGCGCGTCCAGCACCGTGGAATCGGAGCGGGGTACATCGAGCACGATGTACTTGTAGTGCCGCTCGGCGAACTCGAGTATCGTCCGGACGCGCCGAACGTCCACCGGCGTCAACATGACGCGATCGGACGAGGCCAGGAGATCCACGCCCGATTTCGCGTGGGCGACCAGGTTGCGGAAGAAGGCCTCGTCGAGCCGATGCGTGTTCTCGAGCGCGTCGACGATCGAGAAGCGCGGCTCGACGCCAAGGAACACTGCGGCGTCGCCGTTGGCCACGTGCAGATCGATCAGCAGTGTGCTCCCCGGTTCGAGCTTCGCCAGCGCGGTCGCCACGTTGACGGCAACCGTCGTCGTCCCCACGCCTCCTTTGGCGCCCAGAAACGCGTAGGCCTGGCCCGCCATTGCCGGAGCCGGCTTCAGCGCCATCAAGCGGGTGATGGCGCCCTTGAGATCCTCTTCGCTGACGGTGGTCACGACCTCGGTCACGCCGATCCGCATCGCTTCGAGCAGCAGTGCCGGATCCATCTTGACCGTCACGATGATGACGCCCGTCGTCGGATGATGCCGTTTGAGAATCGGCAACGCGGTCGGCAGGTGCGTCTGATCGCGGAGATCGAGCACCAGCACGTCCGGCTGCTTGGCGTTGGGTTGTGCGAGCGCGGCGAGCTCGGTGCCTGCCGCCGACGGGGCTTTCATCCCGCACGCGCGCAGCACGTCCTCGAGCTGCCGATCCGTCGAACCCACGAGAAGAATGTTGACCGACAAAACCATGCCCCCTATCGAACCAGTCGAATAACTTTGACGAAGGCCGCTGAGTCGTCGACCGTGCCTGTACCTTCAGCGTAGCTGCCTGGCAGCGTGAGAATACGACCGACGACATCCTTGTTCGGGTCGTCGCAGGCCATGCCTGCGTCGAGCGTCACGTCGCTGCACATGCCCTCGACGAAGAAGCCCAGGATGTTCGCGACCTTGGCGATACAGGTCGTCCCCGAGCATCCGCGAGCGATGTAGTTGTCGATGTCGATGATGACGATCGGACGGATCCGTGGACTCCCCATCCCCTTACCGCCGACCACCGCGCCCGGTCTCCCCGGAACGCTACTCGTCGCACCGGGACTCCACGCGGCGTCCGGATCCTGGCTCACCAGGCCGCGCGTCGCATTGCCGATGCCGTGACTCGTGGGACCCTGCGAGACGCCGGTCTTGATGCTCACGCACCCAATCGCCCAGTCGACCGACGGGCACGTCTCACTGACCGACGCGATGCCGACCCCCGTCTCGTTGCAATGCTCGATGTTCCATTGGTAATCCTGCGAGCCGGTGCTGTCTGGCAAATCGACCTCGTTGGCCCAGCCCGCCGAGTAGTTCCCCGGACGTCCGTCCTTCAGAATCATCTGACGTCCGTAGTCCGTCGCGATCCGCCAGCCGGTATGCGACGGGTTGTTGCCGTACGGCCCGACGTATGAATCGGTGTGCCCCAGCGCCGGGGGCTGATAGTCGTCATTGGACGTCCAGCCGGCCGTCCCGGGATCGCCGTCGTTCGAAAAGTAGGTGGTCACCACCTGGTCGTCGTAGTTGTCGGCCCACCGATCGATGACCGCAAAGGGGAGCAGACACTTAATGTTGTTGCCATTCGCGGTCTGCGCGGTCGCGGTCGCACGCACCCCCTGCGCGTTGATCCCGAACATCCGGGCGAAGAACGTCGGCAGTGGCGGGCCGAGCACTGCGCCTCCACGTTCGGGTCGATCCGGCATGTTGCGGAACACGTCGACCCGGACGCACCCCTTGTTCGTGCCGCAGGGTGGGATGCTGATTTCTCCGGCGCCGGTCCCGGACGCATCGACGACGATGTTGCTGCCGGCCACGTTGGCGGCGCCCCAGATGACGTTTGTCTCGGCAAACTTCGCGGCGGAAAGCTTCGCGGTGGCGGTGCTGGCGTCGTCACGTAGGAGCGAGATGGCGCCCGCCAACGCTCCCGCATCCGCGGCATTCTGCGCCTGACGGCGGCTCACCCACATCAACCCGTAGTCGATGACGAAGGCACTGAACGCGATCAAAGCAATCAACGCGATCGCGACATGGATCGTGATGGCTCCCCGCTCGCCGCCGACGCTGCTCTGCCGCCTCATGGTCGCCCCTGTCGCTGAATGGGATCTGTGGTTATGCGTTCGTCACTTCCCGCCGGACTTCTTCTTCACGTTCTTGTCCGCCAGCTGCTCTGGCTTGCCAGGATCCGGCGCGTCGACCGGGCCGGTTCCTTCGAAGTCCTTACCTGTGCTGTCCTTGCCCACGCCACCGAGGAACGGCTTGAATTTCGTCGGCAGCGGCGGAACCTCGTCGGGATCCAGCGGACGGACCAGACGCGGTGTAATGAGCACCATGAGCTCGGTCTGTTCGGCACGCTCTGCCTTCGACTTGAACAGTGGCCCGATGACCGGCAGCTTGCTCAGAATCGGAATCGCCGCCTTGTCTTCCTGGGAGACGTTGTCGAGCAATCCTGCGATGGCGAACGATTGGCCGTCGCGGAGCTCGACGTCCGTCTCCGCCCTGCGGGTGGTGAGCGCTGGGATACGGAAGCCGCCCAGGCTCACGCCGTTGGCAAAGTCGAGCGTGCTCACCTCGGGTGCGACCTTCAGGCGAATCGCATCGCCGGCGATGGTCGGCTTGAACTTCAGTCGGATGCCGAACTCCTTGAACTGAACGGTCACTGTGCCTGTGGCGCCCTGCACGACCGGCACAGGGAACTCGCCGCCCGCGAGGAAGCTGGCTTCCTGCCCGTTGTAGGCAATCAGGTTCGGCTCGGCCAGGCTCTGAAAAGCGCCGCGCTGCTGCAAGGCACGAATCAGGACGCCGTATCCGTACTTGCGGTCGAAGAAGAACAGATTCAGGAAATCACCGAACGTCAAGGTCCCGCTCGTGCCGTCGTCGAAATCAGGCGCAGTAAACTGCTGCGTCGTCGATCGGCCGAGGAAGCGCTGTCGTGCGGCAAAGAGCGATACGCCGAGCTCCTGCAGCACGCGGCGATTCACTTCGGCGAAGCGCACCTGCAGAAGGACCTGCTGGCTCTCGTTGCCGCCCGGCACCTGCAGAAGGTTGATGACCGTCCGCTTCGTCGCCGAAGCCGCCGCGATCTCGCCGGCGCGCAACATCACGTTCGTGCTCGAGACCTGACCCGAGAGAATCGTCGAGTCGTCGCTGCTGCTTACCTGAATGTCTTCGCCGGGGAATAGGGCCTGCAGGTTCTGCTGCAGCGTCGTGACCGGCGGTTCGACCACGAGGTCGTACTGAGTCCGGGTGGTCCTTCCCCACACAATCAGGCTGATCGTCCCCGGCGCCTTGCCGTCGATGAGAATCTCGCGCGGCTGAACGACGGTCGCATCGGCCACCGCCGGATTGGTGATGGCGATCCGGGTGATGTCGAAATCCGTCGGCAGGACGGTCGATTGTCCTGCGATCAGTGCCACCTTCGGATACTCCGACTTGGGCGCCTGGGCCGGGGCGGCCGGCGCCGCAGGCGTCTGCGGCACCGTCTGCACGGGCTGGCCCGGCTGCGGAGCAGCGGGCGTCTGCGCATGCGAGGCGGCGCCGGCGGCCGCGCACATCAGGGCGCAGGCCAGCGCCGCGAACTTCCCTCCGACGGACTCTTGGCTCGTCATCATTACTTCACAACCTCTTCGGATCGTTTGGCGGCGCGAATCGTTTCCACGCTGTAAATGCGCGGCAGCTCAGGGGGCGCCTCCGCCTTGGGTTTCGGAACCACGACGCGGCGCATGCCGCCCTGGTCTTTCACGACCGGGGGCGCATCAGGCGCTCCCATCAGGCTCGCGAGGCCGACCCCGTGGGTCTCGGTCGGAACCACGTCGAGCGGATTGCGGAGCACCAGCATGATCGAGCCCAGGCTCTGCGCCAGCGTGATCCGCTCGGTGTCTTCCGGCGTGAGCATCAACGTGACCACCGTCGAAGAAATCGGCTTGCCGTCCTTGGCCTGCTCCTGGTCGCGGAAGGTACCGGCCGTCAGCACCTGCACGTTGCTCACGACTGCCCGAGCGCGGCTCTGGTCGCCGCGATTGATCGTAACGAGCACATCGACGCGCGTGCCTGGCACGGTGTAACCCGCAACGCTGATCACGTCGTTCACGCGAACCGCCAGCGCGCGCATTCCGGGTGGAATAGAGGGCGGCAGTCCGGCGCCGGCCTCCACCGGCGCGAGCTTCGTTTCGGTCAGCGGCTCGTTCAGGTTGACCGGCTGAATGAGGCCACGGCCGATGAGGGCATCCGGATTCTCGAAGCTCCCCGCCACAGGGCTCGACTTCGGCCAGCCGATCATCTTCACGTGATCGCGGGTCAGCCGTGTGCCCATCGGCAGGTTCTCCGCCGCGACGGCAACATGAGCCGTCGCGACTTCGATCGTGCGGACTGGAATTTGCGTGATGGCGCGATACACGAAGAAGGTCGCGGCGCTCGCCAGCGTCACGGCAACCACGAGCACGATCAACGTTCGATTTCGGCGGTTCATGCGTCCTCCCGGCCTGTCGTTGTCATTCTTTTCTCATCCGGCTGA
>DATAEK010000364.1:0-2528 GCA_036258055.1 Vicinamibacterales bacterium
GACCGGAAACAGCGGCTCATCGTATCCGTCGAGATCGTGCGGACTGGCGTGCACCTCGTACGGAATCCAGGTGTTCACCTTTCGATACTTGTAGACGATGCCTTCGGGCCCGATGAGACAGGTCGTGTTGAACACGACGTCGGGCCATCTTGGATCCAACTCGATCATCGTTCCGCTCTGGACGTAGATGCCATGTTCGGAAGCTTTACGCGCAAGCCGATCGGTGTGTTCGTTGGGAATTGGGATCGCGAGGTGATCGACGAGCGCCTCGACTGTCGGATAGATCGGCGCGGCATGCGCAAACTCGGGAAAGACCACGAGCTTGACTGGAAGGAACGGCGCGCTGCCCGCAACTGCCGCGTCGATCATCGCGACCATGCGATCCGTGTTGACGCGCATCTGCTCGCGCCTGACTGGGTTGGGCAGATCGGTCTGACACGCCGCGGCCGAATAGCGAATGGGTTTCATGACAGCTTCCAAATCGATCGCCGCAACGCGGCCTCGAGATCAGCGGCGGTCCGCGCTCTCGACCGGCGGCACCGTCCTGCTCACAATGCGCGTATTGTAGCGAGCCTGATACTCCCGGTAGGCGGCGCCTGACGGATACTGCTGGTCCTGGGCGTAGGGGTACCCGCGCATCGCGTGAAATGGCAGCGGAAGAACCGTGTGCGGGCTGGCAGAGGTGATATCCATCTCTTTGCTGAAGCCGTCCGCGTAGAAGAGGAACGTCCGCGCACGGCCGGACCCCAGTGCCGGCAGAGCTGAGGCGTCGAACGACAACGCGATTTCGTCACCGGGACGGGCAATCACGAACATGTCGTCGACCTTGTTCAGCAGAACGCGCACGTCACCTTCGCGCGTATATCGGCCGGTCATCGTTTTCCACGGCATGGACTGCGACACACGTTCGTAGTCGAAGCCCAGAGGCTCGCGGCCATCCGGTGTCACCGTCTTCGAGAAGCCCCTCCAGTGAAGAAGCGCCGATGTTGCATCGAGCCGAGTGATACGGAGTTCGGGCTCCCCGGGGTGCGCTATGACGGCCGTGCTGGGCTGGCGTTGAAAAGAAACCGGTCGGTCGATCAGCAGCGCCTGCGGCTCGCCCGAGGCGCGAAGTCGCCGAGGGCGCGCGAGCGGGGGTGGGGCCCCGCGAGCATTGAGAAATGCCCGCCGAGCGCTGAAGTCCATTCGGTCGTCACCCGACGTATCCACCAGAATCTGATCCCAGTAAATCCGCATGTTCGTCCGGATCCGCAGCTCGTGTTCTCCAGGCTGGAGCTTGCCGCGCAAATCGACGACGACGGTCTGCGGACGGCCGACCGGGATGCCGATGTTCTCGATCGCCGTGCGCCAGGTGCCCGACGAGGTTTTCACATCCAGCCGCGGCAGCGTCAGCTGCAAGCCGCGTTGATACGCCGCGATGTTGTCGGCTGAGAAGGCATAGTCGGTCCAGCCCGTCGCGAGCAGCACGACTCCAGTCGATGGGGCCCCCACGTCGATGAGAAGGTCGTGCTCCGCGGCGTATCCGCGAATGTCGCTGAGGGCGAAATCATCCGGGTACTGGCGATCGATCGCCACAACGCGCGCGAGCATGTCGTGGCCATGTTCGTCCGATACCGCCCGCGGCGGATGCGCTCCTCGCGTAGTGATAATCCGGAATTGACCGCCACTCGGCGAGCCGAGCCCCTCGTTCGGGAAGATCTCGACGCCTTCCGGGTGATCGACGGCAATGAGCTGCATCCGGTCGGCGAAGAGCGTTTCCTCGAGCTCGTTGGTGACGCGAATCTCGTATCGGCCTTCCCTGGCCACGAGCCGGCGCGGCGGGATCCGGACGTACTCATCGGGATCGGGCGTGCTCCAGACGCCGGGAGATTCCCAGTGTCCCATCTCACCGCCACCCATGAAGTCGGTCACGAAATCGAATCGCGATCCGTTCCAGGTGTAGAGGTAGGGGCACGACGACGGCTTGCGATCGAGCTCGGTGACAGTTAGAGCGCGGGCATCACCGGTGATCTCCGCCTGAAGCGTCCCTGACGGCCAGATCAGCCTCACGACGTCGGCGGCCGAACGCGTGCCGAGCCCGAACACGAGATCCGCAGGCCGTAGCGGCGGCGTCACGGCTGATGTCTCGATACGCTGCCGGAGGCTGCCGGCACGCAGATCAACTTTCGACCCGATGCCTCCACGATTGCTGACTTTCCCGGCAAGACGCACCACGAGCGACCGGTTTTTGCCGCCGTCATTCCGCCAGACGTGAAGGCGGCCAGACGACGTCACGAGCGCGTCGATGTCGCCGTCACCATCGATGTCGCCGAACGCGATCGACTGAGGCTCTCCCGGAAACCCCTTCGCGAGCGCGTTCACACCCGCGACTTCGGTGACGTCGGACCAACCCTTCCCGACGTTTCTGAACATGCGCGCGCCGCCGGCAGATGCCGTGAACAGATCGAGCAGGCCGTCATTGTCATAATCCACGAATTGCGCCACGGTTGCGCCGGCGGTGCTGGCGGGCGCATCGGTGCTGGTGAAGC
>DATAEK010000368.1:0-6415 GCA_036258055.1 Vicinamibacterales bacterium
CGCACCGATTTGTGCGAAGTCGGTGTTGATGCCGAAGAGGTAGTAACGCTGCCCGCGTCCGGCGTCGTACGACGCGATGAAACGCGAACCGGGGTAGATCGGCAGCCCCCGAGTCTGTTCGGTCGGTTCGCCGGGCGCGCCCTGCGCGGCCGTGGCCGATGGATCCGGCGGCAATACCTTGAGGCCCTGCGTGCCGGCCGGCTTCGCGGTCGGCGGGGCAGGGCTCGACGGCTGGGGTTTGGACTGCTCACCAGGCCGGGGAAAGGGCTGCGGCGTCTGGGCGAGCGCGCCTGCCGTCGAGGCCGCGAATACGAGAGCTGTCAGGCCGCGTCGCATCCCCGGATTATAGCCCTCGGGCTCGACGCAGCCGGCGCGGGAATTGGCGGCGCGACCGGCGTGTTCTTCTAGTACCGGCACCCGGTGTGCCGCCCTCAGGGGGAGTACAATCACGTCATGCCCAACGGATTGAAGACCGCACTGCTGCTCGGCGCGCTGAGTGGGATGCTGCTGCTGGTTGGCGACCTCGCCGGCGGTCAGCAGGGACTGATGATCGCGTTCGCCTTCGCCGCTGTGATGAACCTCGGCTCCTACTGGTTCTCGGACAAGATCGTCCTGCGGATGTACCGCGCGCAGGAAGTCGGTCCGACGCATCCGCTCTACAAGATCACCGAGCGGTTGACACGGCAGGGCGGCCTGCCGATGCCGAAGGTGTACATCATCGCGGATCCGTCACCGAACGCCTTCGCGACGGGCCGCAATCCCGAACACGCCGCCGTCGCGGCGACAGAGGGCATCCTCCAGGTGCTGAGCGAGCACGAGCTGGAAGGTGTGATCGCGCACGAGCTGGCGCATGTGAAGCATCGCGACATCCTGATCAGTTCCGTGGCGGCCACGCTGGCGGCGGCGATCATGATGATCGGCCGAATGGCGATGTATGCCGGGATCTTCGGGGGCCGTGACGATCGGAATCACAGTTCGAATCCCATCGCGATGCTGGCGATGATGATTCTGTCGCCGATTGCGGCGCTCCTGATTCAGTCGGCCATCTCGCGCTCGCGAGAGTTCGCGGCTGATGCCGGTGGCGCGAAAATCGCGGGCACGCCCTACGGCCTGGCGGACGCACTCCGAAAAATCGAAGCGGTCTCGAAGCGGGTGCCGCTCGATGCCAACCCGGCAACGGCGCACATGTTCATCATCAAGCCGTTCTCCGGTCAGGGTTTGATGTCGCTTTTCAGCACTCACCCGCCGACCGAGGCGCGCATTCGCGCGCTGCTCGAGGGTCCGAGGTAAGTCACCGTTCTACACTGGTGTGTGTTATGCGTTCTCCGCCGCGTACGTTTAACGCGCGGCGGACGCGCCCTTCCGTCACGGCGCCTCGCGATCCCTCGCATTTTCAATCAGATATCTTTTCCACTCCGCGGCCGGGCTTCTGGATCGCGTCTTGCTGATACTTCTGCAGCATTCGTTTCCGGGAGGCCGCCGTGGAGGACTTCGACATCCCACAGAACAAATTGGCTGAGTCGGCGGAACGTGTCGTGGACCGCGCGCTCGAGGAAGCACGGCGCCGCGAGCACGGGATCCTGACGAATGAGCACCTGTGCCTGGCCTTCGCCCAGATCGAGTGGGACATGTTCGGCGAGGTCATGCGCGACCTCTCGCTCAACCCGCACGAGATACTCCAGGCACTCGAGGCACACCTGCGTGTGCTGCCGACAGCGCCCGGGCGTGGCCTTCGCATCGCGCCGTCCACCAAGCTCCTCTTCAAGCTCGCCCTGTTGCACGCCAGCCGTTCAGGCCGGCATGCGATCGAATCGAGCGACCTGTTCTCCGCGATTTTCGAAGAGACCCAGGGGATTCCCGTGTCGATCATCCGTCGGCACGGAATCGAGCCGGAAGCCATTGTCTCGAAGCTTGCGACCCGCCTGCGCGATCACGAGCTGCGAGAGGAACGGCTCAAGAAGCGGTTCGAGCTGCCGCCCTTCCTCAAGCACTTCGCCACGAACCTCAATCAGCTCGCCAGGCAGGACAAGATCCCGCCCGTCTTCGGCCGCGACTTCGAGATGGATCAGGTCCTCGAGATTCTCTGCCATCGCGAGCGCGCGAACTCGGTGCTGTTGCTCGGGGAACCCGGGGTCGGGAAGACCGCGATTGCGGAGGGATTGGCCCGGCGTCTCGAGTTCGAGCCCGAGAAGGTTCCGGTCAGGCTGCGCGACTGCCAGATCGTCAACCTGCAGATGAACACCATGGTCGCCGGCACGATGCTGCGCGGGATGTTCGAGGACCGGATCCAGAACGTCATCCGCGAGATCAAGGAGCGGCCCAACCTGATTCTGTTCATCGACGAGATGCACACGATGATCGGCGCCGGATCCGCGCTCGGCGCCCCCTCGGACGCCGCCAACGTGTTCAAGTCGGTCCTCGCCCGCGGCGAGGTCCGGATTGTCGGTGCGACGACGCTCAGCGAGTACAAGGAGTTCGTGCAGGAGGACGAGGCGCTGGCGCGGCGGTTCAGGACGGTTCACGTCGCCGAGCCGACGGTCGACCAGACGCGCCACATCCTCTACAACCTCCGGCCGCGGCTCGAGCGCAATTACTCCGTGCGCATCACCGATCAGGCGATCGAGACGGCGCTCGAAATGTCGCCGCGTTACATGCGGCATTTGCAGCTGCCCGACAAAGTCATCGGCTGGCTCGACACCGCCGCGGTCCGCGCGGAGATCGATCGCCGACTCGAGGTGACGACCGCTGACGTCGTCACCGTCATCTCGAAAATCGCGTGCATTCCGGAAGACATGGTCTTCCGCGACGTGAGCGATCGCTTCCACGATATCGAAGCCCGGCTCGGCACGCGGGTCGTCGGGCAACAGGCGGCGATTCAGGCCGTGGCGCGGCGGCTGATCCTGAACAAAGGGCCGCTGAAGGACGGATTCGATCGTCCGGATGGTGTCCTGCTGTTCCTGGGACCAACCGGCGTCGGTAAGACGGAGCTCGCGAAATCGGTTGCGGCGTTCCTCTTCGGCGACGAGAAAAAGATGATCCGTGTCGACATGTCGGAGTACCAGGATGGCGCCGTGGCCGTCGACAAGCTGATCGGCATGCCACGCGGGATCGTGGGTTCCGAGCGTGGCGGCGTCCTGACGAACCAGTTGAAAGACAATCCGTACTCGGTCGTGCTGCTCGACGAAGTCGAGAAAGCCAGCCCGAGCATGTTGAATCTGTTCCTTCAGGCGTTCGACGAGGGCTGGATCACGGACGGCCGGGGCAAGCGGGTCTACTTGAGCGACGCCATTGTCATCATGACGTCCAATCTCGGGTCCGAGTGCTTCCGGCGGCTGACCAGTCCGCTGGGCTTCCTGTCCAAGCAGGTGAGCGTCGAGCAGATCGACTCTGAGATCACCCGAGAGCTCGAGCGACGGTTCACACCGGAATTCCGGAACCGGATCGACGAGGTCGTCATCTTCCGGCCGCTCAGCCGGGACGAAGTCAGAGCCATCGCCGTGCAGCAAATCGCGAAGATCGACCAGTCGCTCGCGCGGAGCGGACGTACGCTCGTCGTGACGCCGGAGGCTCTCGAGTCCCTCGTGCAGGACGGGTACAGCCTTGCCTACGGCGCGCGTTTCCTCAAACGAACGATCGAGGATCGCATCAAACTGCCGATCAGCCAGCACTGGAGCGAGGGGACCGTTTTCACCGCTGACGTGCGGGACGGACACGTGGAGGTCGAGGTCACCTCACCGGCCGCGGTGCCGTTGTCGTCGCTGGCGGCAACGGCGTAAGGGGTTCAGGAACGGCGATGCTCGGGCTGCGTCCAGCTGAATTCCTGCTGTTCGGCTGACGGCGGCTCTTCTTCGGGCACATCGTCGGCAGACGATTCATCCTGCGCGTCCTTGCCGTACCGGCGGGTCGACAGCGCGTATTTGTCTTGCAACGCGTGGATCAGCGATCGCACGGTCGCTGTGTACGACTTCGGCACGTAGGCGCCGGCGTAGAGGCGCTGGTACCCGTCCACGAGATCCGGCCATTCTGCCTGCAGGAACTTCATGAAGTGATCGCGGGTGCCACCCTTGAGGTGCATCACGTTCGCGCCGAGAAACGCCGCGCCGTGATCCGCGATGGCCTTGATCGTCGCTTCGAGCCGCGCCGGCTGTGTCGTGAAGCCGGGAACGACGGGCGCCATGAGCACACCGGCATTGACCCCTGCGTCCCGGAGTTGCCGCACCGCGCGCAGGCGCTGCAGCGGCGGCGCCGTCCCTGGTTCGAGGGCCTCCCAGGCTTCCTGATTCACCGTCGGTACGCTGATACAGACGGTGCAGTTGCCCTGCCGGCCAAGTTCCGCGAGCAGATCGGCGTCGCGCACGACCATCGGTCCCTTCGTGACCAGGCCGATCGGCGTGCGGCCGGCGATCAAGGCTTCGAGCGATCGACGCGTGATCTTGTAGTGGCCTTCAATCGGTTGGTAAGGATCCGTCGCAGTGCCGAACGCGACCAGCTCTCTCGTCCACGATGGCCGATCCAGCTCGCGGCGCAGCACGTCCGCGAAGTTCACCTTCACGAAGATCAGCGACGAGAACTCGTCGTCGGGGCCGAGCTCGAACTGGGTCTGGTAGCGGCGGGCAAAGCAGTAGTGGCAGCCGTGCGTACAGCCGCGATACGGGTTCAGGGTCCAGCTGAAGGGCATCCCCTTCACCCCGTTCAGCGCCGAGCGGCAGGTGACTTCCTGGTAGCGCGCGCGATCGGCGCGAAGGCGCGCCTGATCGAGTCCATCCACGCCGTCACGCTTCACCGTCAGCGCAATCGTCCTGGTCGTGGGAGGACGCGGAGGGCTGTCGAACAATCGGGGGGCATCCATGAGCTTTCGTCTTTTATTCGCCTCATGATGCTCCTCACCCGCCGGCAAAGTCAAACCCTGGGTCGAGATCTGTCAAGACTCGTTAGAAATGTCCCCGCTCTTAACTCGTTAGAAATGTCCCCTTGTCAATTCTTTCCTGTGGGAGCTGTGGAAAACTGGTTTGCAGTTTTCCAAGGAGCGGTGGGCGCACGCTCTTCGCGTCCACGGCTCCGGCAGCTTCCATAGGCTTATGCGCGCACCGCCGCCTCGACCGCGGCGCGCTTCGCCGCGCGCGCGTCGTAGCCGCGTCGCCACGGATGATCGAGGCAGGGCCGCGAGTCCCCCACGCGAGGGGGGGCCGGCGTCACCACGGGGGCGGTGGGCTGCCAGGCGCGCGGCGTGAGCGTCTGCTTCGCCGGCACCGTGTCCGCCGCGATCTCCTGCCACTGCATCCGACGGTCGCGATAGCAAATCTCGATCTGCCCATCCGCGCCTTCACGGACTCGGACCGTCGAGCGCGCCGGCGGGCGATGACTTTGCCGCGCCAATTGGAAGAAGCGATTGGCGTAGCGCACGACCCAATCATTGGAGACGGCGCGAGTTTCCTCGAGTCGGAAGACTCGATCCAGCGAAGTCCGCGGCGGCACCGCTACATGAAAGTCTTCGGCGGACGCGGACGCCTGGGCGAATCGCCGATTGTGCTCGGACCAATAGGTCTCGGCGACAAACCGATTGGCGGCATCGAGATCTGCGATCCCCTTCCGGCGCAGTTTCTTCACCAGCCGGTCCTGATGGGTTCCATGATTCCGTTCGATCCGGCCTTTGGCCTGCGGCGAGCTCGCCGGGATAATCCGGATGCCCAATTGCCGGCACATGCGGCCAAATTGGGTGAGCGGCTCGACGCCACTGGCGTGCTCCTCCTCGGTCGGCTTGCGCACGTAGACGTTCTTCCAATCGGTATAGAGCGCCCGCGGGATCCCATGCGCCTCGATCCACTCGCGCAGCACCGCAACCGCCGCCCAGATCGTTTCCTGTGGACTGAACCGCCCGTGTGTCCGGCCCGTTGCGTCGTCCACCAACGTCAGTAGGCAACTCTGCGGCCCACGATCCTCCAGCCACGGATGAAAACTGCCATCGAGTTGCACGAGCTCGCCGAAATGGGCCTTCCGCTCTCGGCGACGACGATGCGGACTGCCCTTCCGCGCCCGACTCCACAACCCCGCGGCCAACAGCCACCGCCGCAGCGTCTCGTGATCGATCGTGATGCCGTCTTCACTCGCGAGGTGCTCCGCCGCCAACGTCGGGCCAAAGCGCTCGTCCACGCCGCCGCTGTATTTCTCGCGCACCAACGCCAACACCTGTTGCCGCAGCCGCCGTGGCGACGCCCGATTCGAGGCGCGGCCCACGCTCCGATGCTTCAGCCCGCGCGCACCTTCGGCCCGATACCGGCCATACAAGCGCTTCGCCTGCCGGTAGCTCACCGCCATCACCGTCGCCGCCGATCGCAACGTCAACGTTCCCGCCGCGACCCGTGCCAACACGCCAGCCCGCTGCAGCTCCGCCGTACTCATTGCCGTCCGCCCCAAT
>DATAEK010000376.1:0-9756 GCA_036258055.1 Vicinamibacterales bacterium
CGCCACGCGCCACCCCACCGCGTCGTCGCCGCGCAACGGATTGCCAAAGCAGATAATCAGGGTCATGCGAACCTCACCGCAAGTGCCGCGTCTGCGCCGGCTCGATGGCCGCGTCGTCAAGCGCCGCGGGCGTTTGTTCGCGCCAAGCCGGTGACCGCATCGAGCCCGTGACCCGCCCGGATTCCTCTGCCCAACGACGCAGGCGCGCCGCAGCCTCTCGAGCCTCGCTGCTATCGCCGATGCGATCGATCGGCCAGGGCAACCGGTAGGTCCAGTTGTCTGCGCCGACCGTCGCGGGCACGTTGATGCAGCACTTTGAACCCCGGCACGCCGAGCCGGGCGAGGGACTGCCGCACGTAGTCCGGCACGGTGCCGAGATCTTCCGCGATGATGCGGCACCCCGAGCTTCGGAAGACCTTCATCAGCCGCTCGCCCTGGGCGATCTGCTCCCCGCAATCCGCGGGAACGAAGAACGGCTCGCCGACAGACGGGATCGCATACGTGCGGTAGAAGCCGACCAGGTGATCGATGCGGCAGGCGTCGTAGAGTTCCGCGCCGCGACCTGCGCGTTCGCGCAGCCAGCCATAGTCGTCCTGCTCGTGCACGTCCCAGCGATAGACCGGCAGCCCCCACGCCTGTCCCCTCGCGCTGAACGCGTCCGGCGGAGCCCCCACCTGCGCGTCGAGATCGAACTGCGTCTGACGCGCCCACACGTCGGCGCTGTCGAGCGACACCACGAACGGGAGATCGCCGGAGAGCGCGAGACCCTGGAGATCGCGCCGCGCCTCCTGCCACTGCTCCGACGCGATCCACTGCAGGTACTCGAAGAACAGCGTCCGGTCCTGGAGCTCGACGCGAGCGCGCTGCAGCAGGGCGGGGTCGCGATCGCGCAGCCCGTGGGGCCACTCGGTCCACGCACGCGCATCGTAGCGTTCATGGAGCGCCCGGAACAACGCATAGTCGCGCAGCCAACTCGCCTTGTCGCGCCGGAACGTCTCGAACTGGCAGGCGCGCGCCGTGGCATGCCGCCATTCGGCGGTGAGGAACTGTTGGTACGCCGCCTCGAGCGCATCGTTCTTGATGCGGCGGACCTCGTCGTACCGGACCGTGCGCGCGTCCTGCACGGCCCGCAGACGGTCGCGCGCGCCGGGCGCGAGGTGGTTGACGCCGCCGAGCGCGCGAAACTCCGGGATCCGCGCAATCGAGATGTAGATGGGATCGAACGCGAGCGCGCTCATCGCGCAATATGGCGAGTTTTGCCCCGTCGCCATTTCGTTGAGCGGCAGAAGCTGCAGCATGTCGAGCCCGCATTCCCGCAGCCACGCCGCCATCATGGGAAGGTCGGCAATCTCTCCTACGCCCCAGCTGCTGGCAGAAGGCATCGAGAAGAGCGGCACGAGCAGGCTCGCGCGGCGGCGGTGAACGCGGGACGGCATAGCTTCCACGGCTCTCAAGAATCCTGCCGGGCGACGTCGAAGGTCACGAGGGCTCCGTCGACAGCTCTTGCCGGCCCACGGCAGCAAGTCAGTGGACCCGCATTCGCGACCGTTCTCGCGCCGGCTGCGCAGCGACGAGCAGTATGTGTGTTTCCGCACATCGCCGGCGGCTGGAACGCAGCCCCTATGCGAAGGCATTCGCGGCACCGGGCCCGACATCGCGCCACCACTCGGCCGCGGTCACCTCACCGGCGTTCCACGTACAGCGCCCCGCCGCGCGCGCGGAACTCGACGGACTTCTCCTGCATCCCCTGCTCGTTCTCGTCCAGGCTGCGCACCTGACGCGTGAGCTCCATCGAGCAGAACTTCGGGCCGCACATCGAACAGAAATGGGCCAGCTTCGCACCCTCGGCGGGTAGCGTCGCGTCGTGATAGGCGCGCGCCGTCACCGGGTCGAGCGAGAGATTGAACTGATCCTCCCACCGGAACTCGAACCGCGCCTTCGACAGCGCATCGTCCCGGCTCTGCGCCCACCGGTGGCCCTTGGCGAGATCGGCGGCGTGCGCCGCGATCTTGTAGGCGATGACGCCGGCCTTGACGTCATCGCGATCGGGAAGCCCCAGATGTTCCTTCGGCGTGACGTAGCAGAGCATGGCCGTTCCGTACCAGCCGATCTGCGCGGCGCCGATCGCCGACGTGATGTGATCGTAGCCCGGCGCGATGTCGGTCGTGAGCGGCCCCAGCGTGTAGAACGGCGCCTCGTCGCAGAGCTCGAGCTGCGCGGTCATGTTCTGCTCAATCAGGTGCATCGGCACGTGTCCCGGTCCCTCGTTCATGACCTGGACGTCGTACTCCCAGGCGATGCGCGTGAGCTCGCCTTGTGTTCTGAGCTCCGCGAACTGTGCCTTGTCGTTGGCATCCGCGATGGAGCCCGGACGCAGGCCGTCCCCGAGCGAGAACGACACGTCGTAGGTGCGCATGATGTCGCAGATCTCGCGGAAGTGGGTATAGAGGAAGCTCTCCTGATGATGCGCGAGGCACCACTTCGCGACGATCGCGCCCCCCCGCGATACGATGCCAGTGACGCGACCGGCGGTGAGCGGGATGTAGCGCAGTAGCACGCCGGCGTGGACGGTGAAGTAATCCACGCCCTGTTCCGCTTGTTCGATCAACGTGTCGCGGTAGAGCTCCCAGGTCAGCTCCTCCGGGCGTCCGCCGACTTTTTCGAGTGCTTGATAGATCGGCACCGTCCCGATTGGAACGGCGGCGTTGCGCAGAATCCACTCTCGAGTCAGGTGGATGTCACGGCCGGTGGAGAGATCCATCACCGTGTCGGCACCCCACAGCGTCGCCCAGCGCAGCTTCTCGATTTCCGCTTCGATCGACGACGTCACCGCGGAGTTGCCGATATTGGCGTTGATCTTCACCGCGAACTGCCGGCCGATGATCATGGGCTCCAGCTCAGCGTGGTTGATGTTGGCGGGAATGACGGCGCGTCCCCGTGCGACCTCGGCGCGCACGAACTCGGGCTCGAATCCTTCGCGTACGGCGACAAACTCCATCTCCGGCGTGACGATCCCCAGACGCGCGTAATGGCGCTGCGTGATCGGGCCGGTGCCCCGAAGGGCCGTGGACGTGCGCAAGGGGAAGGGGGGCAGGTCCGCGCCAGCAGTCGGCGACGGATGCACGCGCGGCGCTTCGATCACGTCGCCGCGGCCGAGGATCCAGTGACGCCGCAGTGGCGGCAGGCCCTCACGGACGTCGAAGCCCTGTGGTCCGCTCGTGTCGTACACGCGCAGCGGCGGCTCGCCGCCGCCGAGCGCGATCTCGCGCATCGGGACGCGGAGCTCGCCGCGCTCGACGTACACCTTGCGCGACTTTGGGAAAGCGGATTCGAAGTCGGTCGGGTGCAGGGGCGTGAAGCCGGTGACGGTATCCATACGGCCGATCATAGCAGCCACCTGTACGCAGATTCTGCGCCAGGCGGACTGTCCCCTCTTACGCTTGGACACAACTTACCGAACGCGCCGCGCTAGTCCATTTCGCTCGCAGCCGCCGTTCAGCGCGGTAAACGCGAGGCGGCAGGTGTGACGAGCGATCAACGCCTCCTCATTGGTCGGTATCACCCATGCCGACACGCGGCTCGAGTCCGTGCTGATGCGGGGACCGCCGCTCACATTGGCAACAGCGTCGGGCTCGACACCCAGCCACGCGGCGTCACGGCAGACCCGCTCGCGTATAACGGCGGCGTTCTCGCCGATGCCGCCGGTGAACACGATGGCGTCCAGGCCGTGCAGGGCCGCCGCCATGCTCCCGAGCTCGCGTCCGATCCGGTAGACGAACAGGTCCACCGCCTCCGCTGCCCGACGGTCGCCGCTGGCCAGCAACTCCCGCATGTCGCTGGTGATTTCCGACACGCCGAGCAGCCCGGACTCCTCATAAAGAAGGTGCTGGAGGTCGCTTGCAGCGAGGTGATGGCGTTCCAGCAGATAGAGAATGACGCCCGGATCGATCGTACCGCACCGTGTTCCCATCATGAGCCCGTCAAGTGTCGTGAAGCTCATCGTCGTCGCGATGCTCCGCCCCCCTTCGAGCGCACAGAGGCTGCTGCCGCTACCCAGGTGTGCGACGATCGTGCGGCCGTTCGCGATCCGTGCGTCGTACTCCGGAAGTACTGACGCCACGTATTCGTACGACAGACCGTGGAATCCGTAGCGCTTGAGACCCTCGTCCTGAAAGCGCCGCGGCAACGCGAACGCCTGCGCGAGCGGCGGCTGGCCGCGGTGGAATGCGGTGTCGAAACACGCGACCTGCGGCAGCTCCGGCGCGAATCTGGCGATTGCCCGGACGGCCGCCAGATTGTGGGGTTGGTGCAGCGGCGCGAGCGGGATGAGAGCGGACAGTTCCGCAACTACGGTGCCGTCGACGAGGCACGGAGCGCTGAAGGTGGCACCGCCATGCACGATACGATGTCCAACTGCGGCGATGTGATGTTGCTGAAGAACGCCGCTCCGGCACCACTCGAACAGGAACTCGACCAGATCGGCGGACTGCGTGCGATGGGTGCCAGGCGGCCACTGTTCGTCTACGATCACCCTGGTGCCGTCACGCGCCACGAAACGCCAATTCAGTCCTGCGCGCTCGATCTGGCCGCGCAGTAGCGCCCGCGGTGGATGGTCGTCGACGAATACGGAGAATTTCAGGTTGGAAGAGCCACCGTTGAGTACAAGTACTGCGGGTGCCATCATCCCCTGCGCCGCCGGGATATCGCCGGTCCGCTTACTGCTGTCCATTCGATTCATCAACCGGCTGTGACCTGACGCCTTCGCCAAGGTCGCGCGAGCAGGCCAAGGCGGATCTAATCGCCACCATGGATCGCAACGTCGGCCCCAGGCACGCCGCGTGACCCGAATGGCGGCCGGTTCAGAAAAGCGTTCGCACGCGGCGGCAATTGACTGAGGTGTTTCGCCGAAACCAGGCCGGGCGCTGACGATCCGCGCCGTACGGGCAAATCGGCGTTCCCCGCGGCTAGCGATGCGTGGCGTCGTTGACGAAGAAACGGTCCTCCGCTCGGATGCGGGAGAGCAGCGGCGGTGCCGGTTTCAGCTCGACATCGAAGTGAGCGTCCGAGCGCACGTCGACGCGGAGCTCGACCGCCGCATAGCCGACGGCGGCAATGTTCAGCGCGCGCGGTCCTCGCTGCACCATGGTCGTGAGGGAGCCGTCCTCGTTCGTCCGGCCGGCATAGCGGTCGTCGATGATGACGGTAGCTTGCGAGATCTTCTTCAGGGCGCGACAGCCGTCCCCCGGTCCTTCCTCGCAGACGACGACGGTGAGCGGATGGCTGGAAGCCGGCCGCGCGTCTGGCAGCTTGGGCTCGGGAATCGGACCCCACGCGACGGACCATAAGAGAAGGACGACAGGAAGAGTGTTCTTCATCACTGAAACCTTTCAGGCGCTTACCGGAGCAGCCTCTCTCGAATTCGGTCAGCAATGAGCGGGCCAGGCGGTTCCGGGCGGTGACGCAGCGTTTCATTCAGATTTCACGGCGCGCCCTGCGCGAGCGCGCCACTGACGCGCGATCGCCTGCTCATGGCAGTGCGCTGCGTGTTTGCGTGCATGGGAGTCAGGAGGGACCCGCTTTGGATTCACTTGCTGGATTCGCGTACCCTGGGCATACCGCACTGACCCTGCCGCGATGGTGAGCTCTCGACGGTGTGCGCAGATTCGCGCGCCATGCGCGCCGGCGAACACCCCGCCAGGCGCTTCCGCGATTACGACGTCGACTTCCGCTCGGCATGACGCTTGCCCCTGTCAGCCGCGGCATGATGGGCGTCTGTTTCCTCGTCTGGTGTCTCGGCCAACCTTCCGCGCCGTTAGAGCGCATCACGTTCACGCATGACATTCGAGGTGAGACACACACCGAACGGGTGGCGTCCTACGAAGTCCGGTGGACGATTGGCGGGTTCGTGCAGCAGCATTCACGTAATGCGGTCTTCGGTGGTGTTCTGCCGCTGGGCATTAGAATGTTCCATGGCCATGTGTTGCTGGACGGGGGCGTGGTCCTCGCCTCGGCCAGGGTGCCAGGCAATGGCACCGCCGCAAACTTCATGACACGTGCGCAACTGCAGGTCACCAGGCGATTCGCCATCACGTACTGGCACTGGTCGAACGCGAGCCTCGCGGACAGCAACCCGGGCGCGGAATTCGTCGGCGCAAGCGTGCGGCTGCGGTCGCACGGATCCTGAACGGATGCTTCACCGTTGACAGCGGCATCCCGGACAGCGAGCTGGGAATCGGAGGTGCGCGCGCGCGAGGCCGCGAGCCTTCTTCGAGCTCTTCGAGGTACAGTTGACGGACCCGCCAGCACGGCGAACCGATGGAGCTGCCCCGACCAGCGAGCGCCGCGGCACTGCTCGACAGGCTCGGCACCGACGTTTGCCGCTTGCGGTCTAGCACGCCGGCCCCGTTATCAAGTGAATCGCTCTCGTCTTACCTCGTGCAGTGACGACGAGAGCAGCATCGTCTACCTCGTCGATGGCCGTTGACACGTCTCACACGCCGAAAGCCATGGCCCCTGATCCACTTGTCATTGCCGATCGCACCTTCACTTCGCGCCTGATCGTCGGCACGGGCAAGTACCCTTCGCATCAGGTGATGTCCGATGCGCACGCGGCGTCGGCTACCGAGATGGTAACGGTAGCGGTGCGGCGCCTGAACTTCACCGATCGTTCGACTGAGTCGCTGATCGACTACATCGATAGGAACCGCATCTTCCTGCTCCCCAACACCGCCGGCTGCTACACCGCGGAGGATGCGATTCGCACGGCCCGGCTGGGGCGGGAAGTCGGGCTGTCGAACTGGGTCAAGCTCGAGGTGATCGGCGACGAGCGAACGCTCTTCCCCGATAACGTGGCACTGCTCGAGGCGACGCGAGTGCTAGTGCGCGAAGGCTTCGTCGTACTCCCCTACACGAACGACGACCCGGTGGTCTGCCGCAAGCTGGAGGAGGCCGGGGCCGCGGCCGTGATGCCGCTCGGCGCGCCGATTGGATCCGGCCTGGGGATCCAGAATCCAAACAACATCCGCATCATTCGGGAGCAGACGCGTGTCCCGGTGATCGTGGACGCGGGTGTCGGAACGGCATCCGACGCGGCCATCGCCATGGAGCTCGGCGCGGACGGCGTGCTGATGAATACGGCGATTGCGCTCGCCGGCGATCCGGTTGCGATGGCCACGGCGATGAAGCTGGCCGTCCAGGCTGGACGCCTCGCGTACCGGGCCGGTCGGATCCCGAGGCGGGCGCACGCATCCGCTAGCAGCCCGGTCCAGGGCATGCTTGGCGGTGCGGCCGGCGCCGCGCACGGAACCCCCTGATCGCGCTGGGTCACGGCCCGCGAAATCTTTCGCGTAACTGTCACGAGCGTGATCGGCGCATCGCCGTAATCGTCGATCTGCACGACTCCTCCCGGGGACCGGGCACGGGAAGGTCGATCGCGTCGTCACACGTAATCTGCAGGAACACGCCCTTGTCGGCCCGCCCTTGTAGCCCTGGCCGGTCGCTGAAAGAAGTATGACGTCCGGGCGAAGCGGCCGGTGAGGCTCGAGGCCGTCGTCCCGGCGGCGGCAGCGCACCCGGCGCGAACTGGGTGGTGGTGAGGTGGACCGCCGAAAGGGTCCACTTCGACCCGCGCTCAAGCGGTTACGATCGCGGCGGGTAGTTCCTGAACATCTTCTCGGTCGCCCTCGTAATCTTCTTGTCCCGCTGGTCAGGCTTGTCGGTCGCCTTGACGTCGCCGGCCGCCATGCCACGCCAGACGAGTGCGCGCGTGCGCGCGTCCCTGATGTCGACGACGAGGGCGCCGACCAGAATCTGCTGGACCCGCGCCGTAGCCGTGCGGTCCGGTCCAAGCCCGAACGGCCCCCACCCGGTCGAGAACCCGTCGATTCTCAAGTTCTTGTCGAACGCTGCGTGATACGCAACGAGCACGTCGGGACTGGCGTCGGGTTCGACTCTCGCAAGGCCCTTCTCCTGCAGTCGAGTATCTACCGAGCGCACGACACGGTCGTGGCTCAGTTCGTCAGGCAGCTCGGTGCCGCTCGTCCAGGCATACTTCTTGTACGCCGAGAAGTTGGCCGTGTGGTCGTAGTCATACGTGACTTCCTGGGCCAGCGCCAGCGTGCCAACCAGCGTCAGGCACGCGATCAGTCCGAATCTCATCTGCATTGCCTGTTCCTCCAGAATTCGCGAAGACCTATGCGACGGTCGAGAAGCCGGCATTCGCGCTCGCATTCCAGGCCCATCGGCGCGCGCTTCGATTCGTCGCGGCGCGCGAAACCCCCTGATCGCGCTGGATCGCGGCCTAGGAGGTCTTTCGCGTGACTGTCACGAGCTTGATCGGCGCATCGCCGTAATCGTCGATCTGCACGCCTCCTCCTGGCGCCGGTTTGAGACGCGCCGCGGCCGCCATCTCTCCGCTGCCGAACCCGATATCGTCGATCTCCAGGCGGAGCACTGCTACCTCGAACCCCGCCCGCGGCTTGGCGTCCGGCTCACCGCCGCCGAGGAAGTAGATCGGCCTGTCGGTGACCACGTCGATCGTGCGGCCTGTGCCAGTCTTGCTTTCGCGCGCATATCGGATGGTGAATTTCGAAGTGCCGTGCTCTACGTATCCGACGTCGGACGAGTTCCGGAGCGCAATCAGGAAGGCCGGGTACCCGCCGGTCTCGAGCGCGTTCTCGATGGCGGTACGTTCGGCCTCCGGGGTGTAGCGCTGAATCACCACCTGAATGGCTGCCGCGGCGACGCCGGGCTCACCTTTCACCTGCGCCGTCACCCTAAACGTCTCGGGTGCACCGAGCGTTCCCCGGTATTGCGTAACCGGAGGCGCGGACGTGAGACAAACGGCGGATAGAACGATAGATGCTAGGCGCACGAAAACCTCCTGCGTAATGGCCGAAACGCACGACCCGGTTTAGCTCCAAACCGCTCCGGCCGATTCGGTTCAAAGAGCCGTCGCCCCGGCCGGTTCGCGTCCATCCTCCGGGTCGACGATGGCGGTCTGAAGGCGCAGCATCGCGGCGGCCACTCCCTCGCGGTCCCCGAAGATCGCGGAACCGGCAACGAGTACGTTCGCCCCCGATCGAACGACCACCGGCGCCGTCGCCGCATCGATGCCGCCGTCCACCTCCACCTCACACCACGGCTTGACTCGCTCGACCAGCTCGCGGACCCGCGCGATCTTCGACGCGGTCGTTGCGATGAACTGCTGATGCCCGAAACCCGGATTCACGGTCATGACCAACACCAGGTCGACGTCCTGGACGATCTCCTCCAGGACCGTCGCCGGAGTGGCGGGGTTGATCGCTACGCCAGCGCGCTTCCCCAGCGCCCTGATCCGCTGCACCGTTCGGTGCAGATTGTTGTTCCCCTCCCAGTGAACGATCAGTGAGTCGGAACCGGCGGAGGCAAACGCGTCAAGGAGGGAGTCAGGGTCCGAGACCATCAGGTGCGTCTCGAGAGGTAGGCGCGTGACCTTGCGAAGCGATCCGAGGATCGCTGGCCCCATAGAAAGGTTCGGCACGAAGTGTCCGTCCATCACATCGACGTGGATCCGATCTGCTCCGGCCAGTTCTGCCTCCACCACCTGCTCGCCCAAACGAGCGAAGTCAGCGGCGAGAATCGACGGCGCAAGCTTTACCTCTTCGATCTTACTCATGTGATTGACGCCTCTAGGGCGCGCTGAGTGGATCCCTCGAGGACGGTCAGCGCTGCTCGCATCGCCGCCTGTAATGCGCTCAGCGCTCCCGGCAGATCGCG
>DATAEK010000383.1:0-3131 GCA_036258055.1 Vicinamibacterales bacterium
CGTCCTCGGGCGAGCCCGAGCGCTCCGGTGCGCGCGTGAAGACGACCTCCACGCCGGCGCGGGCGAGCTCCTCGAGCAGCAGCACCTGGTAGGCGTAGCGGCGCGCGAGCCGATCCGGGCAGTGGCACAACAGCACCTCGACCACGCCGCCGGCGATCCCCGACGGCCTCGCGCGCACGGACGCGCGCGGAAAATCTGTGCACAACCTTCGGTTGCGCACAGCCACGACGACAACAACAACCTGACTCCACGGAACCGGGGGAGGTCCAGCGCGGGCGGCGGCAACGACGCCCCCTTCACCAACATTCGGATCCTCGACGCGACGCCGCGACTGACCAAGTCGTTTTCGCCGGCGACGCTCAACGCCGGGGGCACCTCGACGCTGACGTTCACGATCACCAACACGAGCGAGCTGGCCGCCAAGAACGGATGGTCGATGACCGACGCTCTAGGGCCTTCGGCGCCCTCCGGACTGCGTAGTTACCCGCAAGGCTTGTGTGGGCGCCCTCGGATGACTGACGTATCGCCCCAGCCCAGACTAAGCCAATGAGCAACACGACCTACGTGGTCCTCTGTGCGATCGCGATGAGGAGGATTCATGTCTGAAGCGGTCATTGTCGATGCAGTGCGGACGCCCATCGGCCGGGCGGTCCGAGGGACGCTGCGGGACGTCCGCGCCGATGACCTCGCAGCGATCCCGCTGCGCGCGCTCGTCGAGCGCAACCCGGAGGTCGATTTCCGGGAGACAGACGACGTCATGATGGGCTGTGGTTTCCCGGACCACGAGCAGGGCTACAACGTGGGCCGCAACGCGGCGCTGCTGGCTGGATTGGACCACCATGTCCCGGCGGTCACGGTCAATCGCTTTTGCGCATCGTCGCTGCAGACGATCCGCATGGCCTTCCACGCGATCAAGTCGAACGAAGGCGACCAGTACGTCGCGGCGGGCGTGGAATGCACGTCGCGCGGCGCCGGCATGACGCTTCCGGTGATGAACCCGCTGCTCGACGGGTCCAACGGCACCGGCTACAACGTCTACATCCCCATGGGGCTGACGGCGGAGAACGTGGCCGAGCGCTGCAAGGTCTCCCGCGAGGCCCAGGACGAGTGGGCCGCGCTGTCCCAGCAGCGCGCGCTCGCGGCACGCGCCGGCGGCCACTTCGACCGCGAGATCGTCGGAGTCGACATACCGGAGACTCACGACGCTGGCGGAGACGTGATCCCGGCGCACACGGTCACGAAGGACGACGGGCCGCGCGCGGACACGACGGTCGAGTCGCTTGCGAAGCTCAAGCCGGCCTTCAAGCCGGGCGGCACCGTGACCGCGGGCAACGCCTGCCCGCTCAACGACGGCGCCGCCGCCGTGCTGGTGATGTCGGAGGAGAAGGCCCGCGAGCGCGGCCTCAAGCCGCGGGCGCGGATTGTCGCGTCCGCGGTGGCGGCGGTTCGTCCCGAGATCATGGGCCTCGGGCCGATCCCGGCGGTCCGGAAGGTGTTGGAGACGGCGGGCATGAAGATCGACGACATCGACCTGGTGGAGATGAACGAGGCGTTCGCGGCGCAGGTGCTGCCGTGCCGCGACGAGCTGGGCATCGATCCTGACAAACTGAACATCAACGGCGGCGCGATCGCGCTGGGTCATCCGTTCGGCATGACCGGCGCGCGGATCATGACCACCCTGCTCAACAACCTCGACTCGGTGGGCGGCAGGTACGGCCTGGAGACGATGTGCGTGGCCGGCGGGAACGGACAGGCGATGATCGTCGAGCGGCTCTCCTAGATCGGAAGGCACGGCACAATGGCAACTACAGATTCTCAATCTCAGACTGCAGCGAGAGATCGCGATCTGACCGGACGGGTCGCGATGGTCACGGGAGGCACCCGTGGGATCGGCGCGGCGATCTGCCACGCGCTCGCTGCGGACGGCGCCATGGTCGCGGCCGGCTTCTCCTCGAATCAGGCGCGCGCCGACGAACTGCGCCAGTCGGTCGAGGCCGCCGGCGGAACCCTGACGCTGCATCAGGGCAACATCGGTGACGCGGAGGACTGCGAGCGCGTCATCAAGGAGGTGATCGACCGGCACGGCCGGCTGGACATCCTCGTCAACAACGCGGGCATCACCGTCGACAAGCCGGTTTGGAAATTGTCTGCGGCCGATTGGGACAAGGTGGTGAAAGTGGACCTGTCGGGAGCCTTCTACATGTCCAAGCCCGCGTTCCAGCACATGATCGGACGAGGCTCTGGGCGGATCATCAACATCTCGTCGGTGACCGGCGAGATGGGCAACGTCGGCCAGGCGAACTACGCGGCCTCGAAGTCTGGCCTGTTCGGGCTCACCAAGACGCTCGCTCGCGAGGCGGCTTTCGCGCTCCGCATGGCCGGCAAGCTCGAGAAGGGGATCGGGGTCACGGTCAACTGCATCACCCCTGGCCTGATCGAGACCGACATGGTCGTCACGATCCCGCCGTACATGGTGGCGGACCTCGTGGAGCGGATCCCGGTGCACCGGATGGGACAGCCTGAAGAAATCGCTCGCGCCGTGTGCTTCCTCGCCCAGGACGCCTCGGGTTACATCACCGGGCAGATCTGGGATGTCGACGGCGGAATCAACATGTGACCGGGCCAAGGCTGCCCGCAAGCGGGGATTCCGACCACGAACTGTTGAGCACCGACTCCCGGAGAGGACTGGCGATGGCCACCAACGTTTCAGAGAAAGAAGCTCGCGATGTCGTCGAGGCGGCACGGGAGGCGGAGTGGAAGCTGCCGAGCTTTGGCAAGCAGCTGTTCCTGGGCGATTTTCGCATCGATCTGATCCATCCGCAGCCGAAGCTGGATCCGGCGCAGATCGACAACGGGGAGCGTTTCCTCACCGAGCTTCGGGAGGTTCTCGCGTCGGAGGCCGACCCGCTCGAGATCGAACGCGAGGCGAAGATCCCCGACAACGTGGTGGACGCGCTGAAGCGGATCGGCGCACTCGGTATGAAGGTCCCGCCGGAGTACGGCGGCCTGGGGCTGTCGCAGGTGTACTACAGCAAGGCGCTGTCGCTCGCCGGCAACTGCCACTCGTCGATTTGCACGCTGCTCAGCGCGCACCAGTCGATCGGTGTCGCCGAGCCGCTGCGGATGTTCGG
>DATAEK010000405.1:0-1825 GCA_036258055.1 Vicinamibacterales bacterium
GAGATCGGGAAACCGATAAGCGCGAGCAGGATCACGAGCGTGACGGTCCAGCTCGGCAGGTTGAGCGGCTCGAAGGTCGCCGCCGCTATTTGGATCCCGACCCAGGCGACGACCGCATACACGACCGCGACACGGATGACCTTGCGTCTGCGGATCTCGCCGAAGAACTGCCGGATTCTGCGCGCGACGGGCATTTTCGGTCACGGTAATCGTTGACGCGCAAGGATAGACGCTGAGTTGGGCTCCCGCCATCCGACAGCACCCTCCGTTTCAGTCTGTCGACTCACTATTGCAGGCGGCAAGTACGGCATGTAGCGGTCAAGGATTTTCTGGACAGTGGATTGATGGTCACTCGACTCGTCACGCTGCGAGTTTCACGCGGCTCTCGTAGAACGCTCGGCGTGCTTCGGCAGGCGGCTTGAAGCCGTGGCGTTCGATCAGCCACTCGCGGTTGTAGAGCTCGGCCCAGGCGATGAGCGCGAGGCGCAACTCCTCGACGGTCGCGAAGGTCTGCACCCACAGCAGCTGCTCCTTGAGCGTGCGGATCACCCGCTCGGCGCAGCCGTTGCCTTCGGGCGCACGTACGAACGATGGGCTCGATTCGATGCCGAGGAACGCGAGCTCGTTCTGGAACGCATCGCTGAGGTACTGACTGCCGTGATCGTGACGCACGGCGAGGCCGCGAGCGACGTCGGCTTCGATGACCCCGAAGCAGCGGCGGATGCCCTGGCGCACCGGCTCCAGCGCCTCGTAGCGTGTCGCGCGCTTGGCGGCGTGCACGCCGACCAGGTCCGCGGTGGCGTGATCGATCGCGATGAACACGGCGACTTGACCGTCCTCGAGGGTCACGGTGGTCGTCAGATCCGTACCCCACAGCGTATTTGGCGCGGCGGGAATGATCGTGCCATCGTGTGCTCTCGGCCCGCGCGCTCCGCCGACGCGGCTCGGCGCCAGCAACCCGGCCGCGCGCATCAGCCGCAGCACGCGTGCCTTGCTGGTACGCAGACCCTGATGGCGCAGCTTCGCCCACACCTTGCGGTAGCCTTCGCCGACGAACGGCGAGGCCGCGAGCACGGCACGGATCTCCTCGGTGAGGCGTGCATCGCTGTACAGCGTCTTCGGGCCACGACGCACCGGAAGCCCCACCACCGTCGCTCTGCGACTCGCGTACACGTTCGAGCGCGCCACACCGGCGAGGTCGCACACGCGAACCAGCGGCACGATTCGCTGCAGGGAAACCGACGTCTCGTGCGTCACGACGTCGACTTCCCGGGCGCTAAAGGGCCGGCTTTCCTCTCGTACACGCGAATGATCTCGCGCGTAATCGCCAAGTCCAGCGCGTTCTCGCCCAGCGCCTTCTTCAGCGCCGCGATCTGCTCGTCCCGCCCGTCGACCTCGCGGCTCTTCAGGCCCGCCAGACCATTCGCCAGAAACACCTCACGCCACTCCGACAACGTCGCCGCCGTCACCTTCAGTTGGCGCGATAGCGTGTCGAGGTCTTCGCCCTTCAACAGTCGCAGCACCGCATCGGCCTTGCGCTTCGCCGACCAGCGGCCGGTACCGCCGACCTCGGCGGTTCGTCGATTCGATTTCGTCATCTGGAACTCTCCTCCGGGCAGCTATCCTGCCCCAGTCAGGTGTCCAGAGAAATCCTAGGCCACAGGATGCGCGATCAATCCCCGTTGAATATCACAATCGACCTGTCCGCAAACACGCAAACGATCGCCGGGGTTGGATTTCATTACGCGATCCCCGGTGAAGGGCTCATTTGGCTGGACGTCGGCAAGCTCAAAGTAGGCTCGGACGGCAGCGTCTTGTTCCAATC
>DATAEK010000020.1:0-23666 GCA_036258055.1 Vicinamibacterales bacterium
CACGTAATTGACGTAGACACCTCCGCCCCAGCGAATGCCGTAGACGGCTGCGGTCTGTTCGGCTGTCGCGCTGACCGCCCGTTCGTGAATCCAGGCGTAGCGCACGCCGAATGCGAGGAGCGCGTGCACGACGCACACGAGCGCGCCAGCGAACCAGACGGGCCACGCCCACGCGGGCGTCCGCCCGGTAATGATGGCGATCCGTTGTCCAGCCTGACCGCCCACGAAACAGGTCACCGCCAACCAGACGGTGACGAAGAGCGCGGCGTCTGCCGAGATCACGACGACTCTGACTGAGCGATCGCGGTAACCGGCGGTGCGGCTGGAAGCGCGACGACGAGCGCGCTGACCGCGACGCAGGCGATGACGCCGGCCAAGAGCCGGAACATGGCGGCGTAGCTCCCCGTCCAGGTGACGCACCAGGCGAGCAGCAGCGGACCGACTGCCGAGGCCAGCACCGTCAGCGCCTGCGCGGCCCCCTGGATCCGCCCGAGATCGCGTCGCCCGAACGCGCGCGGCCAGACGCTGAAGAAGAGGACCATCACGAAGCCTCCGCCGAGTCCCATCGCGCAAGCCCAGGCCATCACGTGCGTCATGCTCGTCACGTACGGCAGGGCGGCGACGCCAGCGGCGAGAATCCCCAGCGATCCGGCGAGCAAGAGCGTCATCGGCACGCGGCGCGCGAGCCAGCCGCCCAGGAAGTTCCCCGCGAGCGCGGTCAGCGCGGTGACGACGAGCGTCTGGTAGTAGATGTCCGGACCGAATCCGCGCTCTGCGAGGATCGATTCGTTGAAGAGCCCGATGCCAGACGCGACGAGCCCGTAAAGAGCCGCGCCAAGGGCGAAAGCCCAGAACGCCGGCGTGGCGATGGCCGACCGCCACGGATAGCCCGTCATCGCATCCTGGCTGGATCCGCCGCTCTCCATCGCCGCCGCGTGAACCGACTTTCCGTCGGGACTCAGCCCGATCGACTCGGGACTCCGCCGGACCACCGCCCACGCCAGCGGCGCGAGCGCGACGACGAGAGCGCAGCCGATCGCGAGCCATGCAGTGCGCCAGCCCCACCGCTGGACGATCGCGCCCACAGTCGGAAACGCAACCATGAAGCCGATGCTCATGACGATGCTGTAGACGGCCATGGCGGCGTCGATCCGCCGTACGAACCAATGGCCGATCATCGTCAGGCTCACGACCGACAGCGCGCTCTGACCAAGGGCGCGCGTCAGCGTCAGCCACACCGCGAGGCCCGCGATGCTGGTCGTCTGGCTCATCGCGCAGACCACGAGGCCGAGGAGTCCCGCCGTCACGGTGAGTACGCGCCGGCTCCCGAGCTGATCGATGGCGTGCCCCATCGCCAGCGCGGCGGAGGACCCGAGGATGGTCGCCCAGAAATTCAGGGAGGCATACGTCACGCGATCGAGGCCGAGGTCGGCGATGAGCGGCTCGGTAATGAGGCCCAGCCCCTGCGTACGGCCCGGCAACGTCCCCACCATGGCTGCGGCGGCGACGAGTAGAACGAACCAGCCGTAGTACGGGCGCGATCCAGAACGCGGGTTCACCTGAGGCACCGTGCAAGAGTACCTCTGGGAGGGAGGCGCGGCAACGCGGGCGGTCGGCCGACAGCGCAGGCTTTGTTACGGCCTTTTCGGCCGCACCAGCCGTTCGGTCTTCGGTGGACGATCGTCGGACCAGATCCGAAACGTGAGCGACGCCGACCCCAGCTCGATGACGTCGTGGTCAGCGAGGCGCCGCGGAGAGGTTACTTTCCTTCCTCCGACAAACGTGCCGTTGCTGCTCTCGAGATCGGCGATCGTCACCTCATCCGTGGTGACGGCGATGTTCGCGTGACGCCGCGACACACCTGACGCGTCCAGCCACACCGTGCAACGCGGGTCGCGCCCGATGACGTTGTCGCCATCGCCGAGCGTGAAGGTCTTGTCGTGCCACGCGAGCCAACAGCGATGATAGGGGCCGCCGCTCGACGCCGTCGTCCCGCCAACGGGGCTGGCCGCGCCTGAAAACGCGTAGCCAACCCGATGAACGGTGCGAACGAACGCCGGTTCCTTCGCGTCGTCCCCTAGCGCCTGGCGAATCTCGGCGACGGCCACGCTGAGGTTGGCATCGCCGACGAATGCCCCCGCCCAGATGCGGTCCTGCAATTCGGTTTTGCTGACCACGTTCGGACTGCGCTCGATGAGGAGCTTGAGCAGATCGAAGGCCTTTGGCGACACGTGCAGCCGCCGTCCGCCCTCGAGCAGTTCTCGAGTTTCCGAGTCGAAGATGAAGCGGCCGAACGCGACTCTCATGCCCGTCACCGACTGTATCGCACGTCCGCCCGTGCTGACGTTCGGCTGAGGACTTCACGCTTCGACACTGCGATTTCCTTGGGGAATCCTTGGGACTTCCACGTGCATATCTGCCTACCATGGGCCGCGTGGGAGGCACGCCGATGGCAGCCGTGAAAGCCCCGAGCGGGCGGCGGATCTGGAAGGCGGTCCGGGACGAGCTGATGTTGAATCTGTATCCGCTCCCCTATTCGACGCTCGCACCCGCCGTCTATCACGTCTACCTCCATCCTGAGGACTTCGAGTCGATCGAGCCGGTCGCTCCCCGCATCGTTGGGCAGATTCAGCGAGCCTTGGCAGACGAGGTACAGAAGCTCAATCGTGGCCTCGAGCGATCCAATCGGCGCGTGCTGACGCGGCTGCTCGATCGCGAGACGCTGCCACCCTTGGAAACACCCGCGTCAGGCTGGGAGATTCACATCACCGCCGATCGCAACGGCGACCTCGAACGCGGCCAGCTCGGCATCGTCTCAACGCTCGCGATGCCCGCGCCGGTCGAGTACGGCGGCACGCCCACCACACGCATCGTGAAGAGCGTCGTCGGACACGGCCGGCGGACGGCGACGACAACCGACGTTCAAGAGCCGGCAGTTCCGTCGAAGGCGACGTCGGCACCGCTCCCACGGCCGGCAGATAACGGCGAACGCGCGCGTCTCAAGTACGAAGACGAGCAAGGCCCGCACGTCTTCGTGATGCGCAAAGAGTCGCTGTCCGTGGGCCGCGGCGGCAGCTCCGCCTGGGTTGACGTGCAGATCGTGGGTAGCTCGAAGGTCTCGCGTGAGCACTTCCGGCTGCGCTGCGACCCCGCCGGGCGTTTCTACATCCAGGACGTCAGTCTCTGGGGCACGTCGGTTGACGGGACGCCGATCCCACCGGCGGTCAAGACCGCTGACGGCGTCACGGGACCCGGCGACGAGTTCCCATTGCCGCCCAAGGCGAGCATTCGCATCGCCGACGTCGTGGTGATCGAGTTCGAGTCCATCGCGTCATGACGTGGTACCCCTGGGTCGTCACGTGGTTGCCCTGGCTCGACGCGGCGTTCCTCGTGACGCTGATCGCAGCGCTCGGTTGGCTGGCGTATCTCGCCAGGGTGTTCGACGGTGAGTGACGCGAGCACGACGTCGCTGCCAGCGCTCCGTTCGGCATACCGGAGCGATCCCGGACGGGTGCGAACGAACAACGAAGATCTGCCGCTCGTCGATCCGGATCGCGGCGTCTACGGCGTCATCGATGGCGTCGGCGGGCACGTCGCCGGAGAACTTGCCGCCGCGATTGCCTGCGATGTGATTACCCAACGGCTCGCCCGTCCGCTCGGGACACCAGCCGAACGCGTGCGCGAAGCGATCGCCATCGCGAACAACGAAATCTTCAAGCGCGCGGAGACCTCGCCGGACCTCCATGGCATGACGTGCGTCGTCACGCTGGCGCTGGTGTCCGATTCGGGCATCACGGTTGGTCACGTCGGCGACAGCCGCCTCTACAAGCTCGACTCCGCCGGGATCCGCAAGATCACGCACGACCATTCGCCAGTCGGCGAGCGTGAAGACGCCGGAGAAATCGCCGAAGCGGACGCCATGCGGCATCCGCGACGTCACGAGGTCTTTCGCGACGTCGGCAGCGCACAGCGTGACAAGGACGAAGAGGACTATGTCGAAGTGATCGAGGAGCCGCTCGACCGCGAGAGCGCCATCCTCGTGTGCACTGACGGTCTGACGGACATGGTGCCCTCGATCGCGATCGAGCAGGTCGTCCGGCAGCACGCCGGATCTCCGGACGCGGTCGTCGATGCGCTCGTCAACGCCGCGAACGAAGCCGGTGGACGCGATAACGTGACCGTCGTCTACGCCGAGACGCCGCAGTTCGCGCGCGCGTTTCGGCTTGCACCCATCGGACACTCGAGTGCTGCGCCGCAGATCGTGACGGCCGGAAGTGTCACGGATCAGCCGGCGGAGCCGCAGGCTTTGCCATCGAACGACGGCCCCGGGGCCCTGCGCAGCGTCGGTCGTTGGATTGCCGGAAGCCGTACGACCTGGTTTGCGTTCGGAGCGATGATCGGTGCGCTCGCGACTCTTGCGCTTCTGTGGCGCGGACCTGACCGCGCCGGAACCATCAACCGCACGCTCATCGTCGGCACGGATGCCTCCGCGACATTTTCCGGAATCCGCGCGGCGATGGAGGCTGCGCATCCTGGTGACGTCGTGCAGCTCGAGCCCGGCACGTACACCGAGCGTGTGGTCGTTGCGGACGGCGTGAGCCTGGTCGCCCGGCTGCCAGGGACGGTCACCTTCGCTCGCGCGCCGGCTGCCGTTGGCGAATGGATCGGGATCACCGCCGGCGGCGAGCTCGGCGGGCGCATCTCGGGCATCCGACTGGAATCTACACTCGAGTTGCCGATGGACGTCGGGATCCGGGTGTCAGGTGGCGGGCGCGCCATCGAGCTTGCCGAAATAACCGGGCCGATGCACATCGGCGTCGAGCTGGTGGCGGGAACATCCGCCACGGTTCAAGGAACCCACTTCTCAGTGCCGGGTGAAGCCCTCACCGTGGGGGACGGCGCGGATGCCCTCGTCACTGGCAACGTGTTCGTGCGCGCAGGGCGGGCGGCGGCGGTGGCGCCCGTGTCCATTGGCAACGCCACGAACACCACGCTGAAGCGCAATCTTTTCGCGGGCTACGGGACGGAGGTCGTGAAGGGATTGTCCGCGGCCGAGCGGCAACAATTTGCCACCGGCAACGTCATAGTCACGGCAGAGCCTTCGGTGATTCGCTGAGGAGATCGCACGATGCCGTGGCAGGTGGGTGGATATACGACCGAAGGTGAAAAGCCCTTCGACCAGGGCAGCTTCGGTACTGTCTGGCGCGCGCGGCGGCTCAGCGACGGCGCCCGGGTAGCGCTCAAGCTCGTCCTGCTCACCGAGACGGATGACGCAAGGGATCGCATCGCCGCCGAGCGGCACGGCGCGATGCTGCAGCAGCGTTTCGAGCAGGCGCACGGCATGGTGCCGACGGTCTACGACTATGGGCACGACAGCGACGGCCATCTCTTCATCGCGATGGAACTCGTCGAGGGAGGCGCGCTCGCGGATCTGATCAAGAACGGACCGCTTCCGCCGAGGCTCGCGGCCGAGCATGCCGTCAGCATCTGCACCTTCCTCGAGAAGGCCCATCAGTTCGCGACGACGGTAGAGGGCGAGCCGTACGATCGCCTCGTCCACGCCGATCTGAAGCCAGGCCACGTGCTGATCGGCGCCTCGGGTTCGCTCAAAGTGCTCGACTTCGGGATCGCGAAGGCCTTGGCGAAAACCTCGCCAGTCACCACGAACAACTGGGGTACGTCGGCATACGCGTCTCCCGAGCGGCTCGAGCACGGTCATGTGAACGAGCACGTGGATTTCTGGTCGCTCGGGGTGATTCTGTACGAAGCGATCGCCGGCCATCGCCCCTATCCGGCGCTGGATCGCAATCGCGGTCAACTCGAGCATGCGATTCGCACGAACGCGCCGCGTGAACCGCTGCCTCCGTCCTGCCCGCCGGAACTGGCCGCCATCGTCAGCAAACTGCTTGCGTATCAGGTGGAGCGCAGATATCCCACTGCGGCCGCGATTCGCTCCGATCTCGAGCTGTTTCTCGCCGGCAAGAAGCCTGCGGCGACGAGCGAGTACACGACGCCAGCCACGATGCCAATCGGGCAGGCCACTGCCAGGCGGGCAACCGAACCACTCGTCACGGTCGTGCCTCCGACCGATCCGCTTCCGGCGCCCCAGCACACGGCCACGGGCGTGGCGGCGCCTCCTCCGGTGGCACCGGCCGCGCTCGCGCTCAGACGGATCGACCTGTTCCGGCGCGCGCTCTGGATGGTCGTGCTCCTCACGCTCGTCGGCCTGGTCACGACCGAGGGGGTCGCCTGGGTGGCCGCCGAGCGATTCCGCGAGGGGATCGACGGACTGGAACGCAACACGATTGTCGAGAAGCAAGCCGACTACGACGGCATTCGAGCGTCGAGCATGCTCGGCGCCGGTCTGAAGCTGCGCGTGAACGGACCGCTCAAGGATCGGCTCATCGCGCTGGCCGACAGCGTCATCACCGACTATCGCCGCGAGGAGCCGACGATGCCTCCTGGCGAGTGGAAACAGGCGCAGCAGTCGCTGCGGTGGGCGGCGCAACTCGCTCCGGGTGACAACCGGCTGCTCTCGAAGCTGCTCACGTGCGAAGCGCATGTGATCCGTCTCTCCGCGCGGACGCAGCCTGTGACCGCGGCGCGTCAGACCTACCGCAATGCCATCGACAAGTTCCGCGCGGCGGCGCAGCTCGACGGCGCATCGTTCGATCCGTATCTGGGCATCAGCCGGATTGCGGTCTACGGCCTGACTGATGTCGATCAGGCTTCCTCGGCCATCGTCGAAGCCGAAAAACGCGGATACGTATCCGGACGGCGCGAGCGGGCGCTCCTTGGCGACGGCTACCTCCGCCGCGCAAACGCGAGCCGCAGCCTCGCCCGCACCCTGTCCGGCGAGCAGCGCCGGCGCGAGCTCGAGAAAGCGCGCGCGGACTACGAAGGCTGCATTGAAGCGTTCGATCCGATCGTCGGGTTCGGGTACGCCGCCAAGAACCTCGAAGTCTGCAAGGGACAGCTCGAGCGCGTCGACGAGGAGCTGGCCGCCACCGGCGACAAGGTCGAAGGATCCTGATGCGCGTCATCGAACCCACTTCTGATTCACTCGTAGCGGCGGTCGAAAAAGGCGCCGGCCGGAGCCGATTGCTCCCTGCGAATGCGGGCCGGGCGTCCACGGCGGTGCGGGCGGCGAATGTCGAAGCCCTGGGCCTCGCCGTCTGCTCGATCGTGATGCTCTTCGGCCTCTGGCTGACCACCGTGGGGCGGGTCGAGCAGCTCAAGGCCGCCACCGACTCCACGCCGGTATTGAACCTGCGAACCCTCCGCAGCCCCGAGGACCTGTTGCCGCTCCTGACGATGTTCGAGGATCGGATCGAGCGACAGGCGGCAGCCCGCATGCTCTACCGTCAAGCCGTTTCGGACGATCCGCCGCTCGATCACGTCGGCGGATTGAGCGCGGCAACGATCAGCGCAGAGGAGATCCGGCGAAATCCACACTTCGTCGAGCTACGGGCACGCCTCTCCCGGCGACCCGGCGCCACTCAGGCGCAGGTTTTGGCCGCTGCCGACCTCGCGGCTCTCAAGCCTCACGTCGTGGTTCGGACTCTCAGGGACTACGCACGCGCCGTGATGCGTGCGTGCGGCCTGTTCCTGGCCGCGTTCTGGTTCGCGCACATCGTGCGCCGCTGGCGCCGCGCTGAAGACGACCCACTGATGCTGCCAATCCTTCTCCTGCTGTCGGGCATCGGTCTGATGTCCATGCTCGCGCTGCGGGATCCGGTCCGCGACACGATCCCCGCGGAGGTGTTCGCGACGGGCGTCGCGATCGGGCTCGCTCTCCTGGTTGCGGCCGCGGAGTTCGATTTCGAGGCATCACGACTGCGCAGAGCGGTCGTCGGGCCTCTCGGCCTGGCGCTCGGGCTTGCTTCGCTGTTGCTGGTGTTCGGCAATGGTCCGGGATCGAGCGGCGCGAAGGTCAACCTGCTCGGGTTCCAGCCGGTCGAAGTGATCCGGCTGCTCGTGGTCTTCGCGCTCGCGGCGTACTTCGCTCGGCGTCTCGAACATCTGCGCGAGCTCTCCGAATCGCCGACCGCAGCGCGGCCCTGGCTGAAGCACATCAACCTGCCACGCTGGATCGACGTCCGCCCGGTGGTCGTCAGCATGCTCGTCGTCCTCGCGTTCTTCTTCCTGCAGAAGGATCTGGGACCCGCGCTGGTGCTCACGTGCGTCGTGCTTGCTCTCTACGCGATCGCGCGCGGCCGTGGAGGATCGGTCGTGCTCGGCCTGGCCATGTTCGTGGCGGGCTTCAGCGTCGCGTACGTGATCGGCGTGCCGGCCACGGTCCGGCAGCGCGTGCTCATCTGGTTGAACCCATGGAACAACGGCGTGCCCGGCGGCAATCAGATCGCGTACGGCTTGTGGGCGATGGCGACCGGCGCGGTGCGCGGGAGCGGGCCCGGCCTCGGGACCCCGCAGTCGATCCCCGCGGGCCATACGGACTTCGTGCTCGCGGCGATCGGTGAACAACTCGGGTACGTCGGGCTCGCGGTCGTATTCGCGCTCTACGCGATGCTGACGTGGCGGTGCCTGCGCGCCGCCGTGCGAGCACCCGGCGACTTCAGCGCCCTGCTCGCAACGGGTGCGGCGCTGGCGCTCGTCGTGCAGGCGCTCGTCATCGCGAGCGGGCTCCTCGGACTCTTTCCGCTGTCGGGGGTCGTCACGCCGTTCCTCAGTTACGGCCGGTCGTCGATGATCGCGAATGGCTTCGCGGTTGGCGTCGTGATGGCCGTCGCGCGGCGGCAGGGTGCGGTCCGGCCGCACTTCGAGGCGCCGATCCGCACGCTGGCTGCGGTCCTGAGTATCGCGGCGATCGCGGTCCTGACCCGCGCGGGCTGGGTGCAAATCGTCAAGGCTGACGCGTTCGCGACCGCCGCGAGCCTCACCGAACAGGCGGACGGCGGCTACCGCTTCGAGTACAACCCTCGCCTGGTGGCTGCCGCTGCCCGGCTCGAGCGCGGCAGCATCTACGATCGGAACGGGCTGGTGCTCGCGACGAGCCGGCCGGCCGAAGTCCGCGCGCTCGACGCCGGCTATCAGAAGGCCGGTATTGCGATCGATCAGCCGTGTGCATCCAGGGACGCGCGCTGCTACCCGCTCGGCGGCCTGGTCTTCAGCGTGCTCGGCGACTGGCAGCACCAGACGAACTGGGGCGCACGTAACTCATCGTACATCGAGCGCGACAGCGATGCGCAGTTGAAAGGCTTCGACGATCGGCAGCGTGTGGTGGACGTCGTGAATCCTCGAACCGGCGCGCGCGATCGCACGATCAAACGGGACTACAGCGAGCTGCTCCCACTCGTCCGGTACGGTGCGGACTCGACCGATCCTCGAGTCCGCGCCCTCATGACCCGTAGCCGCGACGTTCGTGTGTCGATCGACGCGCGGCTCCAGACGCGGGCCGCATCAGCGCTTCGCCGGGGAATTGCCGCTGGCGGATACGCTCGGGGCGCGGCGATCGTGCTCGACGTCGAAACCGGTGACCTTCTGGCGTCGGTCAGCTATCCGTGGCCCACGACCCGCGAGGATACGCGAGACGATGACCCCGTCGGCGAGAGCGCGATTGACGCCTACCTGGATCGATCCCGCTACGGGCTGTACCCGCCGGGATCGACCTTCAAGCTCCTCGTCGCGAGCGCAGCGCTCCGCAGCAATCCTGCCGCGGAGAACGAAGCGTTCACCTGCCTGCGCCTGCGCGATGGGCGCGTCGGCAACTACCTCCGCGGCTGGTCCCGTCCCGTGCGCGACGATCCGTTGGACACGTCGCCTCACGGACGCGTCACGCTCCGGCGCGGGCTCGTCGTGTCCTGCAACGCCTACTTCGCGCAGCTCGCATTGCGGCTGGGGCCACGGCCTATTCTCGATGCGGCGTCGTTCTTCCAGATCGATACGGCGCGGCCGGACACGGCGGCGGCGCTGCGCCGCACGTTGCCGTATGCGGGGTATGGCCAGGCTGACGTGCTCGTCTCTCCGCTCAAGATGGCGCGGGTCGCGGCGGCCGTCGCGGCCGGCGGCCGCGTGCTGCCGGTCAGGTGGGTAACCGATCCCTCGTCAGCCGCGAGCGAACCCGCGGCGCGGTTCTTAGCGCCGGCCGCAGCAAGGGAGCTCTCGGAATACATGCGTGAAGTGGTGACGTCAGGAACGGGCCGCATCCTGCTGTCCAACTCCACACCGATTGCAGGCAAGACGGGAACCGCCGAGGTCGACGGCGCCCGCGCGCACTCGTGGTTCGCCGGTTTCGCGCCGGCCGGTGGCTCCCATCCGATCGCGTTCGCGGTGATCGTCGAGAACGCCGGCTACGGCGCACGGGCGGCCGCGCCAATCGCGGGCGAGATCGTCAATGCGGCACGAGAGATCGGGTTCTTGAAGTAGCGCCATGGCGCAGGAGTGGTGACGTGACCGTACGCCTGTTGGACATCGGGAAGGACCTGCACACACGGGTCAGAAAGTTCTTCGACACGCCGCTCGACGAACGTGCGACGCCGCTCGAGATCTGCCAGGCCGTGCTGCAGGAAGTCGAGGAGAAAGTGCAGCCGCTCGGCCGCGGGCGCCGCGTGTTCCCCTACACGCGGCTGGCCGTTCGCATCCGTCCGTCCGGTAACGATGGGTCCGCGATCGATGCCGCGTTCGCGGATCTCGATCGACGGATCCTCGAACGGTTGGAGGAGCTCCGGTGCGACGCCCCGTCCTCCCTCGACGTCACGATCGAGACGCTCGAATCCGTTCCGCCCGCGTGGCCCCCGGATCGATTCTTCAGCATCGACTACCACCGCGCGAACGACGCGCGTGGAGCGAAGCATCAGGCCCCGCCGCTGCTGCACATCACCGTCGTCAAAGGCGCAGCCACAGAACCGGCATTCACGTTCAACGAGCCGAATATTGCAATCGGACGGACCGATGAACCGACCGACGGCCTCGGCCGGATGCGGCGCAATCGTGTGGCGTTCATCGACGTTCGCGACGGCGTCACCGAAACCGTCGGCCGCGCGCACGCCCGACTGCGCTTCGACCCGACATCTGGCAGTTACCTGCTGTTCGACGATGGCAGCAGCAACGGCACCGCCATCGTCCGCGACGGCGCGACCATCCCTGTGCCCCGCCTCGACCCGCGCGGTGTTCTCGTCAGATCAGGCGACGAAATCCAGGTCGGCCGGGCATTGTTGCGGATCGAGATCGGTGAGGCCGGCTGACGCCGGCCACCGCCGCTGTCCGCGGTCTGCAAGCCCGTGAAGCGTGGCGCTCAGGCCGCGACGAGCGGACAGGCCGACCGCCTCCGCCAAGGCTTCGGCGGTCCGCCGTAGCTTCAGCGAAGGCGGAAGGCCGTCGCGCGAAGCGCGTAGGCGAGCGGGGGTGGGACCCCGCGAGCACCAAGAAATGCCAGCGGACAGCGGACAGCGACAAGCCTCACTCCCCGCGACAAGCGTCACTCCCAGTAGCAAGCATCGCCCCCGCGACAAGTATCACTCCCTAGAACAGCACGAAGCACAGCACCGCGCCGACGATCGCCATCGACAGGCCCCAGGCGAGGAGCTTGTTGAAGAGCGGCCGGCTGTCTTCCGCGGTGGCTCCCGCGATGCAGAATGCGCCGAGCGTCGACAGTGGTGACATGTCCACGAGGTGCCCTCCGATGTTCATCGACGAGGCGATGGCGAGGGCGCTGGCGCCGGGGAGCTGCGCAGTCAGGCCCGGGACCATCGGCAGGAACGCTGGCAGGACCACGCCCGACGTGCTGCTATAGACCGACACGAGCCCAGTAAAGAACGCGACGACAGCCGTGACGGTATGCGGCGTTGCCACCCGGGCGACGAGCGAGACGAGCAGGTCGATCCCCTGCACCCGTTCGACGAGCGCAATGAGCACCGTCACGCCGCAGACCATCACGATCACGCGCCACGGCATGCGTTTGATGGCTTCCGCGTCGTCCGCCGCGCCGGTGATCACGAGGATCACGGCTCCCGCGAACGCGCCCATGCCGACGTTGACCTGCGCGAACAGCACGCTGGCGATGAGCGCGGCAATCACGGCGAGCGTCCACCAGTGGCGCGACTCGAACGGTCCTTCTGCCGGATCCGACGCGGCGGCAGCTTCGTCGGTCGCCGACACCACACGATGATCCCGGAACAGCTTCAGGCCCCCGAAAATCGCATATCCGACAAACGCCACGGTCGCATGGGCGAGCAGGTTGTAGCGATAGGTCTGCCACTCGAAACCGGGGAGGCCGTTGCGCGCCATCAGGCCACTGACGATGATGCCGGTCGGCGCGAACGGCGAAAGCGAGCCGGCGTTGGCGCCGTTGCCGGCCATAATGGCCATCAGGAACGACGGAATCTTCGTCCGCGACGCGGTCGCCATCGCGATCGGGACGACCAGCGCCGCGGTGGCGATGTTGCCGGGGCCGATCGACGCGAGTACCGCGCTGAGCACGAAGAACATGATCGGAATCACCCCGCGGTTCCCGCGGCAGATGCGGACGGCGTGATGCGTCAGCCGCTCGAGCGTCCCGTTGGCCTGGGCCATCGCGAAGAGGAGCGTCACCCCCACGAGCGTGAGAAAGAGCTGACTCGGAAAGCCACTCATGACCGTGTTGACCGGCAACCCGCCGGCGTAGACGCCGACGACCCACGCGAGCGCAACCGCGAGCACGCCGACGTTGAGACGGCTCACGCAGCTGACGATGATCGCCAGGCCGAGCGCACACACAGAGAGGACGGCAAGGTTCATGATGGTGAGCGCTGATTATAGGGTGCCGATCTCGGATAGTCTGTAGCGTCCGGCGGAGGGGGCGGGCGGAAGTCACCGCCCCATGAACTTCGGCACGCGCTTGTCGACAAATGCCGCCACGCCCTCGCGGAAGTCCGCGCTCGCATAGCATGCCGACACGAGATCGTCATCGGCGCCGGCGGCGAGGCGGCGATGTTCGGCGAGGCGGCGGACGGCTTCCTTGGTCACGCGGATCGTCCACGGCGCGTTGGCGGCAATCGCCTGAGCCAGCTCGCGAACGGCGCCATCAATCGACGGCGGATCCGCGGTCCGCGTGACGAGACCCAGCGAGGCGGCTTCGGTCGCGTCGAGCAATCGACCGGTGTACAGCAGATCCTTGGTGCGCGCCGGTCCGATGAGGTCCGCAAGGCGCGCGCAATTCGCAGCCGATAGACAGTTGCCGAGCGTGCGGGCGATGGGTACGCCGAACCTGGCCGCGGGTGTGCAGACACGCAGATCGCAGCAGAACGCGATCAGGCACCCGGCGCCGGCCGCCACCCCGTGGACCTGCGCGATGGTCGGGACTCGCAGGCGCTCGAGCCGATCGAGCACCGCTTCCATGCGCCGCTCGTACGCGACCCCGTCGTCGCCGGTCGCGAACGCGGTGAACTGACGGATGTCGGTGCCGGCCGCGAACGCGTCGCCGGTCGCGCGGATGACGAACACGCGCAGCTGATCGTCGGCGTTCACGCGCTCGCAGGCACTGGCAAGCGCGTCGTACATGGCCCACGTCAGCGCGTTTCTCGCCTCCGGGCGATTGAACGTCAGGAACGCGACGGGACCGTCAGAGGCGAACAGCGCTTCTGGAATCGACACGAGGACCTCACAGGGAGTACGGGAATGACCACAGGCCGGACCGCGCTCGAAGGAATTCGCGTGCTGGACGTCACGCAGGTGATGGCCGGGCCCTTCTGCGCGATGCAACTATGCGACATGGGTGCCGACGTGATCAAGGTCGAACCTCCGGGAGGCGACTCGTCGCGTCAGATGGCGGGGGCATCCGGCACGGACAGTCCGGGCTTCAACGCCGTCAATCGCGGCAAGCGCGGCATCGTCCTCGACCTGAAGACACCGTTTGCGCAGAAGGCCTTTCGCCGTCTGCTGCTCGGCACCGACATCGTGATCGAAAACTATCGGCCGGGCGTGATGCAGAGTTTTGGTCTCGACTACACGTCGCTCGCGGTTGAGCACCCCTCGCTCATCTATGCCTCGATCTCGGGGTACGGACAGACCGGACCCGATGCCGCGCGAGGCGGGTTCGATCTGATCGCACAGGGAGTCTCGGGCCTGATGTCGGTCACTGGCGAACCGGGCCGGGCGCCGGCAAAGGTCGGCGTGCCGCTGACCGATCTCGGCGCAGGACTCTTCGCGCTGTCAGCCATCCTGGCGGCGCTGCACTACCGCAACCGCACCGGACGCGGACAGTACATCGACACCTCGCTGATCGAGGCCGGGATCGCGTTGTCGGTGTGGGAGTCCGCGCAGTACTTTGCCGATGGGGTCACGCCCGAGGCCCTCGGCTCGGCACATCGCATGTTCGCACCGTATCAGGCGATACGCTGCGCCGATGGCTACGTCACCCTCGGGGCCGCCAACGATCGGCTGTTCGAACGGCTTTGCGATCTGCTGGGGCATTCCGAGTGGAAGACCGATCCGGACTACACGAACGCGACGCTTCGGGTCCGCAATCGTGCCGCGCTCGTCGCGCGCATCGAATCGATCACCGAACGCGAGCCGCGCCGCCACTGGCTCGATCTCTTCGACGCGCACGGCATTCCGGCGGGTCCCATCAACGACTACAGCGAAGCCTTCGCCGATCCTCAGGTGCGCGCACGCGAGATGGTCGTCGAGATCGAACATCCGACGCTCGGCCGAATGCGCGCGCTCGGATCGCCCGTCAAGATGTCCGAGACCCCGGCTGTCGCAAACCGTCGTGCTCCACTCCTCGGCGAGCACACGGTCGAGGTCCTGCGCCAGGCAGGGCTGACGGAGGATGAGATCGCCGCTGTTATCGGGCCCTCGTAAACGCCCCCCACGTACAGAACCCCTAGAACTCGAGAACCCTAGAACCTCAAGCTTCGTAGATCTGAAGACATGCCAGCTCCGATTTCCCTCGTCGACATCAAGCTCGCGGTCCGTGCCATCCGAAAGCAACCTCTTCTCTCGCTGACGTCAGCGCTCGCGCTCGCAACCGGCATCGGGCTCGCGACGACGGGTTTTACGGTGCTGGACGCGGTGCTCTTCAGCCGCCTCCCCTTCGCGGGCGGCGACCGCTTCGTCGTCATTGAAGCCTACGCGGAGCCCAATGGCGGCAGCGTATTGTTCGACGGAAGTCAGTTCCGGATCCTCGCCGATCATGTCACCGAGCTCGAGCATGTCGGCGCGACCCGAAGCGGCGTGTTCAACCTGCTGCAACCATCGGGGGACGCGGTGCCCATTCGCGGCGCGCTGCTGACCCCGGATTCGTTTCGCGTGCTCCCCTATGCGCCGGTTCTCGGTCGAGGTCTCGTGGAAGGCGACGCTCTGAGCGGCGCGCCCGCGGTCGCCACGATTCGCGAGAGCTTGTGGCGACGGGTATTCGCCGGTGATCCCGCGGTCGTGGGATCGACGGTCGACATCAGCGGCACCACCCGAACCATCGTCGGCATCATGCCGGACGATTGCAGGTTCCCCAGTTCCGCCGAGATCTGGATTCCGTTCGACCGCGCGTCGTTTGGCAAAGCTCCAGACAGCGCGGGCGCGCGACTGTTCGGCGTCCTTCGCCAGGGCCACCGCATCGAGGCAGCCGACGCCGAAGTGAGCGCGCTGTCAGCCAGCCTGACCTCCTCCTCTCCCGGCGCGCCGCGGCTGCGCGTGCACGTGGTTTCGTTCACCGAAGCGGTCTCGCGCGGGCTCGACCTCCTGACCGGAGCCTTGACGATGGCGCTCGTGATGGTGCTGTTGGTGATCGCCGGCAACATCTCGTCGTTGACGCTCGCGCGCACGGTGTCGCGATCGAGCGAGCTGGCGATCCGGTCCGCACTTGGCGCGAGCCGAGCCCGCCTGGTCGGCCAGATCCTCGTCGAGACCATCGTCGTCGCCGTACCCGCCGCGGTCGTCGGGCTCGTGGCCTCTCAAACGTTCCTGCGGTGGATGACCTCGGTTGCCAGCGACATGCCGTTCTGGCTCGACTTCACGGCGAGCCCACGCACGATGGCGTTCGTGGCCCTCGTGACGACGCTGGTGTCCGCGGTGGCGGGTGTCTGGCCAGGAATCAGGGCGACACGCGGCAACACCGCCGCCGTCATCTCCGAGGGCCGTCATCAGCCCGGACTGGGTCGTGTCGGTACGGCGCTCATTGCCGCGCAGGTTGCGCTCGCGATCGCATTCCTCAACGGCGCGTTGGTCATGGCGCGCGGTGTCGCAGGCTACGGCAAGCCTCTCCTCACGCTTCCGGCGAACCAGGTGCTGACCGCGCGCGTGACGATCGCTCCCCCACGTCCCGGTCAGTTCGATGCGATCGTCGAGGCAATCAACCGGATGCCGGGCGTCGTCTCCGCGGGTCTGGCAACATCTCTGCCTCATCTCAGCCCGGCAACCGAGATGGTCGCGATCGAGCCGGCACCTGGCGAGACGCCGTCCGCGCCGCGTGCCGCGCCGATCGTCGGCGTGACAGCTGGGTTGCTGGAGACCCTCGGCGGGCGGCCGATGACCGGCCGCGTCTTCGAGGTCGCCGACTTCAAGAGTCGGGCACGCGTGGCCATCGTCAACGAACCGTTCGTGCGGAAGTTCTTCAGCGGCGCGAACCCTGTCGGCCGGCGGCTCCGAGTGCTATCCGCAGATCCTGCCTCCACAACTGTCGAGTGGCGCGAGATCATCGGAGTCGTGCCCGATCTCGGGCTGAGCGCGGGGGACGCAGAGCTCTCGGCTGGCGTCTATGTGCCGCTCGCCGACGAGGAAAGCGTCTACATCGCGCTGAGAACCGAGGGGGACGCACGGCGGCTGGCGCCGGTTCTCCCCAGCGTGATCGCCCGCGTCACCCCGACGATTCAGACCGTCGACGTCGTTCGGCTCGAGGATGTCGGGATCGAGGACCGCACGGTGTTTGCGGGCATCGGCGGCGCGATGACGGTCATCGGCGTGATGGCGCTGGGGCTTTCGGCAATCAGCCTTTATGCACTACTGGCGTTATCCGTGACCCGGCGCACCCGCGAAACTGGAATTCGCCTCGCCCTCGGCGCGTCGCGTGCCCACATCCTGCGCTCGCTGACCTTTCGCGGCGCGATCGCGCTCGCGGCGGGCGCCCTCGCGGGCATGGCACTCGCGACAGTGATGGTCGACATGCGATGGATCTTCGCGTTTCGGCTTCCCAACGGCAGCGGTCCGTGGGGTCCGCCGGCGATTGCCGCGGCGCTCGTCGTCTGTGGAGTTCTCGCGGGGTGGGGTCCGGTGCGACGCGCTATCCGCATCGATCCGGCGGAGGCGCTGAGACAGAATTGAGTCGGCAGTCATCCGCCTCGTCTTTTCTTTTTTGTCGCTTTCATCGCGATCGCTTCTTGCCATGCCAGCAGCATCGCGCCGCGCACGGTGGGTGTGCGCGCAGACTTCAGACGAACGTTCGTACAGCCCTGACGTCCCCACGCACCGCTCGACGGAACGAAGACGTCGGGATGCTCGCGCATGAGTGCCTGCTGCTCGTCCGGCGTCACCTTGACCATGCCCCATTCGTCGTTGGAATGGAGCGTCGCGAAGATGCGACCGTTCACGCGGAAGTCGGGATGTCCCATGTGCTCGCGTTCCACGACGCCCTCGAGCGCGAGGGCCAGCGTACGGAAGTCTTCGGCGGTCATGGCGGCGGATTGTCGCACGGCGCTCAAACGGATTCCAGCCGGGGCTGGCACCCGGTCCGATGCCGCCGCGCGAAAGCGCGTAGGCGAGCGGGGGTGGGGCCCCGCGAGCACTGCCGGCCAATCGGCGTAAGCTGGATGAAGTGACGGTCAAAAGCTATCTCTTGTCGTTCCCCGAACGATTCCTGAGGGCCACGGTGGGCCTTGGCGCAGGTGTGGCGCGAGAAGTGGGAGAGGTCGCGCTTCCCGAGAGCGTCCGCCGCGGCCAGTTGTATCAGAACCTTGTCGATGCCACGCTCAGATACCTGATCGAGCAGGTCGGCGGTGTCGAGGGTCTGTACGACCCCGCGACGCAGCTGCCCGATCACTTTCTCGCCAGGCGGGCCGCGGGCAACGCCGTCGAGGTGCTCGGCATCATCGCCTTTCGTGCGTCACCTGTCTGGGTGCTCGCGGCGCTTGCGGATCTCTCCGGGATGGGCCGCCACCTGATACCCGAAATCTCCGATGCACTCAGGCAGCAGGGTCTCCTGGACAACGATGCGCAGTTCACGAGCATCGACGAAATGTTGGATGGCCTGGAACGTACGTCGTCTCGCTTGGCCGCAACGATCAATACGCCACCGCTCGATGTCGCCGCACTTCGAAGGGAATGGCAGGAGATTCGAGAGGAAGCCCGAACACTGCAGCCTACGAACCTGCCGTCGCGTGAGACGATCGTCAATGTATGGAAGCAACTGCAGGCACAGTCCGTTCACGAGAACAGGTCTGTGTTTGAAACATCCTCGATGATGGCCGTATCCGCCGTGCGAGCGCTCCCGGAAAATGTGCGATGGCTTTCCGCTTCCGCGCGTGTTGGTGCGGCGCGTACTGGCCAGGTTTTTGCCGCTGCGCTGCTCGACTACTACCGGCAGACGCTCGGCCAGATACAACAGACTGGATACGTGGCCTATGCCAGCCGGCAGTTACGCCCGTACGTCATGGCGGCGGTTGACCAGTTCTCACCCAGGCGTCGCACGGTCACCCAACGCGTGCTCGAGAAGATCGAGCGCATGAGAAGGAAGAAGTAGCTGAACGATCGTGAGGCCACGAGATCATGATTGCACGTCACTGGCGCGGCGTCGCCAGGCCTGAGCGCGCAGATGAGTATGTCGAGCATCTTCGGCGCGTGACACTGCCGGAGCTCGCGCGGATTGAAGGATTCATCAGCGCCACGATCATGCGGCGTTCGGGCGCCGAGGGCATAGAGTTCCTGATTGTGACGTTCTGGGACTCCCTCGAGGCGATCGCGCGCTTTGCCGGGCCAGAGCTGGAGCGCGCGGTGGTCCCGGACGGTGTGCGGAGAATGATGATCGAATTCGAACCAAGCGCACGTCACTACGAGGTGGTAGCGACATAGCGAGCGGCTGACCCGTGGTGTGGGGTTCCCGTTGGTGAGAAAGGGGTTCGCTGCAACGGAATTTGCACCGGTGTTACGCGAACGTCATTCCGGCTTCGGCCTGCGCTGCTGTGATGGGGCCTTCATCGTCCATCGATCGGAGGCAGCTCATCATGAAACAATCCGTCGTATTCGCGGCCGTCCTCACTGCGATTATCGCCGCCCCGACAGTCGGCGCGCAGAACGGTAATCCCGTCAACAGCGGATCGGACAACGCCGAAACCATCGCCGTATTCGGCGACTGGCCGTACAGCCCGCAATTGCTGAATGCGGCGCCGCTGCTCCTCAACTCGATCAACTCCGACCCCAAGGTTCGGCTCGTGATCCACGTCGGTGATATCCACTCCGGCAGCATGCCCTGTACGGGCGCCGGTCTGGATCCGTTGCCCGCGACGTCCGTCCCGCTCTGGAACGAGGGCATCTTCGGCATCTTCGAGCAGTTCAAGGACCCGCTGATCTACACGCCCGGCGACAACGAATGGACCGACTGCCACAAGACCAACCAGGGCACGAGCGGCGACCCCCTGAAGGAGCTGGCGGCCGTGCGGAATCTGTTCTTCGCCAATCCTGGTTACTCTCTCGGCGGGCAGAAGAAGCGGGTGCTCTCGCAGGCGCTCGACTTCGATCCCGCACACCCGTCCGACGCGCAGTTCGTCGAAAACGTGATCTGGGAGGAGTCACAGGTCGTGTTCGTCACGCTGAACGTTCCAGGCTCGAACAACGACACGCTGCCGTGGAACGGCGGCTCGAAGACCGTGCCGGGCAACGCACCCTACTCGACGTCGAACCCGTTCGTTCCGCCGTTTCTCAACGAGGCGGCCCGCGCGCATGAAGTCGCCGAGCGTGCGCCGGCCAACAGCCGGTGGCTCGCGCGCGCGTTCGCGCTGGCTGAGACCGACAACGCGAAGGGCGTCCTCGTCATCGTCCAGGCTGATATGTGGGATACGACTGCGGCGCTTACCGCCTACACGCCGTTCGTCCAGCAACTCGCCGACCTTTCGGTCCATTTCGGACGGCCGGTGCTGCTCGTCAACGGCGACTCGCACCTCTACGGCGCCGACAGGCCGCTGGCGAATCCGTCGAGCGTGACGGGTCTGATCCATCACACGCAGCCCGTGCCAAACCTCACGCGCATCACGGTGCAGGGCTCGACGAACGTGCCGCACGAGTGGCTTCGGCTGACGATCGACCCTCGGTCGCCGGATGTCTTCAGCTGGACGAACGTGATCTACTGCGACCAGACTACCTGCCCGGACTAAGCATCGGCGGTCACACCCGCGGGAGAGCAGATACACTAGCGGTGTGCTGAAGCCTGTGCAGGACGCTGTTTCATCTCAGTCAACGGATCGCGTCACGCGGTGGCGCGATCCGTTCTTCGCCGCGCCGCCCCAGGCGCTCTCCACGACGACGAACCTCCTCACCATCGCCGCAGGCCGGATCGTGCACGAGGTCGTGTGACGCGGCCCTCACAGCGCCAGGACATCGTCAAGCTCCGGCTCCGCAATCAGAGGCTCACGCGCACCGGCTGTCGAACGCCGGCCGACGTCGTCTCGTGGCTCGGCGCGGTGCAGTCTCAGGACTATCCGGGTGCAGCGTGGGCGATCGGCCTGCGCGCGAGCAGCATCACGGCAGGCGATGTCGGACGCGCCTTCGATGAGGGGCTGATTCTGCGGACGCACGTGATGCGGCCGACGTGGCACTTCGTCGCACCGGCCGACATCCGGTGGCTGCTGGCGCTGACGGGGCCGCGACTCAACCTGGTCTGCTCGCACTACTCTCGCCGGGCGGGTCTCGACGAGAGCATTTTCGCGCGCAGCAGGAAGACGATTGAAAGGGCGCTGCGCGGCGGCCGGGACCTGACCCGCGCCGAGATCGCCCTTGCGCTCCGACGCGTCGGAATCGACGTGAAAGGTACAGACCTCGCCTTCGTCGTCATGCGCCTGGAGATCGACGCCGTCATCTGCAGTGGCGCGCGGCGAGGAAAGCAGTTCACCTACGCCCTGATCGACGAACGTGTGCCAGCCACGAGGACGCTGACCCGCGACGAGGCGCTGGTCGAGCTGACGAGACGATATCTCACGAGCCACGGGCCGGCGACGGTGCGTGATTACGCGTGGTGGTCGGGGCTGACCGTTCGGGATGCGCGAGCGGGAATCGACATGGTCCGACCTGCTGCAGAGAAGACGGTCATCGGCGACCTCACCTACTGGTTCGTGCCGTCGACAGAGCGCGCACTGCTACGTTCACCAACCGTCCACTTCCTACCGAACTACGACGAGTATTTGATCGCGTACAAAGATCGCGGAACCGTGCGTGATGAGGCGAGCGCCGCCCTGGCGTCGCGCGGAGAGTTCGCGCACCTGCTGCTGATTGACGGCAGGATCCGCGGCACCTGGAAGCGCTCGCTCGGGCCGCGCGGGTCAGCCATCGACGTTCGACTGCTCCGGCCGCTCAGCCGTCACGAAACACGCGTTACGGCCGCCGAGGCCGAACGCTTCGGCGCGTTCGTGAACGCGCCGGTCACGCTCAACTTTGTCTGAACGTCCTGTTCTTCGGCGCGGCGATCATCACCGCTTTTTCGACACCGTCGCCGAGAAGACTTCCTCCATCGCGAGGCCGGTGCGGCATCCCGCCAGCGGATCGAGCTGATTGCGACTATCGGTCCAGATCGGGTGCGACACGCCGCCAAAAGACGCGAGGCCCGCGTAGTCGCCCGTCTGATTGCCGTAGTTGATGCCTGCGCACGGAAACACGCCGAGGCAATCGTGTTCGTTCGAGCTGACGTCAGTCACGCGTAGGTTTGACGACCACGTCGTCCCTCCGCTCGTCGACTGGGTGAAGTAGATGTCGGTCATGAACCGCGAGCCCGTCGTATCGTTGCGCGTGTCGTAGAACGAGATGTTGGCCTCCCCGGTGATCGGATCGACCGCCAGCCAGTGGTTGAAGCGATCGACGCCGTCCAGCCGGTCGGGTGCGGCCAGTGGAGACGACCACGTCACGCCGCCGTCGGCTGAGAACGACGTGAAGATGTCGGTGTTGCCTGCCGCATTCAGATCCATCCACGAGCAATAGATGCGACCGCGGCGCGGTCCGCCAGAGCGGTCGGTGTCGCATGCCGGATAGACGAGCGCCCCGCGACTGAATTCGGCCGGAATCGCGATGTCGAATGCCAGCTGCTTCTGCGCGATGACTCGCGGGCTTCCCCAGGTCACGCCGCCGTCGAGGGAGCGGTTGAACGCGATCGTGTTTGCGCTGTAGTCGTTCCACGCCACGTACACCTCGCCGTTCGGGCCCACGAACGGGTCGGCGCCAATCGCGCGTCCGGGACCACGCGGATCGTCGATTCGCACCGTTGTGAACGTCGCGCCGTGATCGGTCGAGCGCGCCAGGCGAACGCCACCACCGGCCGATCCGCCGGATGCAGCATCCCAAGCGATGTAGACCGAGTCTCGGAAGGGACTCGCTGAGTTCGCGTCGGCCGCGATGATCGGCTTGTCATTGAAATGATTGGTGCCACCTTCGGGGGAGAACACGGTGAACGTCGGGTAGGTCCGTCCGCCATCACTCGAACGCGCCACGGCCACGGCGGTGCCGTTGATGCCATTGCCGCTGCCGAAGTACACGACGATGTAGCCGTAGAAGACGTTGCCGCTCGAATCAAATGCGAGGGAGGGATCGGAGCCGAAGGTCAACCCGTTGCCCTTGCCCGCCGGCAGCGGAAGATCGACGCCGCCCCACGTGGACCCTCCGTCGGTCGAAAAATACCCGCGCATGGGCAAACGGAAGATCTCGTTTGAGCCCGCCGCGAGCGCGCTCGGCCGCGCGGGATTGATCGTGACGTACGTCTCGCTCTGGGGCCCGCACTCGTTGGACACGTCCACATTGGGCCCGACCTGGAACCCGGGTTGACCGGTGCACGTCGCGGGCCCATTGGCGACGAGATACTGGTACTTCGCCCACCACGTGGGCTTGTCGGGGCTATTCGTCTGCGCAGCCGCTGTTGAAGGGAACGTGAAGAGAAGAACCCCAGCCAGAATGAGAAGCGTGAAGCGTGAGGACATGCGGTCGCCTCCGAAAAGGTGTGAAAAATCGATCATACGTCCGGCGGGCCGTCGGTCAGAATGGTCAGTCAAGCCGATCATGAAGGTGCTTCTGACGACCGAAGAGCTCGGTCGGGCGATGATCGCCGTGGTCAGGCACGGCGCCCCGACCCGCGTCCTCGAACCCCGAGACATAACGGCCGCGGCCCGTTCCTAGTCCGGGGTGAATTCGATTTCTGAAAACAGTTCGGATCAAACATCGAGATCTGACCCGGCGAGCGCCCGGCCGAAGTATCATCGCCCACGCCTACACGTTCCCTGGAGGATCCGATGGTGCGCGCACGCTTTGTCCTTGGGTTGTTGCTTCTCACGGCCGGGTCGGTCTCCGCCCAGCCGCTGTTCACCGACTCGCTGCCCAAGCAGGAATTCGCCGAGCGGCGGGCGAAGCTGATGGAGAAGATCGGTGACGGCGTCGCCATCATCCAAGGCACGGCGGAGACCGGCAACGCTCTGAAGTTCCGCCAGAACAACCAGTTCTACTACCTGACCGGCGTCGAAGTGCCGCGCGCCATCCTGCTCGTCGACGGTAAG
>DATAEK010000444.1:0-25203 GCA_036258055.1 Vicinamibacterales bacterium
TTTGGAGGCGCCGCCCGGATTTGAACCGGGGATGGAGGTTTTGCAGACCTCTGCCTTACCACTTGGCGACGGCGCCGGTCGGACTCGGAGTGTACGTGAGGATTCCGGCCGCGGCTAGGCGCGGCGACAACAGCGAACGAGCGGATGAGGGTGAATCATCGGACAACTCGGCCCGGCTGAAGCCGGACACTACAGATTCCCTGCAGCTACGCGCTCGGGGCCGTCGGCCCGCGTAGCGAACAGCACTAGTCGGGGTGCAGGGGGCCCCGCTGCGACAGTCGCGTGCGGAGCGGAGTGGGCGATCGGGACCCACGTAGCGAAGCACGCGGTCGCGTCCGGAGGACGCGACGTAACCAATAAATGGAGCGGGAAACGGGATTCGAACCCGCGACTTCGACCTTGGCAAGGTCGCACTCTACCACTGAGTTATTCCCGCCCTCGCACCGCGCGGCCCTGCCTACCGGCAGAGCCAACCCGCTGCCCGGAAGCCCCGATCGTACCACAGCCGTCGAACCCCAATCAAATACCGACGGTGCCTATGTAACTGCGCCAACGCCAGTTTCAGGTGCGCTGGCGGCGTCCGTGAGCGCGCTGCCCGCAGGCGCCGACAAGCCGTCGGCCGTGAGCAAACGGTGGCGTGGGTTGAAACGCTTTCACCACGAGCTCGGGACCAGCTGATCTCCTGGTCTCCTACCCTGCTGCTGCAATGTTAGAGGGCATCGAACGCGTTCGGATAAACCGTAATGATCGGATCGGTTTCGCAGGCATCGATCGCCACGACATCGAACCGGCACGGACGCTCCTCAATCCGGTTCCGCGCAAGATAGTCCACCGCCATCGCCGTCAGCCGCCGCTTCTTCCACCTCGTCAGGGCCTCAGCCGCGGTACCGAATTCCGCGGTGCTGCGCGCCTTGACCTCGACGAACGCGAGCGTCTCGCCGTCGTTGGCGACGATGTCGATTTCGCCATGTCTGGTGCGGTAGCGGCGCGCAATGATTGCGTACCCGCGACGCTCGAGCTCCGCGACGGCCAGATCCTCGCCGGATTTCCCGAGCCGTTGTCGGTGCTGCGTCATGCCTGTGCGCGGGTAGCACGCGGCGAGCCAAGCGGGGCGTCGGGCGCTCGGCGTTCGGCGCAGGACGTTCGGCGCTCGGCGTTCGGCGCCGGCGCGCGCGTCCGGCTCACGCCGGACACCACCACGCGCTGCCGTGACTCTGCGCAACGAGCGCGTCGCGCGCCACCCCGTCGCACCTTTGCACCCTTGGCACCTTGGCACCCTTGGCACCCTTGGCACCCTTGGCACCTTTGGCACCTCGGCACCTTGGCATGCCGCGCTGTCGTGGAGAGCGATCAGACGGTGGCAATGGGCCTGACGCGCGGGTGGATTCCGACCGGTTAACCGGTCGTGCGTCTGGCTGCTGGCGAGTGCACCAGCCGCGCCCGGATCAAGTTGACCGCGTCCTGCCCCAGGAACGGCTTGCGCAAGACGGGAATTCCATAACGCTCGCAGAGCGCCGCCTCGTCGGACGAGAGCTCCATGCCCGTCATGAGAATCGTCTGCATCGTCGGCGCGCTGTTTCGGAATTCCATCGCCAGCGACACACCGTCGCCATCCGGCAGCATGACGTCGAGGAGCGCCGCATCGGGCTTCGCCGACGCGACCACCTCCCGGGCCTCGGCCGCCGTCCCGGCCGGCGCCGGCACGAACTGCGCGCCCTTCAGCACCGCCTCGAGCCATTTGAGCAGGGCCGGGTTGTCGTCGAGCATCATCACCACGGGCTGTTCACGCTCTCGCCGCACCGGCTGCTCCGCCGGCTCGTCGAGCGGGATGATGCTCAGCGACTGCTGATCCTCTGACGCATCCACCTTGACTCGCGTGCCGGGCGCGATCTGCCCTGACGCCACCAGCGCCGCGAGCGGCTGCGTGAGCATCCGATGGATCGTGCGCTTGAGCTCACGCGCCCCGTACTGCTTGCTGACGCCGCGGCTCAACACCACCTTCCGTGCCTCGTCGGTGACTTCGATCTCGAACGAGCGGTCGCTCAGACGCGTGTAGACGTGCCGCTGCAGCTCCTCGATGTGATGGTCGAGAATCTTCGCGATCGACTGCTCGTCGAGCGGCTGGTAGGTGACGACGACGTCGATGCGGTTGACGAATTCGGGTGAGAAGCGTTTGCGCACCGCCGCCAGGCCAATCGCCTCGAGGCGGCCGGCGATCTCGGCCGGGGTGCGGTGCTCACCGACGTAGAACCCGATGACCGGCTCTACTTCCTTCGACATCTCACGCGCGCCGAGATTGCTCGTCAGAAAGATGAAACTGCGCTCGAGATTGACGGTGGTGTTGTCGCCGAGCGTCAACGTGCCTTTGTCGAGGATGCCGAGGAGCAGCACCGTGAGTGACGGGGCCGCCTTCTCGACTTCGTCGAAGAGCACGAGCGACAGATCGCAGCCAGACGACGTGACGGCGGCGAGACGCTCCTGCGTGATCATCGGCTTGGTCTCGCGATGACCCAGATATCCAGGCGGCGCGCCAATCAGCTTGGCGACTTCGTGATCCGACTGGAACTCGCCGCAGTCGATCTTGAGGACGGCTTTGGCCGACCCGTGGAGGACTTCAGCCAGGGCCTCAACCGTGCGCGTCTTGCCCGTCCCCGTGGGTCCGAGCAGCAGGAAAATGCCGGCAGGTCGATCGGGTGGCGTGAGCGACGCCTGATACATCTGCACGTACGGCACGATGTACTGCAGCGCCGTAGGCTGCCCGACGATCTTGCGGGTCAGCAGCTCGACGAGTGTGCCTCCGCCCTCGGCCGGCGGCTGCTCCGTTCCACCTGGATCGTCTACCATCAGTGCGCTCCGCGCCTGCGATTATACCGTCCGGTTACATGCGTTCGCGTGACGCGTCTCACTTCGCGCGCGCCAGCCGCGCCTGCGCGACTTCCGTCAACGACTCGTCGAGCGTCTTCAGGATGCTGTCGCCCTGCGCCTTGGTGAGCACCAGCGGTGGCGCGAGCCGCAGCGCGTTCTTGCCCGCGCCCAGAATCAACACGCCGCGCCGGAACATCGCCTGCACGACGGCGTTCCGCTCGTCGGTGGCGCGCTCTTTCGTTTGCCGATCGCGGACGAGCTCGACGCCGATCATCAGCCCCTTGCCGCGCACGTCGCCGATGAGCGGATGCTTGTCGTACAACTGCCGGAGGCCCTGCATGAGGTGATCGCCGACCGCGGCCGCGTTGGCGACGAGCTGTTCCTTCAGCAGCCGGATGGTCGCATTGGCCGCTGCACAGGAAACGGGGTTCCCGCCGAATGTGCTCGCGTGAGCGCCTGGCGGCCAGGTCATGACGTCCGCGCGCGCACAGGTGACCCCGAGCGGCAACCCCGACGCGATGCCTTTGGCGATGTTCACGATGTCGGCCTTGAGATCGAAGTGATCCGACGCGAACATCCGGCCGGTCCGGCCCATGCCCGACTGCACTTCATCCACGACCAGCAGGATCCCGTGCTGCTTCGTGAGCTCGCGCAGCCGCTGATGGAATTGCTTCGGCGGCACGACGTAGCCTCCCTCCCCCTGAATGGGTTCGACGACCAGGGCGGCGACTTCGTCGGGGGAAATGAGGTGGACCAGGATCTGATCTTCGATGAACGACAGGCATTCGGCGGCGCAGCTCTCGGGCTTCGCCCCGATCGGGCAGCGGTAGCAATCGGCGTACGGCGCGTGGTAGACGCCGGGCATGAACGGCGCGAAACCTCGACGCTGAATCGCTTTGCTCGCCGTCAGCGAGAGCGATCCGAGCGAGCGCCCGTGAAACGCGCCGAGAAACGCGATGATCCCCTGACGCTTGGTGAAGTACCGCGCCAGCTTGAGCGATGCCTCGGTGGCTTCGGTTCCCGAATTGCCGAAGAACGTCCGGACCTCCCCGTCGATCGGCGCCACGCCCGCGAGCTCCTCCGCGAGACGCACCTGGGGCTCGTAGTAGAAGTCCGTGCCCGACATGTGAATGAACTTCTGGGCCTGATCCGTGATCGCTTTGACCACTTCAGGGTGCGAGACGCCCGTCGAGTTGACCGCAATGCCCGCCGCGCAGTCCAGGAAACGGTTGCCGTCGACGTCTTCGACCACTGCCCCCTCGCCGCGCGCGATGACGAAGGGGTAATCGCGGGTGTAGGAGGGCGAGACGTACTTGCTGTCGCGCTCGATAATCGCCTTGGCCTTCGGGCCCGGCAGCGGTGTCTTGATCTCTGGTGCGTCCATAACAGCTATCCGTGGCTCATTTGCTAGACCGGGGGGCTTCGCCCCGCCGGCCCCCCATCGCCATCGCTCGCGGGGCCCCTATCGCCCCGCTCCGCTCTGGCGCCGCGCGCCCCTGGCGCGCTCTACTTCCGTTTCCAGCGCGTGCCGGCCGCGGTGTCTTCGAGGACGATGCCGCGCGCGTCGAGGTCCTTCCGAATGCGATCGGCCTCGCCGAAGTTCCGCGCGGCTCGCGCGGTCCGCCGATCCGAAATCAACTGCTCGATTTCTCCGACCGGCACCGGTGGCCGCTCGTCTTCCTGCCGCCGCAGCGACAGCACCCCGAGGACCTTGTCGAACTCCTCGAATGTGTTGCGCACGTGCGTGGCATCCTCGCGTCCCAGCTCGCCGGCGTCGATCGACGCATTGAGGCTGCGCACGAGATCGAAGATCACGCCGATGGCCGCCGCGGTGTTGAGGTCGGCGGCGATGTGCTCGGCAAACGCCTTTCGCGCATCCGCCAGCCGGGTGGCGATGGCGGGGACTGCCGGGCGATCGCGCACGGTCTCGAGCCGGGCGAGAAAATCGGTCAGCCGCTTCAGCGCCTCCTCCGACTGCGACATCGCCGTCCAGGAGAACTTGAGCTGCTTGCGGTAGTACACGCCGAGATACAGGAACCGCAGCGCCGAGGGCCGGAACCCGTGATCCGCGATGTCCTGGAGGTTGAAGACGTTGCCGAGCGACTTCGACATCTTGTCGGAGCGCCCGGTCTCTTCCTCGATCATCAGGTGCTCGACGTGGAACCAGAACCGTGAGAACGGCTTGCCGGTCGCCCCCTCGCTCTGAGCAATCTCGTTCTCATGATGCGGAAAGATCAGGTCGACGCCGCCCGCGTGGAGATCGATCGGTGGCTCTCCGAGCAACCGCAGCGCCATGGCCGAGCACTCGATGTGCCAACCCGGGCGGCCGGGACCGATCCCCGGGTCCCACGTGGGCTCGCCAGGCTTCGTCGCCTTCCACAGCACGAAGTCGCGCGCGTCCTCCTTCTCGTATTTGTCCGAGTCGACGCGAGCGCCGGACTTGATTCCGGCGTGATCGAGTCGCGCGAGTTTGCCGTAGTCCGCGAGCGTCGAGATTTTGAAGTAGATCGAGCCGTCGCTGCGATACGTGTGCCCGCGCTCCTCGAGGGCGCGGATCGTACTCGCCATCGCCTCGATGTTCTCATCGTCGGTCGCGCGGGGCTGCTCTTCGGGCGGTTCGAGCCCGAGGGCGGCGGCGTCCTCGCGGTACGCGGCGATGAACCGATCCGTGTATTCACGCAGTGGCACACCAGCCTTCTGCGATTCCAGAATCGTACGATCGTCCACGTCGGTGAAGTTCATCACGTGGCGCATCTCGAAGCCGGCCTGATACTTGAGCGCGCGCCGAAGAACGTCGATGACGACGAAGGTGCGGAAGTTGCCGATATGCCCGCGGGCGTAGACCGTGAGGCCGCACGAGTACATGCGGACCTGGCCGTCCCTCAACGGGGTGAACTCTTCCTCCCGGCGTGTGAGCGTATTGAAGAGACGCATGCGAAATCGCGAATCTGTCGGAGGACCGGCGGCGGATCGGCGCTACACCGGCAGCCGGTGGCGTCCCTCGGACGTTCGGCCTGCGCAGCGCGCTTCGATCAGCAATTCGCGATCCGCTTGTCGAAACTCGAACGTGACGTCCCTGTCGAGGTCGGCATGATCCGTCGGGACAACGTGCGACGCTAGACGGTCGAGCATGGCGGCGACGGCACGCGCCTCGGGACCGGTGATGCCGAGATAGGCGGCGACCTTGGCAGCCAGCTCCTTCGCGACGGATTGAAAACTGTCGCCGGCGGGCACGGAGAGCCGCAGAACGAGTGCAGGCGCTCCGGGCGCTCCAGGCGATTGGGACATAGATGAGATTCTACAGCGAAATGCGACCGAAGAGCCGGCGCGCGCTGCGGCAGTCGGCGTCGATCTGCGCCTTCAGCGCGTCGACATCGGGAAACGCGCGCTCGTCTCGCAGCCGCTGGACGAAGGACAGCCGCAGCACCTGGCCGTACAAATCGCGATCGACGTCGAAGATGTGCGTCTCGATGGTCAGTCGATCGACATCGCCGAACGTCGGGCGCATGCCGACGTTCGTGACCGAGGGCAGCACGACGCCGTCAACGGAGATGGTCGTCGCGTAGACGCCGGCCGGTGGCAGAAGCTCGTTGTCCGTACACAGATTGGCCGTCGGAAAGCCGAGCTGGCGCCCGCGGCCGGCGCCCTTCGTGACCGTGCCTTCGATGAAATAGTGATGCCCGAGGAGTGCGCCGGCCTCATCCACGCGCCCTTCGGAGACGAGCCGCCGGATGCGCGTGCTGCTGACGACGAAGTCCTTGTAGCGGACGGGATCGATCTTCTCGGCGCGGAATCCGTAGCGGGCGCCCAGGCTGCGCAGGACCGTAAACGTGCCGGCCCGCGCGTGACCGAAGAGAAAGTTGGCGCCGACCCAGACCTCCGCCACGTGCAGCCAGTCGACGAGCACCGTGCGCACGAAGACGTCCGGTTCCCACAGCGAAAGCTCCTGCGTGAAGCGGATGACGGCGACGCCCTGCATGCCCGCGCGCCCGAGCGCATCCAGCTTCTGCGGCGTGGTCATGAGCAGCGGCGGCGCCTTGTCGGGCCGCAGCACGCGAGGGGGATGCGGATCGAACGTCATCGCGACCGGCGTGCCGCCACGCTCTCCTGCCCTTCGTCTCACCCGGTCGAGAATCTTGGTGTGCCCGCGATGCAGGCCGTCGAAGTTCCCGAGCGCCAGCACCGGCTGATGCCAACGGGGGGAAGAATCGTCGGGAAAGTGGGAAATCAGCATGCGATCACGAAACATGCAGAGTGCAGCGTGCAGCGTTCAAGGTGCGGGTGCAGGGTGCGAGGTTCGCAGGTGCAGGGTGCCGGTGCAAGGACAAGGTGCTGCTGTGCCCACGTAAAGCCGCTGCAGCTGTATCCGCCACGTAAGCTGCTGGTGTACCCACGTAAGCACCCCGCACCCGCACATTTACGCCGCACCCTGCACATTGCACCCTGCACATTGCACCCTGCACGAGCACGCTGAACACTGCACCCTGAACCGTGCACGTTTCAGAGATTCACCACCAGCCCATCATAGGCCAGCTCCATACCGGACGGCAGGCGCGCGCAGGTGGCGGCGTGGCCGAGATCGTGGCACATGTGGGTGAAGTAGGCGCGGCGCGGACCGATGCGCTCGGTTGCCGCGATGGCTTCGCGCAGCGTGAAGTGGGTCGGGTGCGGGCGGTCGCGCAGCGCGTCGATCACCAGGACGTCGAGGTCCTTCAGGAGCGCCCACGACTCGTCAGGAATCCCGCTGCAATCAGTCAGGTACGCGAACCCACCGAGGCGCAGGCCGAGAATCGGCCGGGACCCGTGCCTGATCGGGACCGGGAGGAATTCCTGGCGACCGATACAGAACGGACCGAGGATCGTGAACATCTCGACGTGCGGGATTCCGCCGCCCTTGGGCGTGGTCGGATCGAAGATGTAGGCGAACACGGAGCGAACATCCGCGACCGTGGCGGCGTCGCCGTAACACGGCATGCCGCTTTTCTGCAGCGCGTTGTAGCGGCGAACCTCGTCGAGACCGAGGATGTGATCCGCGTGCCCGTGAGTGAAAACGATGGCGTCGACGCGCCGGATGTCGTGGGTCAGCGCCTGCGCGCGCAGGTCCGGCCCCGCGTCCACGAGCACCCGCCTGCCATCATCGGTCTCGATGAAAATGGACGGCCGAAGGCGGCGGTCACGCGGATCGTCGGAACGGCAGGTGGCGCAGTCGCACCCGATCATGGGCACGCCGTGAGACGTGCCGGTACCGAGGAAAGTAATCTGCAAAGGTACTGTCAGGGCTCGATGATCCGCTTCTCTCCCTGCTGCGCCTGCACGAAGCGCAATCGGAGCTCGTACAACAGATCCTCGATGAGGCGGGCTTCCTCGTCAGCCAGATTGCCGCGGGTCTTCTGCTGCAGCATCGCGATGATGTCGATCATCTGCGCGGCGGCGGTCAGGTTGGGTTCGAGCCGCTCGCCGGTGCCGGGCTCCGCGATGTCGCCGAAGTGCACCGCGGCCGTCGTGGCGAGCGACAGCACGAATCCCGCGAATGTGACGCCGCCGGTCTCCTGGTTCTCCACTCGCCGAATGCTAGCATAGTCGCACGATGGCACAGCGGACGCGAACGAAGCGAGCGCGACGATCGACACGATCCACACGCGCGCAGACGACACCACGCACGAGCGGATCCGCCGGACGCGAGTTCCAGAAGCTCGTCGATATCATGCGCCGGCTGCGTGGTCCTCGCGGCTGCCCTTGGGATCGCGAACAGACATTCCAGTCGCTGCGGCCGTTCGTGCTCGAAGAAACCTACGAGGTGCTGCACGCGATCGATACCGGCGACCATGACGCGCTCAGAGGAGAGATCGGCGACCTGCTCTTCGAGGGCGTGTTCCTCGCGCAAATCGCCGCCGACGAGGGTCGCTTCGCCGTCGCGGACTCACTGCGCGCGATCAGCGCGAAACTGATCCGGCGCCACCCTCACGTCTTCGGCAATCGCCGCGGCGTCGATACCGCCGGCAAGGTGCTCGAACAGTGGGAGCAGATCAAGTCGCGCGAGCAGAAAGCCGCCGGCGAAGCGCGATCGGTGCTGCGAGGACTGCCGAAGGCGCTGCCGTCGCTGCTCCACGCGCATGAGATCGGCACGCGCGTCGCCGCCGTCGGATTTGACTGGGCGAAGGCAGACGACGTGCTCGACAAGATTGAAGAAGAGGTCGCCGAATTGCGGCGCGCAGTGCAGGGAGGAGAAGGCCGGGAGCGAGCCGAAGAAGAAATGGGCGATCTGCTCTTCTCGCTGGCGAATCTGGCCCGGAAACTCGCGATCGAGCCCGAATCTGCGCTGCGCCTGGCCAACGCCAAATTCAGCGCCCGGTTCACCGCCCTCGAGCGTCACCTCGAAGCCCGCGGCCGGACCGTTCATGACGCGACCCTCGAAGAGATGGAGGCGGTCTGGCAGGCGGTCAAGCATTCGACTCACGCTCCGGGAAGGCAAGGCGAGCCCAAACCGCCTAAAGCGTCACGACGCCGTTCGACGAAGACACCCGGCACCACGCCTCGCTCAGCGTGAGCCTGACGCGGCCGTCAGGCTTTCCGATCGTCCGGTCCAGGTCCAGAGCGCCGCGCGCCTTCCGTCGGTCTCCAGGATTACCGCACCGTCGTCCGCCGTCGAGAACAGGCGAGCGCCGATCGCGCGATAGCGCGCGACAACGGCCGGGTGCGGATGCCCGAACTGGTTGGCTCGACCCGCGCTGAACACGACTGCGGTCGGTCGCAAGCGGTCGAGGAGCTCCTGCGTGCTCGATGTCGCGCTGCCATGATGGGGCGCCTTGAGCACGACAATCGGCGAACGCCCCAGCAGCGGAAGGATCGCCCGCTCGCCCTCCCGACCGATATCGCCGGGCAGGATCACCGACACGTCTCCAACCCTGATTTCGAGCACGACCGAGTCTTCGTTGCGTACGCGCTGGCGCTCCCACTCCGGCGCCGGCGGGTGGAGAACCCGAATCGATGCGCCGCCTGATCGCTCTTCGTCCCCGACGCGCAATGTCCGCCACACGCTCCCGGCCGAGTTCGCGTTCGCCACGAGCGCTCGCAGACCTGGGTGCGGTGGCACGGGCACGCCCTCCCAGATTGCCCGGGGGCTGAACTGACGGATGACGCTCGGCGCGCCACCGATGTGATCCGGATCGCCGTGCGTGATGACGAGCGACTCCAGACGCGCGACGCCGAGCGCGCGAAGAGCCGGACCGACGACCCGTGCGCCGACGTCGAAGCTGGACCTATCGTCATCGGGCGAATCGACCGGCGGAGCCGTCGGCATGCCGCCCGCATCCACGAGGATGGCTCGTCCGTCCGACAGCACGACGGCGGTTGCATCTCCCTGCCCGACGTCGAGGAACACGACGCGGAGCAGGCCGGACGACGCTCGCACCACGTCCCGCGACGTCCAGGCAGGAGCAACCACGATCAACATCGCGGCATTGACAGCCGCCGCGATCAAGGCGCGCCACAAGACGCGCCCCGGATGCGCGAGCGCTGCGCCGAGGGCCGTGTAGTAGATCGCGATGAGCCACCACGACGGCGAGGTGACATCGCGGTGCGTCCACGGCGCGAGGTCTGCGAGTTGTGCCGAATCGACGAGCGCACGTGCCGCGACGTGCGCGATCCATCCGCACCATGACGCAAACTCGGGATGGATGACCGACGTCGCCACCGCTGCGATCGTGGCCACCTGCACGACCGACATGAGCGGGATTGCCGCGAAGTTCAACAGCAGACCTGCGAACGTCACGCGGGCGAAGAGCGCAGCTCCGATCGGCAAGAGCGCAAGCTCGGCCGCCGCGGTACTCGCGAACATGGCGATCACCACTCGGACTGTGCGGCCAACGATGGCGCCGCGCCACGACGCGATGGCGAGACGGTGAACCATCAGCAGGATGCCGAAGGTGGCGCCGAACGAGAGCAGGAAACCAGGATCGAGCAGGGTCACTGGCGACAGCGCCAGGCCGAACAGTGCGGCGACGGCCAGCACATTGAGTGGCGAGGCTCGATGATCGAGAATTCGTGCCGTCAGGTAGACGACGGCCGCTGCTATCGCACGCTCGACCGAAGACGCCGACACGACGACCTGGCCGTAGGCCACCAGACTGACGATCGTCACCCCCGCAGCCACGCGCGACGGCACCCCCAGCGCGCGCAACACTCCGATGAGGAGGGCGGTGAGAATCGCGATGTTGCCGCCCGAGATAGCAATGACGTGATACGTCCCTGCGTCCTGCAGCCTCCTCACGTCATCGTCTGATAACCCCGTTCGGTCGCCGAGTAGAATGGCGTCGGCGATGCCGCCCGACCGTGTGCTCCATCGACTGATGGATGACAGGATCGCGTTTCGCGTCCAGGCACGGACAGCTGCGGCAGCCTCCGACACGCGCGACGCGGGGCTGGTGACGTCGACGAGGGCGCCGCTCTTGACCGAGCCGACGAGCATGACGCCGCGCCGCGCCAGTGCACGCCGTTCATCCCGCACGCCTGGATCGAGGTAGAACGTCGGGTATCGCAATGTTGCCGTGATCCGTACGGTGCGCCCGGCCCGCCACCCGCTCGATCGTGACGCGGCCAGAACACCGGAAACAGACAGGCGAGCGCCGCCGGTGACGGGTTTCAAGGATCCGGTGTCCGTTCGCCCTTTCGCGGCGCGAAGCTCTCCGGCACGTCGAATATCGAGTAACAACGAGGCGCCGAACGCCGTGCGTGCCGCGTCCTCGCGGAGAGTGCCTTCGAGAACGGCCGGCGCCGCGCGCGAAGGACGCGCGTCGAACCACACGAGCAGCGGCGGATGATAGACGCGGGCGGCGGCATCGGCCCCAAGCGACAGGCCGGCAAGGAAAAACCCGAGCCCGATCGCCATCGACGCATCGGGCACGTCGTCAAACGAAACGGACGTAGCAGCGGAGATGAGGGTGAGCGCCGCAGCGCCGGCCGCGCACTGAGCGAGTGCAGCCGGCAGCCGGTCCCCAAGAATGAGCGCGACGCCGGAGCCAACGATCAGGGCGAGTGCGGCAAGTGCCGCAGGGGTGCGCACGGCGCACCGCCCTGCAAGCTGCGGTTCGGGCCGCGTATCAGATGGCTACTGAAGAAGGACCGCCGAAACCGTGAGGATTCGCGTGCGTGTCGGATCGTGCCGCACGGCGGCGCGCACAAACTGCCGGACGATCACGTCCGGCCGGTCGCAATTTCTGCGTGGTATTCCTGGAGAGCCCGCACGGTCAGGCCTTCCGAATGCATGGCCCGGATCGCATTCACCGCCGCCGCCGCCCCGGTCAACGTCGTGATGCACGGCACCGAGTGCATCATCGCGATCCGCCGGACGGTCCGGTCGTCGAAGAAGGATTCGCGACCGAGTGGCGTATTGATCACGAGTTGAATGCGCTGGTTGAGAATCTCGTCGCCGACGTGGGGCCGGCCCTCGTTGACCTTGAAGACGATTTCCGCCTCGAGGCCGTGCGCCCGGAGGAAATTCGCGGTGCCGCGCGTCGCAAGCAGCCGGAATCCGAGGTTTCGCAGATCGCGCGCGATCGGCACGACGGCCGGCTTGTCGTGGTTGTTGACCGAGATGAGCGCCGCGCCTTCGGCTGGAAGCCGCACGCCGGCCGCGAGCTGCGCCTTCGCGAACGCGCTGCCGAAGCTCGACGCGCCGCCCATCACCTCACCTGTCGATTTCATCTCCGGCCCGAGAATCGTGTCGACGCCGGGGAAACGGACGAACGGAAAGACCGGTGTCTTGACGAAGAATCCGGCGACCTCGAGGTCCGCGGTCAGTCCGAGCTGCGCGAGGGTCCGGCCGATCATCACCCGCGCCGCGATCTTCGCGAGCGGCACGCCCGTCGCCTTGGACAGGTACGGCACCGTCCGCGACGCCCGCGGGTTGACTTCGAGCACGTAGACCGTGTCGTCTTTGATCGCGAACTGCGCGTTCATCAGCCCGACGACCTTGAGCGCGCGGGCAATCCGCTGTGTGTAGTCGCGGATGACCGCCACGTGACGGTCGGCAATCTGATACGGCGGCACGACACACGAGCTGTCGCCGGAGTGGATGCCGGCTTCCTCGATGTGCTCCATGATGCCGCCGATGACCACGGCGCCCGTCGAATCGGCGACGGCGTCGACGTCGAGCTCGACCGCGTCCTCGAGGAACTTGTCGATCAGAATCGGGTGTCCCGGCGAGGCGGCGACGGCGCTCGCCATGTAACGGTCGAGCGCGCCCATGTCGTAGACAATCGCCATCGCACGGCCGCCGAGCACGTACGACGGTCGGACGACGAGCGGGAACCCGATGGAGGATGCGACATCTCGCGCCTCCTCGACGGTCGTCGCGGTACCGCTTGCCGCCTGTGGGATTCCAAGATCCCAGAGCAACTGCGCGAACCGCTCGCGATCCTCGGCGAGATCGATCGAATCAGGCGACGTCCCCAGAATGCGGATGCCCGCTTCCTGGAGGGACAGTGCGAGCTTGAGCGGCGTCTGCCCTCCGTACTGGACGACGCAGCTGACGTCCCCGCCCGCCTCCTGCTCGCGGACGATGATCGCGGACACATCTTCGAAGGTCAGCGGCTCGAAGTACAGCCGATCGACCGTGTCGTAGTCGGTCGAGACCGTCTCCGGGTTGCAGTTGACCATGACGGTCTCGAACCCCTCGTCGCGCAGCGCGAACGCCGCGTGGCAGCAGCAGTAGTCGAACTCGATACCCTGCCCGATCCGGTTGGGTCCGCTGCCGAGGATCACGACTTTCTGTCGCGGCGTGGGCGCCGCCTCGCACTCACGCTCGTAGGTTCCGTACAAGTACGGTGTGAACGACTCGAATTCCGCCGCGCAGGTGTCGATGCGCTTGTAGGCTGGCCGGAGATCCGCCTCGCGTCGCGCGTTGCGCACGGCGCCCTCGTCGGTCCCGAGAATCCCCGCCAGCTCCGCGTCGCCGATCCCGGCGCGCTTGAGCGTCCGCAGCATGTCGTTGGAGATCCCCCGCAGGCCGACCAGGCTCGCCGATCGACACAGCTCGACGATGCCGGAGAACTGCGTGAGGAACCAGGGATCGATCCGCGTCAGCTCGTGCAGATCGGCGACGGTCCAGCCGCGGTCGAGCGCCTTGAACACGGCCCACATCCGCCGATCGTTCGGCACGCTCAGCTCGCGCTGGAGCGCCCCTTCCTCTTCTTCCTGCGTGAGGCCGTCCCCCTTGGCCGCGGGCTGACTGATGAGATGACCGCTTGCCCCGAGCTCGAGCGACCGGAATGCCTTCATGAAGGCTTCCTTGAACGTGCGCCCGATCGCCATCGCCTCGCCGACCGACTTCATCTGCGTGGTCAGCGTCCGATCGGCGCGCGGGAACTTCTCGAAGGCCCAGCGCGGCACCTTGACGACGACGTAGTCGATCGTGGGCTCGAAGGAGGCCGGTGTCAGACGGGTAATGTCGTTGGGGATCTCGTCCAGGTGATAACCCAGCGCGAGCTTGGCGGCGATCTTCGCGATCGGGAACCCGGTGGCCTTCGACGCGAGCGCGGACGATCGCGACACGCGCGGGTTCATCTCGATGACGATGATCCGGCCGTCCGCCGGGTTGATCGCGAACTGGATGTTCGAACCGCCGGTCTCGACGCCGACGCGGCGGATGATCCGCCGCGCCAGGTCGCGCATCCGCTGATATTCCCGGTCGGTCAGGGTCAGCGCCGGCGCGACGGTGATGCTGTCCCCGGTGTGCACGCCCATCGGGTCGACGTTCTCGATCGAGCAGATGACGACGAAGTTGTCGGCCCGGTCGCGCATGACCTCGAGCTCGAACTCCTTCCAGCCGATCACCGACTCCTCGAGCAGCACTTCGTGCACCGGGCTCATGTCGATCCCGCGCCCGGCGATCTCGCGAAACTCCTCGATGTTGTAGGCGATGCCCCCGCCGACGCCGCCCAGGGTGAACGACGGGCGGATGATGATCGGGAACCCAATGTGGTCGACGGCGCCGATGGCTTCTTCCATCGAGCGCGCGTAGCGGCTGGCGGGCACCTCCGCACCAATTGAACGCATCGCGTCGCGGAACTTCAGCCGGTCCTCGGCGACCGTGATGGCCTCGACCGAGGCGCCGATGAGCTCGACGCCGTACTTGGCCAGCGTGCCGTTCTCGCCGAGCGCGACCGCCAGATTCAGCGCAGTCTGTCCGCCGACCGTCGGCAGGAGCGCGTCGGGACGCTCGCGCTCGATGATCGCCGCGAGCACCTCGGGAGTCAGCGGCTCGACGTAGGTACGATCCGCGAGCTCGGGGTCGGTCATGATCGTGGCCGGGTTGCTGTTGACGAGCACGACCTCGAGCCCCTCGGCGCGGAGCGCTTTGCAGGCCTGCGTTCCCGAGTAGTCGAACTCACACGCCTGGCCGATGACGATCGGACCAGAGCCAATCACGAGGACCCGTTTGATATCGGTGCGCTTAGGCATGCTGAAGGCTTACGCTCGGCGTTCCATCTCGTCCAGAAACTGTCTGAACAGGTAATCCGCGTCGTGCGGGCCCGGGGCAGCCTCGGGATGGTACTGGACGCAGAAGACCGGCTTCTCCTGATGCCGCAGCCCCTCGACTGTTCCGTCGTAGAGATTCAGATGCGTGACGCGGACATCGGAGGGCAGCGAGTCGGGATCAACGGCGAAGCCGTGATTCTGCGACGTGATCTCGATCTTGCCGCTGTCGAGCTCCTTCACCGGATGATTCGCGCCGCGGTGTCCGAACTTCAGCTTGTAAGTGCGGCCGCCCATCGCCAGCGAGAGAACCTGATGGCCGAGACAGATCCCGAACACCGGGACGTCGGCGGCGACCAGATCGCGCGCGTTGCGGATCGCGTAACTCAGAACCGACGGATCCCCGGGGCCGTTGCTCAGGAACACACCATCCGGCGAGGTCGCCAGCAGATCGGATGCGGGCGCGGTTGCGGGAAAGACGCGGACCTCACAACCGTAGGCGGTGAAGCGGCGCAGGATGTTCCACTTCATCCCGAAATCGTACGCAGCGATCTTGAGCGGCCGTCCGGCGCGGCGTTGGGGCGCCGGTGCGAACTCGTCTGATTGACTCTCGTCGGGCTTCCAGTCGAACGGCGCGTCGCAGGTGACGCCGAGCACGAGGTCCGATCCCTCCATCGCCGGTATCTCGCGCGCGCGATCGACCAGCATACGCGGATCGACATCGCCTGTCGCGATGATGCCGCGCATCACGCCGGCGGATCGCAGGACCCGCGTCAGCGCCCGCGTGTCGACGTCGGAGATCGCGACGATGTTGTTGCGGACGAGGAAGTCGCGGAGGGTACCATCGGCCCGCCAGTTGCTCGCGATCGGCGACTCGTCGCGTACGATGAAGCCCGCCACGGTCGGGCCGCGCGACTCGCCGTCTTCCGACGAGACGCCGTAATTGCCAATCTCCGGGCAGGTCATCGTCACGATCTGGCCGGCGTACGACGGATCGGTGAGAACCTCCTGGTAACCCGTCATGCTGGTGTTGAAGACAACCTCTCCGCCGGTTTCTCCAGGCGCGCCAACAGACTCCCCTTCGTACCAGAGACCGTTTTCGAGAGCGAGTATTGCTTTCAAGCCAGTGGTGCTTTCATCGGATGGGTTCGAGCGAACCGGTGACGCGCACGTCTTTCCCTGAGACGACGGTTGCCGTACCGGTCCAGGCGCGATGATCGGGCAGCTCGAGTCGGACAACGTGAGAACCGATCGGCACTTCGGGGATGCGCATGGGCGTCGCCCCCATGGGCTTGCCGTCGAGGAAGACGCGGGCGCCGCGAGGATTCGAGTCCACGAAGACCGAGCCCGGCGTGATCCCAGTCGTGGCGGTGCCGGTCGGCGCCGTCTTCTTTGGCGTCTGTGCAACGGCGGCGGGCTGGCGCTTCAGATCGTACGACAGCGACTTCGACGTATCGCTCGTGGAGAGGCTGACGCTTTCGCGTTCGACGTCGTAGCCCTGGAGGGCGACGCGCACGGCGTATTTGCCGAAGGCCACGTTGTCCATGACCAACGGCGTGCGGCCGCGCCACTTGCCATTGATGCTCACAGCCGCGCCGGCCGGCTTCGAACGTACGGTGATCTTCCCCGTCCGCGGCGCTGCGGGCGACGGAGCCGAGGCGCGGGCGGTTGCGGCCGGCTTGCTTGCTGGCGGCGCTGATGGAACCGCCCGCGGCTGCCCCGCGGCTGGCTGCCCGACGGCCTGTTCGCTCCACTCTTTTCCGCGCCCCTGCGGCGCACCTGCCGTGCCTTGTGTCGTTGCGTCGGTCGCGGCCGGACGCTGCGTGGTGTCTTGCGCGAGCGTTTTGGGCTCGGTCTGGCGGCCGCGAATTCCGTAACCGGCGACGAAACCCAGGAGCAGCCCGAGGATGAGCGTCACCGCAATCGGGAGCATCGCCGGGCGCGCACGTTCGGGCGGCGGCGCGTGTGTTTCGAACAGGCCGCGGTCGGCGGCAATCGCCGGATCGTCCTGCGGCAGCCGCTCGCGCGGTGGCGGGACCGGATGCACGACCGAGCGTGCTTGGGCGTCGCGACGCGTGCCAATCGGCGTCACCGAGGCCGGCCCCAGTATCGGCGAGCTGGCGCGATCGGGTTCTGGTTTGCGGACGGGCGGCGGCTCAGGGGCCTCGACCTCCTCGTCGCGGAATTCATCGGCAAAGCGCGGCGGCTCAGCGTGTTCCACGGGCTCGCTGAGCGCGAGATCCGCGGCGTCGAGAGCCAGCCTGTCGGACGCGGACGCGACCATCTCGTCGCTGAAGAGCGGCTCGGCTTCGTGCTCCGGTTCCACGGGCCTTTCGGATTCGCGAGCCTCTGCCCTCGTCAATTGCCAGTGGGCCTCGTCTTCTTCCCGCTCGGCCTCGATGTCGTCGGAGACCGCCGCCTCAATCGGCTGAACCACTGCCTCCGATGGAACCGCGGCCTCCGGTACGGCCGGCGGCGTCGCGGCCGATTCCTCGAGCGCAGACTCGGGCTCTTTCGAGCTACTCACGGCTGCGATGGGGGGCGCCAGACGGACCGCCGCCGACGTCACCTCACCTCGCGACGCCTTCTCCAGCGCGCCGGCGAATGCCAGGGCGGACGGGTACCGCGCCGCCGGATCCGCGTCCATCGCGCGCACGAGCACGGTGTGGAGACGATCCGCATGAGCGGCAATCGGTGCACCCGTGAGCGCGCCAATCTGATCGCCGATCCCCGACGGCCGCCGGCCGGTCAACAGTTCGAACGCAATCGCCGCGAGCGAGAACACATCGGCCGGTGTTCCCCAGGATTCCGACGCGACGCGTTCGGGTGCGCTGTAGGGCCGCCGGACGGGCGCACGCAGTCCGACGCGCTCCAGCGCATCGACCACCCCGAAGCCGGTCGCACGCGCTTCTTCGGGCGTCACGAAGATGTCACGCGGATGCAACGCGCCATGCCCGACGCTCGCGGCACGCGCGAAATCGATCGCACCCGCAAGCTGGATGATGAATGGCAGCACCTTGTCGGGGCTGGCGGGTGCGTAGTGACGCATCGCCACGTCCAGCGACTCCGCCGCCACGTACTCCTCGGCGCGGTAGGCCACCGTGCCTTCGATCCCCGCTGCAATCGGCTCGACGACCGACGGGTGGAAGAGCCCGGCTTCGGCGGCACGGGCCAGCGCGTCGGCCAGGGAGGCGGATTGTTCCGGCGTGATATCGAGACGGAAGACCTTCACGGCCACGAGCCGGTCGCGGGTCGGCTCGTAGGTTCGGAACACTGGACCGAGAGCGCCCACGCCGATCTGATGCAGCACCCGGAATGGGCCAAACGCTGGCGGCGGGGCGAATGCGGTCGGGTCGTCTCTCGTCAGTTGTGGGACTCCTGGGGCGGGCGGAAAAAATGTAACACAGTTTCACGATTCTTCATCGTGTCTCGCCCGGGAAAGCGCTACGACACCATCGAGTGGAGCTCCACCACCTCGAGCGCACCGTTCGAACCGATGCACAGCTCGGCCGCCTTCACCGGGGGATCCTCATCGTCAATCGATGCGTCGAAACCCTCGGGAACTTACCTTGACACGCTTCCGAAGGCTCTGAGAGAGTACGGCACGGTGTCCGCTGAGCCAACCACGTCCGCCACCCAGGGCTCCTCTGTTCCAGTCCTCTTTGAAGGCGGCGCCAGACGTACCTCCCTCGACGTGAGGCGGTTCCCGTGGATCCGTCCGCTCGCCTGGGAATACGCCAACAACTTTCGCAAGGTTGCGTCGCTCTACGCGGGCGACCCCACGGCGCCGTCGGCGTGGCAGGACACGATCGGGCGCGTCCAACGACATGCCCGCAATCACCAGGGGATTGCAGACGTAATCGCCGCACAACAGGCGAGCAGGAACGCGCCTCCCGAAGCGCGCGAGGCCGCCGCGAAGCTCGCGGAGGCGCGCACAGTCGCGGTCGTGACCGGTCAGCAGGCCGGCGCGTTCGGTGGCCCGATGTACACCCTGCTCAAGGCGATCACGGCGATCCAGCTCGCACGCCGGACCGCCAACGAGCACGGCGCGCAGGCCATCGCGATCTTCTGGGTCGATGCCGAGGATCACGATTGGGCCGAGGTCGCGAGCGCCACTGTGCTCGACGAAGTGTTCCAGGCCAAAACCGTCACCCTCGCACCGCCTGAAGGTGCAGGCGAGATGCCGGTGGCAGCGCTCACCCTCGATGCCCGCATCGACGAGAGCATCAACGAGATGGGGCGCGCGCTGCAGACGACCGAGTTCTCCGACTGGGTCATCTCATCGCTGCGTGACGCCTACCGTCCGGGCATCCGCATGGCCGATGCGTTCGCACGCTGGCTCGAAGCGCTGCTCGGCCCGTACGGGCTCGTCGTATTCGAATCGGCGGATCCCGCCGCCAAGCCGCTCGCGGCCGATGTCTTCGTGCGCGAGCTTCAAACCCCGGGCCGCACGGCGTCGCTCGCGGCCGCGGCCGGCGAGCGTCTCGCGGCGCTCGGACACGCGGCGCAGGTCCAGCCGCAGCCCGACAGCATCTCGCTCTTCCACCTCAATGGCGGCCGCAAGCCGATCCGTCGTCAAGGCGACGACGCCGTCATCGGAGCCGCGACAATCCCGCTGACCGCACTCGTCGAGGAAGCGAAGCGGGCCCCCCAGCACTTCAGCCCCAACGTACTGCTCCGGCCGATCGTCCAGGACACCCTTTTTCCGACGATCTGTTATGTCGCCGGACCGAGCGAGCTCGCGTATCTCGGGCAGCTCGGCGGCGTCTACCAGCACTTCGGTCCGCCGATGCCGCTCGTGTATCCCCGGGCCACGGCCACCCTGATCGACTCCGCCGCCGCACGATTCCTCAGCCGCCACACCGTTCCGTTCGAAGATTTCCAGCCCCAGGACGAATCCGCGCTCAACCGTCTGCTCGAATCGCAGCTGCCGGCGTCAGTCGAACAGGCGATGCGGGAAGCCGACGACTCGGTCCGGCGGACCATGCAGCGCGTAGCCGAGGTCATGCCGGCGCTCGATCCGACGCTGGCCGGCGCGGCCAAGACAACTCTCGGGAAGATGGAGCACGATCTGAAGGGGCTGCACACGAAAGTGATCCACGCGGCGAAGCGTCGCAACGAAACGCTCAAACGCCAGTTCACCCGCGCGCAGTCGCAGATCTTTCCGGACGGTCATCCGCAGGAGCGGACGCTGGCAGTGGTGTACTTCCTCAATCGCTACGGTCCCGCCCTGATCGATCGCTTGCTCGAAGAGCTGCCACTGGATCTCGGGCAGCACTGGCTGATCACGCTCTGACGAGCGTTGATCAGCCAATGGTAAATGGCAAAGGGTCAATGGCAAATTTTACCCTTTACCATTTACCCTTTACCATCACAGCGCAGCTGTGCTCTCTCGTAACGCACGTTCTCCCTCACGCAGCTTCGCGACAGCTTCGCGCATCCACGTCTGATCGCCAGTGAGGACGGCCCGCGACTCTTCGATGGCGCGGGCAGTTTCCTCCGGTGCAGGGCCGCCGTGCGTTCGACGTACGCGGACGAAATGCGCCGGGCTCAAAACCTCGGCGAGCGCGGACTCCTCATAGTCGATGGCCGCGCCGGTCACCGATTTCGACACGCGGCTCAGGATGCGGCTCACGGGTGCACCGGGGTCCGCGGACGCTTCCGACACCACGACTGACGCGATGGCGTGGCTGGTTTTGAATGAAACGCCGTGGTCGCGTGTCAGCGTGTCGGCAAGCTCGGTGATGGTGATCCACCCCTGCGAAGCGCGCTCGGCGAGCCGTTCGCGATTGAACTCAGCGCTGTTCAGAGCAGCGGTGACGAGCCGCACGGCGCGGGCCGCGTCGTTGAACATCGAAAAGACCAGCGGCTGAAGATCGTCCTCGGTGTCCACGATGTCGCCGAAGGGTGTGTTGTGGACGGCCAGGGTGATGGCGCCGGCCTGTCCGAGCGCCTTGCTGCAAATCGCGCGGGCGTGCTCGAGCGCAACGGGGTTCCGCTTCTGAGGCATGATGCTGCTGCCCTGCACGAACCCATCGCCGAGCCGAAGGTACCCGAACTCGCGCGTGCACCAGAGCAGCAGATCCTGCACGACGCGGCCCAGGCCGGCCGTGAGCGTCGCCGTCGCCGAGACGCTCTCGAGCAGGTAGTCGACTGTCGCAATGCTGCCGTAGGTGTTTCCCGTCGGCGCGTCGAAGCCAAGGAGCTCCGACGTCCGCGCGCGATCGATCGGAAAGCCGGTGCCGGTGATGGCGCACGAGCCGAGCGGATTGCGGTTCGTGCTCGCGTACGCGGCCCGCAGCCGCACCGCATCCCGCTCGAGCTGTTCGATGACCGCAAGCAGGTAGTGCGCAATCGTCGACGGCTGCGCCGGCTGCGTGTGCGTGTGTGCCGCGAAAACATCCTCGCGGTGCCGCGCGGCCAAATCCAGCAGGACTCCGCGCAACTGCGACGTGCCGTCGATGAGCGCGAGTATCCGCTCCCGCTGCTGCATCCGGTACATCGTCATGTCGATATCGTTGCGCGACCGCGCGGTATGGAGCCGGCCTGCCGCCTCTTCGCCGCAGGCCCCGACGATCAGCCGCTCGAGATAGAAGAAGAGATCCTCGTAGGTGCCGTCATAGGCGACGCGCTTGACGTCATCCAGGTCGATCGTGTCCAGGGCGCCCCTGATGCGACGTGCCTCCTCGCGAGGCACGATGCCCTGCTCCGTGAGCATCACGAGGTGGGCGTAGTGAATCGCCATCAGCGGCGACAGGAACTGGGCCTTTGCGTCCTCGAAGTTCTCGTTGAGGACGCAGGCGACGTACTCGGGTGCGAACTTCATCGCGGTCTCGCGAACGTCGCGAACATCAGTGAAGGCTAATCAGGTTCGCCATGAGTTGGTACGCGCCGGCCGTCCCCGCTGGAAGCTGCCGCCAGAGCCCGAGGCCGATATAGATCCACCGGCCTTTTCCGACGTGAGCTTCGACGAGTGCCCCGGTTTTCGGGCCTCGATTGTATTCGAACGGATCCGACAGCCTGACGAGATCGACGTACCGCGGATCGCGATCGCCGAGGAAGTAGAGTCCGCGCTCCTGGACCCATCCCACCCACGCATCGGGACCGATACGGTTCGGCTTGTTGAAGATCCGGTTCTCCGGCTGAAGAATCTCCACCGGCGAGTTCTCGTCGGTGACGCGATTGGCCGACACCTTCGCGGGGTACGGCCCGTATTGTGCCTCGTTGAACTCGAACTTGTTGTATTGCACGAGCACGGTGCCTCCCTGCTCGACGTACTGAAGCAGGCGGTTGTTGTTCGCGCGAAGGTCGGCTCGTCGCTCGTAGGCGCGGACACCGGTGACAATCACGGTGTAACGAGACAGATCGCCGGATGCGAGCACCTCGGGAGTGATCATCTCGACACGGGCGCCGATCTGCTCGAGCGCCGCCGGCACCTGATCGCCGACGCCCATGACGTAGCCAATCCGGGCGTCCGAGTCGACTTTCACGTCGATGACCTTGACCCGGGCGGATGCGGTCTCAGGCACTTGGCGTCGATGGATGTGCGGGTATTCCACGACCTGATAGCCAGAGTCGTAACTGCCGCTGCCCTCGCGCACAATCGCCTTGACCGTGTATTCGCCAGCCGCCGCGCCACTCACCGGGACCATGGAGAATCGTACGGTCGCTTCCTCGCCCTCTCGAGCAAAACGGACCGGCGCCTGCGCCGGTGTCGCGGTCCAGCCGCGGGGGAGGTCCAGGGAAGCCGACCCCGACGCCGCCCCCTTGTGCTGGTTCGAAATCGTGACCTGCACGTCCCTTCGAGGGCTATCTCGGTCATCCGACTGCGACGATTCCTTTGCCGCCTTCGTAGGCACGACGACGATATCGGGAGTGAGGCTCACCGAGAGCGCGGGAACGACCGAGAGCTCCATGCGCTTTTCGCCGGCGACGACGTTGTCGTATCGGTACTGGACCACGCGATCGAGCTGAACGTCGGCCCCCGCGAGGGAGAGCGCGATCGTCGCGCGGAAGGGAGACGGGCGAAAGGGATAGCCGAACGGTGCGTCAGGTTCGAAATCGTATCGCGCCGCGTCGCGCCGGGGCGTCCAGTAGGGACCGGTGATCCGCGCATTCGCTGGAATCGACGAGGCCACGTCGCACTTGAAGGCGCCATCCTTGACGGCCTTTCCCGTGCACGTCGTCTCCGTCGTTCCAAATCCGCTGAGGGTCACGCTCTTTACAACTGCGTCCGACGGCCCGTGATTGCCGATGGCAAACGAGACCCCGACCGGTTGGCCGCGAATCACAACGCCGTCATCCGCCAGCGCTTCGATCCGCATCCCGAACGCGGTGACGAGCGCGTCCTGGAACTGCGTTTCCTTACGGGCGAGACGAAAATCGATTTCGTACCGAGCCATGTCGCCGAGCCCGATCGTCGCGAGCTCGGCGCGCAGCGCGCGCACCGCGGCGAGACCGAACGCAAGCGGCGCCGCAGTGGCCGACGGACCGTCGCTGCTCAGCGCCCTGGAGGCCGAGGTCACCGCTGCGGCGATAGCTTGAATGCCGGCCGTCAAGGGCTCGGGCGGGTGAGCGCCGGCAAACGCCGCCAGACCCGGCAACGAGGTGTCGATGCCGTCGAACAGCACTGGCGGTGCGACGCCCGGCTGACCGATGACGCTGTCCCGCAGCCGGTAGGTGCGATTGGAAGACTGACCCGGCAGCATCAGCAGCTGCGACGTGCCCTGACATTTGTGCATGGAGCGAGCTTCCAGCCCCAGCTCGCTGTAGGCACGGCCGAGTAGCGGATCGAAGCCGGTGACGTCGACTGTCACCAGATCCCGCGCGGGATTCGACGCTCGTGATGACTGGCCGAAGCTCGAGGTATCGGTACAGAAAACGCGCTTCGCCTGCCAAGGGCGCAGCCCTTGCGCGATCTGTTCCGGATAGCGCGCCGGGTCGGCCGCGGCGCGATAGGCTTCGACGGTCAGCCGCGCGGAGGCCTGATGATGCTGGCCGCCTCCTTCACCGCCGCAGAGAAAGCCCGCGATGACGTCGGGTCTGAGCGTCCGGATGTGGCGGACGTAGTCGCCGACGATCTCGTCATGTCCCCATTTCTCGATCGACTCCTCGACGCTGAACGAGAAGCCGAAGTCCACGGCGCGCGTGAAGAACTGTTCGGCGCCATCGAAGCGATGGACCGCGAGAAGCTCCTCGGTGCGCAGGACGCCCAGCGATTGAAACAACTCGGGGCCGATCTCGTTCTGGCCACCATCCCCGCGAGTGGCCGTCACGAGCACGGTCCGCATCCCCTGGCCAAAACCGAGCATCGCGAGTAGTGCATTGTCCTCATCGTCGGGATGGGCGGTCGTCTGCATGAAGGTGCCGATCGAGGCCAGTTTCCGCAGCTGGAGCTGCAGAGACACGTCATCGGGGAGCTCGCCGACGGGTTGGGGACGGAGCTGACCGCCTAGCGAAACAACAAGCGCGAGGACGGTCAGGAGAGAAAGGGGGAAGCGGAACATGTCAGTCGCTAGTCGGTAGTCGGGAGTCGGCAGTCGCAGTCGCCAGTCAGTCGACAGTCGGCCGTCAGTCGGAGGTCGGCGGGCTTGACTGACGACCTCGACTAGCGACTGACTAACGACCGCGACTGCCGACTGCCGACTGGCAGCGACTAGAAAATGAACTTCACTCCCAACTGCATCAGCCTTTGATCGTATCCGCTCTTTCCAGCGCTGGGGAAATCGGCGCCGTCAGTCGAGATTGGAGAGTTCGGCTGGCCAGCGGCGTTGGTCGTGACCGTTCGGTTCACGCCCGCGAGGTTCTCGACGTTGAAGAGATTCTTCGCTTCGAAGAAGGCCTCGATCCGCTGGCCTGTGGACA
>DATAEK010000007.1:0-5070 GCA_036258055.1 Vicinamibacterales bacterium
ACCGTCGCATTCGGCATCAACCCGGACGGCGTGATCGTCGGCCAGTATGCGCTCGTCAGCGGCGGGGCTCCGCACGGCTTCATCGCGATACCGCCAGACCGCAACTGACAACGAGAGTTCTACCGGTATCGATAGAGTTTGATCCGCTGAATGGTGAACCGGCCCGGCTCGAGCCGCAGATGACGCCCTTGATGCGTCTGATCACCATTCAGCCAGCGAAGATTCTGCCATTTCCCGTTCACGAATCGTCCTTCCTCGACGCTGAGAATCCCCGCCTGCCAGCCGGCGTCGGCGACCGCGAACGTCACCGTCACCCCGATGCCCGCGAAAAGAAACTCGTCCGGGCCGGTTGCGATCACCAGGCCGCCCGCTGGCCACGTCGTCGCAGCCGCATCGGACGGTGCGAGCCCTCCGTCGGCCAGGGACGCCGGCGAACTGCGCTCGAAACTCGCCGCCAGCACGTAGCCGTTCAGCCGGAGCTGCTGCGGCTGGCGGCTGTCCGGATTCTCCTGCAGGAGGCCGGTCATCGTACCGCGGCCGCGATGCTCGAGGATCAGCGGCGTGAGCTGGTCTACCGCGTCGTAGCTCGCCGCGAGCAGACCGGCTGCCGGCTCACCGATCGACTCGATGGCGAAGGGCGAGAAGCCGATGGCGTCGTGCGCGGCGAAGGCGTAGAGCGCATTCACCGCCGCGTCGGGGCTTCGCAGCGCCTCCGGAATGAAGAGCGGGTTTCCGCTGCGCACGTACCGGCGCGTCCACTCCACGAAGGTCGGGAAATAGATATCGGGCGCGATGAAATCGATGGCCGGCGCCCCGGCGCGCCACACGTCGATCAGATGCGGGAGCGGACCGGCGCTCGGATACTGGCCTGGCTGATAGCCGGGACGGATCAGTGCCGCGTTCACGAACATCGGCAGCGGGTACTCGGCCTTTCCCGCCGCGGCGACGTGTTGGGTAAATCGCGCGAAATGCCAGGCCATGAAGATCTCTTCGGCGGCGGCGCTGGCTCTGAAGATTTCCGTCCACGTGCCGGTCCGCTTCGCGCCGGCGGCAAGCCACGTCGTCCTGAACTCGGGCGCGAGTGTCTCGGAATTCTTCGTGAGGTACTCGATCAGCTCGCCCGGCACCGGCGAGGCGAAGAGGCGATCTGCATCAGCGCTTCGATCGCGCGCTTCGGGGATCATGCCGATCTCGTTCTCCACCTGCACCATGACCACCGTGTGCGCTTCGTCTGTGGCCTTCACGTGCTTCATCAGCGCCGCAAAGGCACGCGCGTCGGCATCACGACTGGCGGTCGAGAACGGCGAGAGAATCTCGAGACTGCGCCCATTGGCGTCGACGCTGCGGGGAAAACGGCGCTGATCCTTTTTCACCCACGCCGGCGCGTAGCACGACATGCTGTTCTTCCAGCTGCCGAACCACAGCAGCACGAGCTTCAGTTCATGCTTGCGCGCTTCAGCGATCAGACCATCGACCAGGGCGAAGTCGAACGTGCCTTCCTCGGGTTCGAGCAGGTCCCAGTAGATCGGCGTCAGGATCGTGTTCAGCCGCAGCGCGCCGAATCGGGACCAATACGGCGCGAGGTACTCGAGGTTCGATGCCGACGAGTTCCCGAGCTCACCACCGCGAACCAGGAACGGACGCCCATCGATGACGAGCTGAGGTGCACCGCCTTGTTTGCGCAGGTGCGGGAGCCCAGGGGACTGGGCGGCGAGGACGACGCCGCAGATCGCGACGGCGAGTCCCAGAACGCAAGCCTGCGAAAGATGACAGGTGCCCCACCGGCGGCGGAACCACGAAGTCATAGGTACGCCCGGATGGTAACCGAGATATGGATGGGAAATGGGCCATGGGCCATGGGCCATGGCCCATGGGCAGTGAGAAATGGGAAAGCCGCGCATTTTCTTGCCATTTTCCAAGGCCCATGGCCCATCGGTGTTGCTCCTGACAGGAGCATCGTTTGGGGGGACCCAATTTTGAACCACGCAGCCACGGCTCCGCGGCGCGGTCACCCTGGTCGTGCAGCAGCATTTCGCCGTCCCGAACGTCGCGTGACGCGGCCGCGGCGCACCCGAGCGACTTGACCAGCGACCGGCCTGGGCACCGTGCAGGTGAAGTTCGTCACCCGCCGGCTCCATCGCCTGGAAGTGGTCACCCTATTCTCCACGCAGCGCGATCACAGGATCGACTCGCATCGCGCGTCGCGCCGGGACGTAGCTCGCCACGAGGGCGATGGCCATGAGGAACGCGGAAACCGTCGCGAAACTGAACGGATCGAACGGGCTGACTTTGTAGAGGAACGTCTTTGTGAGCGGTGTGGCGGCCAGCGCGAGCGCGAGTCCGACGACGACCCCGATGCCCGCGAGCAGCGCGCCGTGACCCACGATCAGCGCCAGCACGTCACGGCGACCGGCGCCCAACGCCAGGCGTACGCCGATCTCCTGCGTCCGCTGCGATACGGAGTACGAGAGCACCCCGTACACGCCAACCGATGCGAGCAGCAGGCCGACGACCCCAATCGTGCCGAAAATCCAGCCGTAAACTCCGTATTCCCAGAAGCTCACGCGGCGCACGTCTTCCGGCGTCCGGACCCAGTAGGTCGGGATCTTCGGGTCCGAGGCACGGATCTCCGCGCGAACGGCCGAAGTGATGGATGCGGGATCGCCGGAGACCCGAATCGTCAGGCCGGTACTGAGCGCCTCCTGATAGGCGTACGGGATGAAGGCGCAAGCCCGGGGCTGGCGATCGCCTCGATCGATCCCGAACAGCTGGAGGTCGGGCACCACACCGATCACCGTGAACCAGTCGGTGAATCCTTCGAACCTGGAGATCCGAAAGCGACGCTCCAGTGGATCCGTGTCCGGCCAGAACCGCTGCGCCATGGTCTGGTTGACGACCGCCACCGGTGTGCGTGACCACCCCTCCGACTCGGTGAAATCGCGTCCGTGAAGAACCCGAATGGCGAGCGTGTGGTGGAAATGCGGCGTCACTCCGGCAAACGTGATCTGCGCGCGCTCGCCTCGCTCGATCGCGCGACCTTCGATTTCGACATCGCCCCCATTGCCGCCACCGGAAATCGGCACGAGCGTCGACGAAAACGCCGCCTGTACGCCGGCCAGCTGTTCCACGCGTCGCACGATGTCTTCCACTCTTCGCGCTTTGGCGCCGGCAGGTTCGTACGGCGCGCCCGTCATGTAATAGCGCATCGTCATCAGTGGCTTCGTATCGAAGCCGACATCGTAGGTGTCGAGATTGATGAAGGTGCGCACGAAGAGCAGCGCGCCGACGAGCGCCACGAGCGCGAGCGACACTTGTGCGACCACGAGCGAGCTGCGCAGGAGCGATCGCCCGGCGCTGTTGCCGCGCGTTCCCTCCTTGAGACTCTGGTGGAGGTCCGCGCGCGACACCTGCAGCGCAGGGAAGAGGCCGAACACGAGCGCCGTCGTGGCGGCGACAGCGACGGCGTAGGTCAACGTGCGCCAGTCGACCTGCCATTGGATGTAATACGGAATCTCGTCAGCCGGTATCGCGGCCGCAATCAGCCTGGTCCCGATCTCGGCGAGACCAAGACCGAGCGGAACGCTTGCCAGGCCGAGGACGACGCTCTCGGTGAGCAGTTGGCGAACGATGGTGCCTCGGCCCGCCCCGATTGCGGCACGCACGGCGAATTCCCGGCGGCGGTCGGCCGCCCGGGACAGGAGCAGATTGGCGACGTTCGAGCACGCGATGAACAACACGAGCGTCACGCCCGCCATCATCAGGTACAGCACGAGCTTCACATCTGACGGCAGGAACTCTTCACGCAGCGTGCGCGTGGATGCCGTCCAGCCGTCGTTCGTGCGCGGATACTCCCGTGCCAGCCGCGCGGAGATGGCATTCAGATCGTCGAGCGCCTGTTGTCTGGTCACGCCCGGTTTCAACCGTCCGAACACGAAGAGGTCGCGAACCGGTCGTCCGTCTTTGAAGGTCAGCGGTGTGAGCGGAACCCACAGCCGCTGGTTTTCGGGAAACGCGAAGCGGGGCGGCATCACGCCCACGATCGTGTGCGACTTCGCGTTGAGGAGGACGCTGCGGCCGAGGACCCTCGGATCGCTCTGGTACCGCGTCATCCACAGCGTGTGACTGAGGAGCACGACTCCGCCGGCGTTGGCCTGATCGTCCGCGGTCGTGAAGCCGCGCCCGAGCATCGGCGAGACGCCGAGCATCGGAAACAGGTCCCACGAGATGCCCGCGCCCGCAGCCCGCTCCGGCTCGCTGAGGTCGTCGGATACGGTGAATGCTCGTCCCTGAGTCGCCGCGATAGTCGTGAACGCGGACGCGGCCTCTTTCCAGTCTCGAAGGTCGAGAAATGACAGGCCCGACTCGCTCTTCGTTCGCACGTTCTGTTCGCCGAGGACGAGAAGGCGATCGGGATCGGTGTACGGGTACGGCTGCAGCAATACGCCGTCGATGATGCTGAAGATCGTGGTATTGACGCCGATACCGAAACCGAGACAGACGATCGCGACCGTTGCGAAGCCCTTCGTCTGCCACAGACGTCGAATCGCATAGCGGATGTCGCGGGCCAGCATGGGTGATTAGCCGGCTTTTTTCAGCGGCCTGGTCTAGGGTGACACAAATCGAAGCTCCGCCATGGGATCCTTTCGGTCTGGTCCGCGATCCGTGTTCTGCGAGGCGGACCATGACTCGGTCGAGGCGCTCGGTCCACTGTGCGGCCTCGGGCCTCGCGCGGGCAACAGGATTGGTGCGCTGGTTCTCCGGCTAAGATTACGCGCATGAGACGCTTCATTCTGCTGCTCATCTTCGCGCCATGGCTCGCCACAGCCCCGCCTCAAAGCCGGGACGTCGGCCTCGTCGCTCCGGACGGTGTCGGCCTGAAGGGGACCTACTTCGCCGCCTCGCGGCCCGGTCCGGCCGTTCTGCTGATGCACATGTGCAACACGACGCGGCGTTCGTGGGAGCCGGTGGCACGTCAACTCGCCGCCGCAGGCATCGGCGCACTGATGATTGACAACCGCGGCTTCGGCGACAGCGGCGGCCCGCGGTTCGATCCCGGTCAGCCCGACGTGC
>DATAEK010000015.1:0-14090 GCA_036258055.1 Vicinamibacterales bacterium
ATTGGACGTTGGTGAGTGGGGCGACGAGTCCGATGCCCTGGACGGTGTATGTCGGGCTGGCGGTATCGAGTCACCATGCAACCTTGGCGACGGGACTCTTCACCGACGTGACGGTGCGGGAGATTACCGGGGGTAGCACCACGCCGACGACTCCGACCATCTCGATCGCCAGTCCCGTCGATGGTGCCACCCTGCCCGCGAGCCAGCCCGTAACAGGTACCGCCACAGCGCACGACCCGAATGGCCACGAGCAGAGCGTGATGTTCCTCGTCAATGGCACGCAGGTCGGAACGGATACGACCGCGCCGTACAGCGTGACGCTGAATTCTCTCGCGCCGGGAACCTACAGGCTGTCGGCTGTCGCGATTGATGCCTCCGGCTCTTCCGCGAACGCCGCGCTCGTGACCGTGACGGTCTCGGCGTTATCGTCATCGACGCAGCCGAGCAACCTTGCGATCACGAGCCCTCTCGCGGGTGCTACGTTCAGCGCACCAGCAACGATCACGATCGCAGCAAGTCCAAGCACAGACGGGACGATCTCGCGGATGGACTTCTACGGCGATGGCACACTGATCGGATCGAGGACGACATCTCCGTATTCGCTCACTTGGAACAACGTCGGAGCGGGCATCCACTTGTTGTCGGCGGTGGCGATTCTCAGCTCCGGCACATCCGTTAGTTCGCAGGCGGTGCCCGTGTCGGTAGGCGAGGCCGGGCCGGCACCCTCGACGCTCGTGTACTCGCCCTCGGTAAACGATGCGACGGCAGTGGACTACTACACGGTCGAGATCTATCTCTCCGGAGGAGCCATGCCCGTGGCATCGAAATACCTCGGCAAGCCTTCCATCGCGAACAACGAGATCAGGGTGGATGTGAGCGACGTCGTCAATGCGCTGGCCGCCGGAACGTACGTCGTGGTCGTGAGCGCCAACGGTCAGGGCGGTTCCACCTCCAGCCAGCCGTCGCCGGCCTTCGTGAAGTGATTCCCGGCGCCGGTCGCGCGCGAAAGCGGCTTGCTATACTGCGGCATGCGGTCAGCCGCGCTGTGCCTCCTACTCGCCGCGCTCGTCGCGACATCTGCGATCGACGCGCAACAACGTCGACGAACACCCGCGCGGCCGGCGGCTCCCCCGCCGGCGCCGCCGAAGCAGGAGCCGGCGCAGCTTACGTGCACCGAGCAGCTGGGGACGGGCGTGAAGACGCGTGCCTCGTTCTGCTTCGTGCTTGCGGGGCGCGATCCTGCGCAAGGCGTGCTGGTCGCAGTTCCGCCCCATGCCGGTACGGCCACGCTGACCTTCCATCTTCACAACCGGCACACCTACTCCGAAGAAGAGATGCGTGCAGGCCGCGGCTACGCGCAGTACACAGCTGTCATCGGCGTGCTGACGATGGCCGGCGATCTGCTCGGGAGAGGCGCGGTCCAGAGTGAGTTCCGCGCAGCAAAGGATCTGTACGATCGCATCTTGGGCGGCGCCGGGCCAGGTGGCATGAAGGCGGTCGCGCCGATCGGCGACGAGCTCGTCACGGTCACCATCCCGGACAAAGTCGATCAGGTCAGCCTGCTCGGCGAAGTGCTCGAGGCCGCGACTGCGGCAGGCCGCGAGACCGCGTCACCCGGCCGTCCCGTTGCGCTGGTCAGTAACCTCCAGATCGAGTACCGTCCGGCGCCTCCGCCGAAGAAGCGCTGAGCCGGCGCGTCCACGCCGCGACCGTCTTTCGATATCATCGTCTGATGCACATGTACGACGTACTCGTGGTGGGCGCGGGACCTGCGGGACTCGCGACCGCCATCGCGGCTTCCAAAGCCGGACTCGATTGTCAGGTCCTCGAGAAAGGAGCGCTCGTCAACTCGCTTCTGCACTATCCAACCGAGATGGTCTTCTTCACGACACCCGAGCTGATGGAAATCGGCGGGATGCCGTTCGTGAGTCCCTACGACAAGCCGACGCGGCTCGAGGCCCTCCGCTACTACCGCCGCGTGACCGACGCGTTCAAGATCGACGTCGCCTTCGAGGAGACAGTCGTCGCGATCGCCCACGAGGCCGGCGTTCCCGACGAGCAGGGTTCGTTTGTCGTCGACACGAAGTCAGCCCGTGGCGTGCGGCGGTCATCACGGGCCCGGACCGTCGTCATCGCCTCGGGGGCCTACGACGTCGCGAACGAGATCGGCGTGCCAGGCGAAACCCTTCCGCACGTCTCCCACTACTACACCCAGCCGCATCCATTCTTCCGCAAGCGGGTAGTCGTCGTCGGTGGCAAGAACTCGGCAGCGGAAGCGGCGCTGGATCTCTTCCGGGCAGGGGCCCAGGTCACGCTCGTCCACCGTCGAAGCGCGCTTGGCGATTCCATCAAATACTGGGTCAAGCCGGACATCGAGAACCGGTTGAAGGAAGGATCGATCGCGGCGCGTTTCGAAACACGTGTCGTGGAAATCCGTCCGACGACCGTTGTCGTCGAGCGCGACGGGAACACTGAGGAGATCGACGCCGACTTCGTCTTCCTGTTGACGGGTTACCGCTCGGATACGACGCTGCTTCGCAGTGCCGGCGTCGACATCGACCCAGAGATGTGCGGGCCGGTCTTCGACGCGAGCACCTTCGAGACGAACGTGCCGGGACTCTACGTCGCCGGCGCGGTCGTCGCCGGGGTTCAGAGCGGGAAGATCTTCATCGAGAACGGACGATTCCACGGCGAGCAGGTGATTGCGGCAATCCTGACCAGGCTGAAAGGGGAGCGGCAGCCGGCCTGACGGTCAGTGGGTGCCTTCGCCGCCCCAGTTGTGCTGGGCGACGATCACTTTCATTTCCAGGAGGTCGATGAGCGACAGACATCGCTCGAGCAGGCTGTCGCGTTCGAGCAGTGCCTGTTTCTCGACCGGCTCGAGCTCGAGGTACTGCGCCAGCGCGTTGACCAGATCTTCATCCGGCATCGACGGCGGAACCTTCTGTTCCATACCGCGTCCCGTCGGCTGCGGCACCAGCAGCGCCTCGAGCCGTCTCCGGGCGGTGCGCATCGCGTCCCGGTCCGCTTCCTTCGGTGATTCGACGATGCTGTCCACGTAAGCCACGCGGTACAGGCGATGGCCGTCCTCCGTCGTGATGCGGAACTTCTCCATCCCCTGGAGCATGATGTTATAGCGACCGTCCTGAAGCCGTTCGGCTCGGGTGATGACGCCGGCGCAGCCGATCGGATAGACCGCCGGGCGCCCTTCGTACTCTCCCTCCCATCCCGGTCTGAGCAGCACCATCCCCACGATCCGGTCGCCGTTCAACGCGTCGGCGACCATCTCCCTGTACCGCGGCTCGAAGATGTGAAGCGGCAGAAACACGTTCGGAAAAAGCACGACGTTCGGTAGCGGAAAGATTGGAATCGTCGGAGGCAGCATAGGGGAGCCGTGCCGTCAGTGGATGGTCCTCGTCTTTTTCTCCATGTAGTCCATCAGCACGTATTGTCCGAGCGTCCGCGGCGTCGTGAAGTACGCCTTGCCGTGGCAGATCTGCGCGACCCGCCGGACGAAGCTCACGAGATCGTAGTCCCTCGCGAGCATGAAGGTGTTGATCAGGATGCCCGCCTTCCGGCACGCTGCGACCTCCGCGAACGTTTCGGAGACGATGAAGGGATCCAGGCCGAACGCGTTGCGATAGATGCGCCCGTCCGGGCGCGTGAGCGCCGACGGCTTGCCGTCGGTGATCATCACGATCTGCCGCATGTCTTTCTGTTGACGCTCGAGGATCCGCCGCGCGAGACGAAGTCCTTCCCGGGTATTCGTGTAGTAGGGGCCGACGCGAACCCGGGCCAGCTGCGTCAGCGGAATCTCTTCGGCTGAATCGTGGAACAGGACCACCTTGAGCGCATCACCCGGATACTGCAGTCGAATCAGGTTCGCCAGCGCGAGCGCCACGCGCTTTGCCGGCGTGAAGCGATCCTCGCCGTAGAGAATCATGCTGTGGCTGCAGTCGAGCATGAGGACCGTCGCGCAGGAGCTCTGATACTCACCCTGCACGACCATCAGGTCCTGATAGTCGACATCGATGGCCCCGGCGCCGATCGCCGCCTCGTTCCGGGTGACAGCGTTGAGGATCGTTCCGCTGGCGTCGATGTTCAGCGTGTCGCCGAACTCGTAGGGCTTGGGCGCGCCACTCGTTTCGATGCCGGTCGACATCTCACGGGTATCGTGCCGGCCGAGGCTGCTCTTGCCGATCGAGCCGAGCAGATCCCTGAGCGCCCGGTAGCCGAGAAAGTCGAGGCTCTTGTCGGTGATCTCGAAGCGGAACTGACTCTCGGGCCCGGCGCCGCCACGCCCTGGGCGTTGCCGACGCTCGCGGTCACCCTCGAGATCAGGCGACGAGGTGATGTAGCCCTGACGCTGCAGCCGGTCGATTATCTGCTGGATCAGGTTGTCGATCCGCTCTTCGGCATCCTCGGCCTGCTGCCAGTCCTTGCCGAGCAGCTTTTCCAGCGTCTCATCCGGAAGCAGCCCGCCGTTGAGCAGCGCCTCGAGAATCGCGTCGTGCAGGGCCTGCATCGACTGGCCGTCGGCCTCGTCGTAAGGCAGGCCGTACGGGCTGTCGAACCCGCTCGACAGCAGGAGATCGGAGAGTCGTGACAGCAGCTCCTCGAGATCGAGGCCGTCCAGATCCTCGCCGGTGAACTTCGAGTAGCGGTATTTCATCGCCGTCAGTTGTAGTACTTCTTCTTCCCGGGCATCGGTATTTCGCGATCCATGGCCGGCTCGGGTGTGACCCCGCGCGGTGCGCGACGGACCGGCTCGGCGCCGCCGTACTGCCAGTCGTCGGACCGGCTGATCTTCTTCTGCGCGTACAGGCCCTCGAGCACGAAGTCGACCGCGGAGGCGACGAGCGGCGGCCGTGCGCGCTCGGGAATTCCGGCATGGCTGGTCAGCTCGTGCAGACCCTGCACCTCACGCGTCCGGTCGAGCAGTTCGACTGCGGCCAGCGTGTCGTCGACGTGGAGGCTGCCGCCGAGGTCGAACCACTCGGTAACCTGCCGGAGGTCCGCGCCCGCAAAGTAGCCGCTGAAGACGTTGCCGACGGCTCCCCGGATGATGTCGCGCGCCACGTTGTCGGCGCCACGCAGCTCGCCTTCGTACTCCAGCTCGAACTTGCCGGTGATGGCGGGCAGCGCCGCGTAGATGTCGGTGATGCGCGGCACGATCGTGCTTTCGCCCGACACCAGCGCGCGACGTTCGGCATTCGACACGACGTTCTCGAGGAGCGAGATCGGCAGCCGTTGACTGACGCCGGACCGCTTGTCGATCTTCGAGTCCTGTCGCGCCTGAAACGCGATTTCCTCGACGACCTCACGGACGAACTCGGGCACCTGCAGATCGTCGTCTCGATCCTGCACCCAGGCTTCCTGGGCCGTGATCGCCATCGCATGGCCGCGCGTCAGTGGGTAGTGCGTGCGGATCTCGGATCCGATGCGGTCCTTGAGTGGGGTGATGATCTTGCCGCGCGCCGTATAGTCTTCCGGGTTCGCGCTGAACACGAGCAGCAGGTCGAGCGGCAGGCGGACGGGATAGCCCTTAATCTGCACGTCCCCTTCCTGCAGGACGTTGAACAGTCCGACTTGGATCTTGCCGGCGAGGTCCGGCAGCTCGTTGATGGCGAAGATCCCCCGGTTCGCCCTCGGCAGCAGGCCGTAGTGCATCGTCAGTTCGTCGGACAGCTGCAGGCCGGCTCGCGCCGCCTTGATTGGATCGAGGTCGCCGATCATGTCGGCGATCGTGACATCGGGGGTCGCCAGCTTTTCGACGTAGCGGTGGTCACGACCGAGCCACGCGATCGGCAGCCGATCGCCGTCGTTGCGCACGCGCGCACGGCAGGCCGCGCAGATCGGCGCCAGCGGATCGTCGTGGATCTCGCATCCCGGAACAACCGGGATCGCTTCGTCGAGCAGCCCCGTCAACGCCCGGAGGATACGGCTCTTCGCCTGCCCGCGGAGGCCCAGCAGGATGAAGTTGTGACGGGACAAGACCGCGTTCACGATTTGAGGCACGACGCTGTCGTCGTAACCGATGATGCCGGGAAAAAGCGGCGTCTTGTCACGCAGGCGCGCAATCAGATTCTCGCGAATCTCGGTCCTCACGGGACGCCGGCGTACACGGCCGGCCGCGAGCTCGGATCGAAGTTCTGCAAGTGTGGAGGGACGATCGACCGTGGAGGGCATATCGGCATCTTACATCGGTTGATCGCGATTCCACCGATCGCCAGGTGACCGGGAAGAGGAACGGGCTAAGATCGAGGTCTTGTCGCCAGTACCTCAGCTGGACCCCCAGGCCAGGCCGCTTGTTTACGCGCACCGCGGCGGCGCCGCGTTGCGACCCGAGAACACCATCGCCGCGTTCGACCACGGGATGTCACTGGGCGCGGACGGCCTCGAGTTCGACGTTCACCTGTCCAGAGACGGCGTCGTTGTCGTCCACCACGACGACACCCTGGAGCGGACCACGAACGGGCGCGGGCGATTGCGGGATCACACCGCCGACGAGCTCGCGCGGCTCGATGCCGGCTACCAGTTCCGATCGGCAGACCCGGACCGTGCCAGCCTGTTTCCCTTTCGCGGGAGCGGCATTGGCGTGCCGACGCTGCGCGAGGTTCTGCGCCGTTACCAGCAGGCCCGATTGATCATCGAGCTCAAGGTCAATGAGCCCGAGCTGGCCGAGCGGTCTCTTCGAGAGGTTCGAGAGGCTGGCGCCCTGGAGCGAGTCTCATTCGGAGCCTTCGGCTGGCGCGTGCTTCACGCCGTGAGGGAACGCGAACCTGGGATCAAGACCGGCGCCGCGCGGGAAGAGACGCGGTGGGCGCTCTATCGATCGTGGGTGGCGTGGCCGCTCGGGCGGACGGCGTACTCGGAGTTTCAGGTGCCCGAACGTGCGGGGTCCACGACGATCGTCACGCCGCGCTTCATCGCGCATGCCCACCGCGCCGGTCTTCCCGTCAAGGTGTGGACCGTCAACGACGAAGCGGACATGCGGCGGCTGCTCGCCTGGGGCGTGGACGGTCTCATCAGCGATCGGCCCGACATCGCCGCCAGGGCGGTGAGAGACGGGAAGTGACTAGCGATCCAGCGACGCGGCCGTCGTAAAACGAGGCTCGATGTCCACCGGCACGCCCGTCAACCGATCCAGCACCTTCTGCACCTGAGGCCTGACGATGCCGAGGCGGTCGATGAGCCCTTTGGCCTTCTCGTAGCTCCCCTCGGCCTGCAGGGTCATGATCTCGCGCGTCAGCGCGGTCACCGCCTCCACGATCTTCGCGTTGTCGACAGTAAACGTGCCGTCAGAGTTCGCCTTGAACGCCCCGGCGTCGAGGAGGTAGTTCAGCTGGATTGCAATGCCGCGGCCATGGGCTTCGTTCACTCCGAAACGAATCGATCGGAAGGCGGAGGCCAGAAACGTGGTGTACATCGTGCGGGCGATGGCCGGATCAATCTGTTTGCGATCCGCGAGCTGCTGCAGCGCCCAGAGTCCTGAAACGTCCGCCTTTGCTTCTTCGATGGCGCTGTAGGTTTCCTTCAGTTCCTGTCGCACGGTCGTCGCGCGGCCACCAACGCTGATGTTGTGCGGTCCGAGACCGTGCATCAGCTCGTGCATCAGGATGTGGGTGAAGAACGCATCGAACGAGATGTCTTTCTGGGCGGCCGCGGGCAAGGCGACTTTGGCGATCGGGACGAGGGCGATCTTGAACTTGGCGTCCTGCATGTTCTTCAGCATCACCCGCTTCGTTCCCTTTTCACGGACGACCCGCTCGTCGTTGGGCAGGTTGTAGGCCGCTGTCTGAACGCCGCGATTCCCGTCTCCTGCCGCCAACACGACATTGACGACCCGGATCGGCGCGAGCGCACCGAGCTTTGGATTGCGGTACTGCGGATCGATCGGCAGCGCATTCTCCAGTTCCTGGAGATGTAAGGCGAACGATTCGAGCTTCTTCGTTTCGGAATCGTCTCGGATGGTAATGAACGCTTCGAAGGCGGCCTTGAAGTTGAACCATTCGTCCTCGTACACCTCGTACGGTCCGATCGTCGGCTCGATGGATGCGTCGAGCTCCATCCATGCGACGTCGCTGGCGTAGTAGTCGTTCGAGAGAAACGCATCCGCGCGGGTGGTCAGGAACGTCTTCAGCGTGGGTTGCGACGTCAGCGCGGCAGCTTCCCGCAGCAGTGCCGCTGCGTGGGCGAGCTCGGGCTGGTACTCGACGTCGTAGGGCACCACGATGAACTGGTCGCCGTCGCGGCGGATGGTCGTGAAGAATCCGGTTGCGGCGGTCTTCGTCTCGCCGGTCAGCGAGTCGATCCACTTCTGGATTTCCGCCTTCGTGGCGCCCTCGGGATAGAAATTGGCGGCCTCGGGCTTTTGTGGCGCGCCAGCCACGAAAAACCGATTGTGATCGAGCCGTGACCACGGGCCCTTGTTGACGAGAAACGCGTGCAGGCGCGCATCGGCTTCCGCGCGGGCCGGGCCGCTGCCGGTGACGGCTTCCCGCGCGAGCCGCAGCAGCATCGCGTCGTTTCCGGACCACACCTGCCGCAGGAACAGACTGTCCATGATCCGCGCGGCCTGCACGAGCTTCGCGAGGGCCTTGCGTTCGTTTTCCGGAAGCGCGGAAATGTCAGCGCCGATGTCTGCGGGCGCGAACCGCGCGGTCATGGTGCGAAGCTCGGTCACGGACGGCAGGGGCGACTGTTGCACGGTGGCATCTCCTGAGAAGGCCACCGGGACGGCAGCCGAGATCACAGCGAGTGAGAAGAGAGCGAACACGCTGGTTTTCATGGTTATTTACAGTTGTGCACCCGCGTCAGAACGTCGGCCGCCGCCGATCGCCGGAGGTGACGTTTGGGCGACTCAGCGGCTCACGCACGCGCACGCGACGGCCCGCGTTGTCGAACGTGGCGCGAGAGGACTAGAATAAAAGATTGTAGGACACAGGACTGAGGGATTCATACGAGATGAGGAACACCGCACCCCGCGACGCCTCTGAGCTCGAGGCGATCGAACAACGGGAATGGCTCGAGTCGCTCGACTACCTGATTCAGCAGGGGGATCGTGGCCGGATCCAGCGCCTGCTGGCCACTTTACGCCATCACGCGCGGATGGCGGGCGTGAGCCTGCCGTTCACGGCTGTTACCGCCTACGTCAACACCATTCGCCCCGAAGATCAGACGCCGATTCCCGGCAGCCAGGAAATCGAACGGCGGATCAAGAGCATCGTGCGCTGGAACGCGATGGCGATGGTCGTTCGCGCCAATCGGATCTCGGACGGGATCGGTGGCCACATCTCCACCTACGCCTCCGCCGCGACGCTGTACGAAGTGGCGTACAACCACTTCTTCCGCGGGAAGGGCGAGGACGGAGACGGCGACATCATTTACTTCCAGGGTCACGCGTCACCGGGCATCTACGCCCGGGCGTTTCTCGAAGGACGCCTCCCGGTCGAAAAGTTGCAGAACTTCCGCCAGGAACTGGAAAAGGGCGGTGGTCTGTCCTCGTACCCGCACCCCTTCCTGATGCCGGACTTCTGGGAGTTCCCAACAGTTTCGATGGGCCTTGGTCCGATCATGTCGATCTACCAGGCGCGGTTCAACCGCTACCTCGAAGATCGGAATCTGAAGAAGCCGTCGGCCAGCAAAGTGTGGGCGTTCCTCGGCGACGGCGAAACCGATGAACCCGAAGCGTTGGGCGCCATCAGCCTCGCCGCCCGCGAAAAGCTCGACAACCTGATCTTCGTCGTCAACTGCAACCTGCAGCGGCTCGACGGCCCGGTGCGCGGCAACGGCCAGATCATCCAGGAGCTCGAAGCGATCTTCCGCGGCGCCGGCTGGAACGTCATCAAGGTGCTGTGGGGCAGTGACTGGGATCCGCTGCTCGCCGCCGACCACGACGGCCTGCTCGCAAAGCGGATGGGCGAGATCGTGGACGGCCAGTATCAGAAGTACACGGTCGAGGACGGCGCCTACCTGCGCGAGCATTTCTTCGGCACTGACCCGCGCCTGCTCGACATGGTCAGGCACTTGTCGGACGAGCAGCTGAAGAAGCTGCGCCTCGGCGGACATGATCCGCTGAAGGTCTACAACGCGTTCAAGGCCGCGGTCGAGCACCAGGGAGCGCCGACCGTCGTGCTCGCACGCACGATCAAAGGTTACGGCCTCGGTGAGGCTGGCGAGGGGAAGAACGTCACCCACCAGCAGAAGAAGATGAACGAGGGGGACCTCCGCACGTTCCGTACCCGCTTCGGCATTCCAATTTCGGACGATGAGATCGCGGATGCCCCGTTCTATCGGCCGCCAGATGACAGCGCGGAAATCCAGTATCTGCGCGAGCGTCGTCGCGCGCTCGGCGGGTTCGTTCCGTCACGGACGGTCCGGGCCGAGTCGATCAATCCGCCGCTCGATGAACTCTTCGAGGAGTTCGCGAAGGGCACCGAGGGGCGTAAAGCCTCGACCACCATGGTGTTCGTGCGGATGCTGTCGAAGCTGTTGCGCGACAAGGAGATCGGAGACCTGATCGGGCCGATCGTGCCCGACGAGGCGCGCACCTTCGGGATGGAGTCGCTCTTCCGTGCGGTCGGGATCTACTCGCACGTCGGCCAGAAGTACGAGCCCGTCGACATGGACACCCTCCTCTACTACAAGGAGGCGCAGGACGGGCAGATCCTCGAGGAAGGCATCACTGAAGCGGGATCGATGTCGTCGTTCATCGCCGCCGGAACCGCCTACGCGACGCACGGCGTCAACACGATTCCGTTCTTCATCTTCTACTCCATGTTCGGCTTCCAGCGCGTCGCCGATCTGATCTGGGCCGGAGCCGACTCGCGCGTGCGCGGGTTCCTGCTCGGTGCGACGTCGGGCCGCACGACGTTGGCCGGCGAGGGTCTCCAGCATCAGGATGGTCACAGCCACGTGTTCTCGCTCTCGGTGCCAAACTGCGTCTCCTACGATCCCGCCTTCGCGTACGAGCTCGGCGTGATCATCCAGGAGGGCATCCGGAGGATGTACAAGGAGCAGGAGAGCATCTTCTACTACCTGACCGTGATGAACGAGCAGTACCCGATGCCGGCTATGCCTCAAGGCGCGCGCGAAGGCATCCTGAAAGGGCTGTACCGCTGCAAGCCGGCCGACAACGGAAGCGCGAAGCACAAGGCGCAACTGCTCGGAAGCGGGGCGATTCTCAACGAGGTGCTCGCGGCGCAGAAGCTGCTGGAGAAATACGACGTGGCAGCAGACGTGTGGAGCGTGACCAGTTATCAGGAGCTCTATCGCGATGGCCACGCAGCGGATCGATGGAACATGCTGCACCCTGGTGAAACGCCAAAGGTCCCATACGTTCGGCAGTGTCTCGAGACCACGTCAGGCGTCATCGTGGCTGCGTCCGATTACCTGAAGGTGCTGCCAGGATCGCTCGACCGCTGGATGCCACGCCGGGTCCGTGCCCTCGGCACCGACGGGTTCGGCCGAAGTGACGATCGTGCCGGGCTCCGTCAATTCTTCGAAGTCGACGCCCGCTTCGTTGTTGTCGCGACGCTTGCCGAGCTCGCACAAGAGGGACAGATCGATCGGAAGGTCGTGGCGCAGGCGATCAAGGACTTTGGAATCGACGCCGACAAGCCGAATCCGGTGAACAGTTGATGGCTACTGAATTCACATTGCCCGAGCTCGGAGAGAACGTCACCGCAGGCGATGTCGTCCGCGTGCTCGTCGCCGCCGGTGACACCATCGACAAGGACCAGCCGGTCCTGGAGCTCGAAACCGACAAGGCCACCATCGAAGTGCCCTCGTCGGTCAGTGGAACGGTCGCCGAAGTGAAGGTGAAGCAGGGCGATCGGGTCAAGGTCGGGCAGGTCGTGTTGACGGTCAATGGCGGCGCGAAAGGCACAAAGACGGAGAAGAGCGACAAGAGCGAAGTGAAAGCCAAGACCGACGCGAAGACGGAGCCGAAGAAAGCAGCTCCAGCATCCGCGGAGACGCCGAAGCCGCAGCCCGCTGCAGCCACGGAGGAAGACGGGCTCAGTCAGGGGGCCGAACCGGCTGCCGCTGAGGATGCAAGGACGGGCGCGGCGCGCGGAGAAGAAGATCGGGATCGAGGAAGGGCGGAGCAGCCGGAGGCGCAGACGCCACTGGAAGCGCCGGTGCCCAAGCGACGCGGAGAAGTTGTCGAGATCAGCCGCGGCACCAGAGCCACGCCGCCACCGCAGCCCGAACCGCAGGAACCGGCCGTCGCTGCGCCCGCGGCCCCGTCGGTACGGCGCCTGGCGCGTGAGCTCGGTGTGGACATTCACAGCGTTCCCGGCAGCGGGCCCGGAGGCCGGATCAGTCCTGAAGACGTGCAGGCGTACGTCCGCAGCGCGCTCGCGTCAGGCGGATCCGCACCGGCGGTAGCGCTGCCCGACTTCGCCAAATGGGGCGACGTCGAACGCAAGCCGATGAGCAACATCCGCCGGAAGACGGCGGCGCACCTCAGCCACGCGTGGAACACCATTCCGCACGTCACGCAGCACGACAAGGCGGACATCACCGCGATCGAAGCGCTGCGGAAGCAGTACTCGGCGCAGGCAGAGAAAGCGGGCGGCAAGCTCACGGTCACGGCTGTCGCCCTGAAGATCGTCGACGCCGCCCTCAGACGCTTCCCGCAGTTCAACGCGTCAATCGACACCGCCAAGAACGAGATCGTCTATAAGAAGTCGGTTCACATCGGCGTGGCTGTAGACACCGAGCGGGGACTGCTCGTGCCAGTCATCCGCGATGTCGATCGCAAAGGGATCGTCGCGCTGTCCGTGGAGCTGGCGAAAGCGTCCGAGAAGGCGCGCGCCGGAAAGCTCTCACTCGACGAGATGTCGGGAGGCGGCTTCACGATTACGAACCTCGGAGGGATCGGTGGCACCGCGTTCACGCCGATCGTGAACTGGCCCGAGGTCGCGATTCTCGGGATGTCGCGTGGCGGATTCGAGCCAATCTGGAACGGGCAGTCGTTCGAGGCCAAGCCGATGCTGCCGCTGTCGCTTTCGTACGACCACCGGGTGATCGACGGTGCGGATGCCGCCCGATTCCTGAGATGGATCGCGGAGGCTTTCGAGCAACCGTTCGTCATGGCACTCTAGCCCGACCCGTCGCGGAATCCTCCGGCCCGCGTCGAGCAGCCGCGGGTCACCCATGTCTCTATGCCTTCATCAACACAACTTGCCGTCATTGGCGCCGGCCCGGGCGGCTACGCCGCGGCATTCTACGCGGCCGACCGCGGCATGCAGGTCGCGCTCGTCGATCCCGCGGACAATCCCGGCGGCGTGTGTCTCTATCGCGGCTGCATCCCGTCCAAGGCGCTCCTGCACATCGCGAAGGTCATCGACGAGGCGCACCACGCCGAAGCGTGGGGCGTGTCGTTCGGTGCGCCGTCGATCGACGTCGAGCGCGTACGCGCGTTCAAGAACAAGGTGGTTGCGCAGCTGACGAGCGGCGTCGGTCAGGTCGGCCGGATGCGCAAGATCAACTACATACAAGGGCACGCCACGTTCCGTGATGCCCACTCCGTGGAGATCGCGCGGAAGGGCTCATCGGACCCCGACATCCTCACCTTCGAGCACGCTGTCATTGCGACCGGCTCGCGTCCTTCGACGGTGCCCGGTCTCTCGATTGACAGCCCGCGCGTGATGGATTCCACAGCCGCGTTGGATCTGCCTGACATTCCCAAGTCGCTGCTCGTCGTGGGCGGCGGGTACATCGGGCTCGAGCTGGGCAGCGTGTACGCCGCGCTCGGCTCGAAGGTCACCATCGTCGAGATGACGCCAGGGCTCTTGCCGGGTGCGGATCGCGATCTCGTGAACATCCTGACGCGCCGGATCGAGTCGATCAGCGAGGGTGTCCTCCTCAACACGAAGGTCGTGTCGATGAAAGAGGCCGGCGACGGAATTCGTGTCGTGTTCGAAGGACAGGTGCCCGAAGGGATGCCGAAGGAACGGACCTTCGATCGCGTTCTCGTGTGCGTCGGCCGTCGTCCGAACTCGAACGTGCCGGGATTGGACAGGACACGCGTGGCAATCAACCCACGCGGCTTCATCGAGGTCAACGAGGCTCGTGCCACA